>JBFKKR010000038.1:0-29069 GCA_041682035.1 Pseudomonadales bacterium | reverse complement strand
GGAATCGACGATGATGGATCCTGCCGTCGATTCCACGCTCAGCAGGCCACTGGTGATCATTGCCATGGTGGTGATGTCGCCAGCCGCCGTCACGCTGATCGGCGCGGTGTCCGCGAACAGGCCGAATGCGCCTCCGGCGCCGAACGTGCCACCGGCGTTGACGGTGATATTGCCGCCCTCGCTGAGCACGCTGTTGTTGAGCAGGATGTTGTTGCCCGCGGCCAGCGTCACCGCGCCGGAACCACCGGCCACGCCATCCCGTCCGTCGATCTGCGCGTCGATGGTGAGATCACCACCATCCGCGATCAGGCCGAGACTGGAACCGTTGAGGAAATTCACGATCGGCTGGCTGACCAACAGGTCCAGCGCAGCGCGGATCATCACGTCACGGTTGGCCTGTGTGATCGGGCTGGCCACCGTCACGCTGCCGCCGGTGGAACGTACGCTCAGCGGACCGGTGGTGATCATGGGCCCGGTGCTGACGTTACCGCCCGCCAGCAAACTGATCGGTGCGTTGCCGGCAAACACCCCCTTGCCAGCGGCGAAGTTCACGGTCCCGGCCGTCGCGTTCAGGTTGATGGCGCCGTTGTTGGTGAGGATGAAGCTGTTGAGATTGATGGTGTTCCCGGCATTCAGCGTCAGGCTGCCGCCGGCGACCTTGCCACGGCCGTCGATGGTCGCGTTGATGTTGATGGTGTCGCTGGCGCTCAGCGTGACGGCGGAGCCGTTGCTCAGGACCAGGCTGAGCAGCGAGGCATCCGCCGCCAGCACGGTGAGGATGGCCGGGTCGAGCAGCAGCAGGCCGGCCAGGCCGTTGGCTGCGCTGTTATCGACGTAACCACCGAAGTCCAGCGTCTGCAGGCCGGACACCTCCACGCGCCCGCCATTGCCGGCGGCGCTGCCGCCCCGCGCCAGCACGTTGCCGGCAAACGCCGTGTGCCCGTCGGACCAGATGACCGCCTCGCCGGCATCGCCGGCCAGGGTGGCGCTCACGTCGAGGGCGCCGGAATTCGTGATCGTCGTCGTGGCCGCGCGTGGCGTCGTGCCACCGCCCTGCCACGCACCGCCCACCTGGATGGTGCCGCCGCCCTGCGCGCCGCTGGCGTCCAGCGTACCGCTGACATGGATGTCGGCGCCGGCGCCCGTCAGCAGGATGCGTCCGCCGACCGCCGTGGCGGAGTTGGCCAGCACCATGCCGGACAGGTTGATCACGCTGTCGACCACGCCACTCGCGTCGGCCGCCGTCATCAGCACCGCGCGTCCGCCGCCGACATCCACCGTGCCGGCGTTGTCCACGGAAATGCCGAGCAGCGCGGCCGCCGTTTCCGGCGCGACCGCCAGGTTGATCAGCCCGTCACCGTGCAGGTCGATGGTGAAGGTGTCGCCCGCGCCCAGCACCACCTTGCCGAGCCGGGCCCGGATTACGCCGTCGTTCTGCACGTGCGGCGCGACCAGCGCGACCAGCCCGCTCTCCGCGGCGCTGATCAGACCCTCGTTGGTGACCCGCGCACCCGGCAGGCCCGGTTCATCGAAGACCAGCCGGCCCGCCAGGAAATTCCCGTCGCTCATGTTGGCGGTGGAAGCAATGAAACTGCTGACATTGATCTCGGCGCCGTTGCCGATGATCACGCCGTTGGGGTTGATCAGCAGCACCTGGCCATTGGCATCCAGCCGGCCGAGCAGCACCGAAACCTGGTCACCGGTCACGCGGTTGAGGGTCGCCGAGGTCGTTCCGGGTTGCTGGAACTGCACCGCCTCGTTCGCATCGATGCCGAAGCCGCGCCAGTTGATGATGGCGCGGTCGCTGGCCTGCTCGATCCGCGTGGTGTTGCCGGACCTGGAGATGTTCGCCTGCCCGGCGACGACCTGCCCGTCGACCGGCGCCGCCACGGCGGCCGACGATGTAAGCAGGAACGCGCACAACGCCAGCGCGAGATTCTTCTGCACGAGACCCGTCTGATACCCTGTCTGCGGTTGCATCTGTCTACCCTCGGTCATCGCTGCGCGATGCGGATGCGGTCAAAAGCGGACGGACGCGCCTGCGTAGACGCGCCCGTTGCGGTCCCCTTCCCCCACGACATCCTCGTCGTGCGGCTTGGCGTACTCGACGAAACCCAAGACCCAGGGTGCGAACTGGAAGCGCACCCCGCCCCCGGCGGAACTGGCGGAAACGAAGGAATCCTGCGCCGGGGACTCGCGTTGCCAGACCCGGCCCCAGTCGTGGAAGGCATACAGCGTGTAACCGAACCGCGGCCGGAGCGGCAGGCGGTTGGTATAACGCAATTCGAACTTGGTGCTGACGCCATGATCACCAACCAGTTCCGACGGATCGTAGCCACGGCCGAACTGCTCACCGCCATGGCTGAACAATTCCGGGGCAAGCAGGTCGGTGAAACCGTACTGACCCTGCAGCACGGCCAGCAGCGACCAGCGCTCCCCGAGCCCCTGCAGCCGCGCCCCGTAGACCGTCAGCTTCGAATAATCGACGCGCGCTTCCGGCCGGGACAGGAACACGTCGTCGTTTTCCGAGGCGCCGAAGTCGTTGAGGCCCTGGCTGAATTCAGTTTCGATCAGGTTAACGCCGCGCCAGCGGTCGACGCGATCGTACGCAAGTCCTATGCGCACAGACCGTATGTTGTCCGCCGTGTTGCGGGCGCCCAGGATGCGCGTTTCGCCATCATGGACAGTGAAACGCGCGCTGAGGTACAGGTTTTCGTTGCGCGTGCGCTTCAGCGGGTGGCGGTAACCGACGTCGAGGGTGTCGGATTCCGTTTCCAGGTTGAGCGGAATGATGGTGTTCTGCTCGGCGGGCGCCGAATCACTGTGCGAGTAGGAAACCGAGATCGCGCCGCCATACATGCCGATGGGCTGGTTGTGCGAGACCGACCAGAAATCCAGCTCGTCCTGCTGCGATTCGACGTTGAAGAAACTGGTGTGGCCGTGCGGCACCAGCAGGGACATCAGTTGCAGGTCGGCGATGTAGCGTTCCCGCCCCAGCGTGCGCGACCCGCGGTTGTCGGCGGACAGCCCGCCGCCGACATGCGTGCGGCTGGTCGAGATGATCAGCCGCGAGGCGCCACGCCCGGCCGGCGCCGGCGCCACCGTCGCACTGGCGAACACGCCGGGCAGGTCGTTGATCAGCAGCATGGCGCGTTCGAGCGATGCGGCGGTCAGGGGCCGCTCCGCCAGCACGCGGGCGGCATAGCGCCGCATCAGGTCGCTGTCAGCGGTCTGCGCACCACGGAACTCGACCTCGGTGACGTAGCCCTCGAAGGCTTCCAGCCGCACGTGGCCGCTGCTGACTTCCTGCGCCGGCACCACCACGCGGGAGAGGATGTAGCCGTCGTTGCGGTAACGCGCCGTCAGTCGCCGCGCCAGCGCGTAGATCTCGCCCAGGCTGACCTCGCGGTTGAGCAACGGCGCGTAGACGCGCTGCAGTTCCGCCGCGCCGTAGCGCTCGACCCCATTGATCTCGATGCCGCGCAGGGTGAAGCGGATGTCGCGGGCGTTATCGGGTTCCTGCTGCTGTTGCTGCTGCAGTTCGGGAACGCCCGGCCGCAACTGCGGTTCCTCGCGCTTCTCGAACTGCCGCTCGATCTGGCCGGGCTGGACCTGACCGGGTAACGGCGGGGCTGCCCTCGCCGGAAGCGCGAGTGCGCCCGCGACCAGTGCAGTGCATGCAATGGCGGTACGATTCCATGTGCGTGCCACGGTAGCCCATCCTTGCGATCAGGGGGATTACAAGGATCAGTTTAGGACCTTTCGCAGGGATTCTGGGGCGTTTGGTGCTTTCCCTGTTTCTTGATATCAAGAAACGATAATGTTGCGCAGCACTACCTGCCGGTGGCCGACTTCACCATCGCCCGCACGCCCAGCATCAGCGCGTCCTTCAGGTCCAGCGGCACGGCGCGGCGGATGCGGCGGATCACCGCGTCACGGATACGCAGCTTGCTGAGTTCGTGCGCCCGGGCGTCCAGTTGCTCGTCGAACTGCCGGGCCTTCTCCAGCGCGGTGGCCATCAGGGCATCGCGCGTGACCACCTCGTCGAGGATACCCGCCTCGACCGAGTTGTCCGGGCTGAAGTACTCCGACAGCACCACGGCGCGCTGGAAGGCGGCGGGCGTCAGGCGCAATTGCAGCACCTCCACGGCGGTGCGCGGCATGACCAGGCCGATGGCCACCTCGTTGGCGGCGAACTTGTAGGCGCCGGCGACCCCGATGCGGTAGTCCGTGCTCAACATCAGGAACAGGCCCATCGCCAGTGCGTTGCCGTTGCAGGCGGTGATCACGGGACGCGGGTAGGCCAGCAGCCGCGCGGTCATGCTGAACCCCGCCCGCAGCATGTTCAGCGTGTCGGCGGCGTTGCCGCCCTTCATCACTTTCAGGTCGAAGCCGGCCGAGAAGGTCTCGTCGCGGCCGGTCAGGATGATGATGGCGTTGTCCTTCTCGGCGCGGTCGAAAGCGATGTTCAGTTCCCGGAACATGCGCGGCGACAGCGCGTTGCGCTTGCCGTCGTCCATGGTGATGGTGGCGACGCCGTTTTCCAGCGCGTAGTTGACGATCGAATCGGTCATGGGACCCCTCCACGGGTACTTGGCCTGGTCGCAAGGCTATCACCACCGGGCCGGGGCCGGAATCTCGTTCGCCGGATCAGCTGTTGTGCCCGCCGAGAAAATCGCGCAGCAGCCGCCCGGCCGCGCGCACCTGTTCGCCGACCTGGGTCCAGTTCTCGCGCCGGCGGTGCTCGGCCAGGCAGCGGCGCAACCGGGCCTGGCGCAGGTCGTCCATCTGCGCCGCGAGCGTGGCGAGCAGCGTGTCCTCGACGTTGTACACGTGCCCGCCGGCCAGGCAGACCGGGATCACCTGCGCCACCGGCACCGCCAGGTCCCGCGCGACGCTCTCCACCGCGCCGGCAATGGCCTGCGCCTTGGGCTGCGACGAGCGCAGATCGTAGGGCGGTGACCACTCCCGCGCCGGGGGCAGCCGGTCGATGTGGCTCACCACCACCAGCAGGGGCGGCAGCCCGCGCTCGCGCGCCTGTTCGCCCTGCCGCAGCGCATCCAGCAGCGCCCGCTCAGTGGCGCGGTCGGCCCGGTTGGCCGCGGTGACGAACAGCAGCGCGTCGCTCCGCTCCGCCGCCTTCAGCACGTCCCGCACGCCAAACCCGGCGCTGTCGCAGCCGCCGCTGTCGTGCACCAGCGCCGCCGGCCAGCCGTCCCGCTCCAGTACGTACGGCGTCAGCCCGGTGGTGGTATCGGCCTGCACGTCGGTGGCGGCCAGCTGCTCGCCGAACAGCGCGTTGATCAGGCTGGACTTGCCGGCGCTGCTGCGCCCCAGCACCAGCAGCCGCAGGGGTTCGGCGTCCGCCGCCTGCTCCAGCGCATCGCGCAGGTCGGCGGCCGTGCCCGGCAACGGCGCGGCGGCCGGTGCGCTCAGCAGGGTCTGCCCGCTGTAGAGTGCAATGGCGTGGTATCCCACCTTGCGGATCCACTGCCGCAGCAGCCAGACCTGCAGCCCCTCGCGCGCCACGCCGACCGCCTGCGAACGCGCGGCCGAAGCGGCCTCCGCGGCGATCGCCTGCACCGGGAAGGCGATCAGCCGGCCGGCGCGGTAGAGATCGTTGAGGCGGCCCACCAGCGTACCGATGCTCTGGATGCGCCCCAGGTCGGCGAGCCGCACCTTGTGCGCGAACGGCACCACGCCGAGCACCTCGCTGCGCATCTCGTGACAGGCGCACTCGATCACCAGCAGCGCGTGCGGCAGGGCGACCTCCGCCAGCGGTTGCACGGAATCGGGGTGGGCGTGGCGGGCGACATCCTCGAGCACCTCCCGCGCGATGTCATAGAAACCGACCGCCGACTCGGGCCAGTCGTCGATGCCGATGCCGTCCGCGCGGGCGGCGACTTGCGCCCAGGCCTCCTGCGCCACCGGCGGCCACACCGGATCCGCAGCCTGTTTCGGCAACTCGGTCTCGAAGCGGCGGTTGGCGCGCGGCAGCAGGCGCATGGAGAGATAGCCGCCGATCGCCAGCAGCAGCAGCCAGGCCAGGAAGAAATCGCGTTCGACCAGCCAGATCACCCCGGCCAGGACCAGCAGCAGTACCGGGAGCGAGGCGGCGAGCAGCGGCACCAGCAGGTGGCGCCAGCGCCGCCATGCGTCCTGCAGGCTGCTGTCGGCTTCAGCCACGCAGGCGCTCCTTCAGCAGGGCACGGCCGGCAGCCAGTTCCTCGGCATAGACCTTCTTCAGCGCATCAGCGTCCGTGGCCAGCCCCCGCCGGCGCGCATCGAAGAACCGCGCACCGACCTGTCCCAGCGCGTAGGTGGTGGCGCCCGCCTGCGTCGCCCCCCACACCGCGCCAAGGGTCTGGCCCCAGCCTGGCACCAGCTTGACGACCGTGCGGCCGGCCTGGCCCAGCAGCCAGCTGGCCGCGATGCCGCCGCCGAGCAGGCCGACGAACTCGCCGACGGTCTGCGCCTCGAACTTCTGGCCGGCCATGCGCGCCAGCGCGTGCAGCATCTTGCCCTGGATCGCCGCCACCGCCACCAGGTCCACCAGCGGCACCGCGCCGAGCCCGGCCGCGGCAATCGCGTGACCGGTGATCTGCTGGCGCGCGGCGGCCAGGAAGTCATCACCCGGCGCATCCTGCCGCAACGCCATCGCCAGCCCGTGCGGCAACGCCGTCTCCAGCACGTCCCACAGGCGTCCCAGCCCGTAGTGGGGGTCGCCGTAGCCGTCCTCCGGCTGGGTCAGGTCCACCGGCACCCACTGCACCGCTGCGCCCGGCAGGTCCGCCAGCAGGCGCCGGTGCCCGGCCAGCATGCGGGACAGGTCCTGGTAGTCATCCGGCAGCACCGGTGGTTCCGCGGCGAACGGATCGGGATCGAGGTGATCGGCGCCCCGCGGGTAGAGATCATGCAGGCAGGTCTGGGCGACGATGACCGGCCAGTCCGGGTGCGTGCGCCGGACCGCGCGCAACACGTCGAATACCGGCTGTGGCCGTGGATCGCTCGCGCGCACCACTGCCAGGATCACGTGCGCCTGCGCGGCGCAGGCGGCGATGTCCTCGCGCGGGTCGTAGGCGACCTCGCCGAGGCCGCGCGTGTCGAGGAAGCGCAGCACCGGCACGCCGGCCGGGAAATCGAACATGCCGGCCGTGCGGGTGCAGGGCTCGTAGCCGTTGCCGACCTGCGCGTGCGGATGGCCGGTGAGGGCGCTGACGATGGAACTCTTGCCGGACTGCGTCTTGCCCAGGAGCCAGATCACGGGCACCGGCCGCTCGCCCGCCTGGCCGGCATCGCGCAGCACCTGCTCGCCCCGGTGCGGGTCGAGCAGGAAGGACTTCAGTTTCTCCAGCAATCCGCCATCCATGTTCACGCCTGCCCCGCCTGCGCCGTCATCGCGCCGCACATGATACAGGCCGCGCGCGGCCGGCGGTCCCCCGTGACGGAGGCGGGACGGTCGCGTGGCACGGCGTCGCGCCTAGGGGCGTGCGTCCAGCCCCAGTTCGAACAGTGTCTTCAGCACGGCCGCGTAGAACGACCGGCGCGGGAAGCGGTTCCAGCCGAAATTGAAGGTGAGGTAACTCACGCCCCAGTGATGCGTGCGCACGGCGCCGAGATGATGATGGCGCTCCGCCGGAATCTGCGGCGCTGCCGGCACCAGGTTGTCCTCCAGCACCACCTGCCCGTCGTTGTAGATCGAGACCGGGTCAGAGATCAGCGCCTGCCGGTACATGGCGAAATCATCGAAGTTGAACTGCCAGAAGTGGCGCCGGTAATCAGAGAGCGGACAGACCGCGCTGATGGTGCCGTAGAACACATCCCCCGGCAGCTTCGGCGCGTACTCGCGCAGGTGCGCCTGCCGCTCCGCGTGACCGAGCGACTTCACGCCGTCGAACATGTCGTCCTGGAGCTGCTTCGTGCCCAGCCCGGCGATCGCCGCCACCAGCCGGTTGCGGCGGGCGAGGTCGATGACCTTCTGGATGGAGATGAACGTGGCGTCGGGGCGGATCACATCGTCGGCGAGATAGGCGCCGCCGATATCACCGCACAGGCCGAAGAAACCCGCCGTCGCCTGCAGCAGGAACTGGTCCTCGAACCGGCCGCTGTTGAGGGCCGCGAGCAGTTCCAGGCTCAGCGGCGAACCGTAGGAGTAACCGACGAACAGCAGCCGGTAGCCGTCCTCCTCCACCCACCGGCGCAGCGTGGCGCTGTTGTGCAGCAGGTGGAAGAGCGGTTCGTTGATGTGCTCCGACGCGGCGTTTGAGCGTGGGTAGCGCGCGTACACCACGCGCAGGCCGTCGCCGCTGGCACGGTGTTCCTCGCGCGTCGGCTGGCCGGCCCCGCCCGGGTGCAGCATGACGATCGAATGCGGCGTGTCCCTGCGATTCATCTCCTGGTGCCAGGAGAGGTTGCGCAGCGTCTCGTGCGTGTAGCCCGGCACCAGCACCAGGGCGATCTTCCGTGTACGCAGGTAGTCGAGGTCCACCGGCTGGTGCGCGCCGCGCGTCTCCTGCAGCACGCGCGCGACATCCTGCTCCGGCAGGCTCAGTTTCGACAGGTCGTGATCGCGCGCCGCCCCGGTGATGCCGAGGTCCGCGACGCGGTACGGCCGCCAGGCGTGCCGCGCGATCTGCGCCGGCTGCATGCCCGCGTCCGTGAGGCAGTTGAGAAAATTCCGGTGAAAGACCTCTGCCGCAGACTCCATCGCGTTCCATCCCCGCCGCTGCAATTGAACAGGGAAAGGATAGTCGCTGGACTCCCGTCCGGGGGGGGCGGCCCTGCTTCGCTCAGCCGCCCGCCGGCGCGCCGGCCAGCAGGCCCAGCGCCTCGTCGCACCAGGCCAGGGTCGCCTGTTCGGTCACGATGCCCATGCGCAGACCGAGATAGCGGCCCTGCTGGCGCGGCCGCAGCCGCGCCGGATCCGGGTAGTGCGCCGCCATGACGGACTCGTAGTACGCCAGCCGGTCGCGGTGGAAATCCCGGCGCCGCTCCAGTTCGCCCCGGATGACGCCGTCGTCAACATCGCCGAGGGCGAACAGCTTGACGATGAGTTCCTCCTTGACGGAGGGCGGGTCGGTGGCCCGGCGCGACCAGCTGTCGAGCGCATCGCGCCCGCAATCCGTGAGTTCGTAGACGATGCGGTTGGGCCGCTCGGTCTGCTCCACCGTCTCGCCGCGGACCAGGCCCGCTTTCGCGAGCTTGTGCAGTTCCTGGTAAATCTGCTGGTGGCTGGCCTTCCAGAAGAACCCCACCGTGCGGTCGAAGCGCTTGCCGATCTCGTAGCCGCTTTGCGGCCGGTCCAGCAACGAGACGAGTATGGCGTGGGCGAGCGCCATGCAGACCGGCCCGCCTCAGGCCGCCAGCACGCGGTCACGCGCCGAGGCGTACTCGCGCTGCAGGCGCGCCACCATCTCGGCGACCGAGGGCACCGCCTTGACGGCGCTGATGCCCTGACCGCAGCCCCAGATGTCCTTCCAGGCCTTGGCGCTGGTATTGCCGCCGGAACCGAAGTCCATCTTGCTGGGATCCGCCTGCGGCAGGTTTTCCGGGTCCAGCCCGGCATTGATCACCGACGGCTTCAGGTAGTTGCCGTGGATGCCGGTGAACAGGTTGGAGTAGATGATGTCCTCGGAACTGCCCGCGACGATCGCCTGCTTGTAGCGTTCGTCGGCGTTCGCCTCGCGCGTGGCGATGAAGGCGGAACCGATATAGGCGAGGTCCGCCCCCATCGCCTGCGCGGACAGGATGGCGTCACCGGTCGAGATACAGCCCGACAGCAGCAGCGGACCGTCGAACCATTCGCGGATCTCCTGGATCAGCGCGAACGGCGAGGTCGTGCCGGCATGACCGCCGGCGCCGGCCGCGACGGCGATCAGGCCGTCGGCGCCCTTCTCGATCGCCTTGCGCGCAAAGCGGTTGCTGATGATGTCGTGCAGCGTGATGCCGCCGTAGGAATGCACGGCCTCGTTGAGATCCTCGCGTGCGCCCAGCGAGGTGATGATGATGGGGACCTCGTACTTCACGCAGAGATCAATGTCCTGCTGCAGCCGGTCGTTGCTGCGGTGCACGATCTGGTTCACGGCGAACGGCGCTGCAGGATTGTCCGGATTCTCCTGGTTGTGACGGTCCAGTTCACTGGTGATGCGCTGCAGCCACTCCTCGAGCACCTCGACCGGGCGCGCGTTCAGGGCCGGAAAGGAACCCACCACGCCGGCCTTGCACTGGGCAATGACCATGTCAGGGTTGGAGATGATGAACAGGGGTGCGCCCACCACGGGCAGGCGCAGGCGGTCGGCAAGAATGGGTGGCAGGGACATGACCCGGGCTCCTCCGGCAGTGAATCCGGAGGAATTTATATAAAAGTTTTTGCATATGCAATGTTTTTGGTATGTAACCTGCCACAAACCAGCGGGCACAGGTGGTCATCTACACTTCCCTCGCAACCATTTTTCACGGCCCGAGCGCCCGCAATTCCATCCGCGGTAAACGGGCAGAGGGGCGCAACATGCGATCGATCCGAGACTGGTTTTCGGCCTGGAGCATCCGCTGGAAGCTCCAGTTCGGCTTCTTCCTGGTGACCATGATCACCACCATCTTCAACCGCCTGCTGGCCACCAGCGAGCTGCAGAAGATGATCGACATCGCCCGCGCGGGCGGCGCGCCGGAGGAGGTGATCCTGCAGCTGACCGAAAGCCGGTCCGGCTTCATCGTCTACTCGTTCTGGGAGACCGGCCTGGAATTCGCGATCCAGTTCCTGGTGATCGGCATCGTCGCCAGTTACTTCGTCCGGCCGCTGCGGGACCTGATCGAGGCCCTCTCCGCGGTCGAGCAGGGCGACCTGACGCGCGAGGTCGCCGTCACCTCCCGCGACGAGATCGGCCGCATCGAGGTGCGCTTCAACGCCATGATCCGCACGCTCGCCGAAATTCTGCGCGGACTGGATGACAACGGCCGCGCGATCAGCCAGAGCGGCCACCAGGTGGCGGACATCTCGCACCAGATCGCCGAGGCCGAGAAGGGCGAACTGCACCGTTCGCGCGAGGTCGACCGGGTCATGCGCGAGGTGGTCGAGGTCTCCGAGCAGGTGCGCCGGCTCGCCGAGAGCGGCCGGGCCGCGGCCGAGACCACCGACGTGGACGCGCGCAACGGGATCAGCGCCATCACCGACAATATCGCGCAACTGGAAACCGCCCGGCTGCGGGTCACCGAGGCGCAGTCACGCATCGCGGGGCTGGCGACGGTCACCGGCGACATCCAGCGTTTCACCCACGCCATCCGCGAGATCGCCGAGAAGACCAGCCTGCTGGCCCTGAACGCGGCGATCGAGGCCGCGCGCGCCGGGGATCATGGTCGCGGCTTCGCGGTGGTGGCGGACGAGGTGCGCAACCTGGCCTCGAAGAGCACCGCATCGGCGGAAGAGATCTCCGAACTGATCGACGGCCTGAACGAGGGCGTGCAGGGCGTGGTGGAAACCATCGGCGCGGTGGCGAGCCAGTTCCGGACCGCCCGCGACGGCGCCGAGCAGTCGGCTGATGTCATCCGCCACATGGCGAAGGATGTCGGGGGCACCTCGGTGGCCAACCAGCAGATTTCCGCGGCCTGCGTCCGCCAGCTCGCGCAGCTCGACGAACTGCAGGAAACGCTGCGCCGCCTGTTCGAGACCCACGGCCGCAATGCCGACAAGGTCGAGAGCACCGCGAACATCGGCGATTACCTGGCCGAGCTGACCGACCGCATGAACGGAGTCATCAACCGGTTCCGCTTCGACCGCCAGCAGCAGATCACCCCGCGCGAGAACGAGGCCCGCGCCCTGCCCCGCCTGCGGCACCACCTGGTGGTGCAGGTGACGCAGGGCGGGGAGACCTGGCCGGGGGTGACGGGCGATCTCTCGCTGCTCGGCATGCAGGTGATCTTGCGCCGCCCCCTGGCCGGCGGTGACCCGGTGCAGGTGGCGCTGCAGCGGCCGGCCCGGACCCTGCTCGGCTTTCAGCGCACCCGTCCGCTGATGCTGCAGGCGCGCATCCAGCGCGCCGACCGCGACGGCGATGCCTATCGCTACGGGCTGGCGTTTATCGATGTCGGCGAGGAACAGATGGCGGGGCTGAGAAAGTGCTTCACCCACTTCAATGCAAACGAGACGTTCGAGGAGGGCGGCAAGCCCCTTGTAGGTCAGACTTCAGTCTGACAACCGGCCAGTTGCACCATCCTGTAAGGCCGAAGCCTTACCTGCCTGAAACAGGTGCGGGGCAAATTGGCTGGGGTACACTGTAGGGCCTGCAGGATCATCACGGCACCGGGGCGCTACGCCATGGAACGACAGTTCACCCTCAAACCCGTGGCCATCGGCCGCACCAGCCGCCGCCGGGTCTGGCTCATGCGTCACATCCTGCGGCCGCTTTCGTGGATCCTGCTGCGCTTCATCACCCGCGCCGCCGGCGTCAACCTGCAGATCCGCCTGTCCGGCCCCGTGCGCCGGGAGGCGTCCGGGCAATCGATCCGCTATCGCGTGCTGAAGGGTGCGCAGGGTTACGTGATCGGCCGCCCCGATCCACACGCGGGCGTGCTGCTGTACCTGCACGGCGGCGGTTTCATGCTGCCGGCCCTGCCATCAGTGCACCTCGGCTTCGTCGCACGGCTCTGCCGCGACCTCGGGGTCGGTGCGTTCGTACCCGATTACCGGCTCGCGCCGCTGCACCGGTTCCCGGCGGCGCTGGACGACTGCGAAAACGCCTACCGCGCGCTGCTCGACATGGGCTTCGCCCCGGGCCGCATCCTGCTTGCCGGCGAGTCCGCCGGCGGCAACCTGGTGCTGGGCCTGTTGCAACGCATCCGCCGCCACGGCCTGCCCATGCCATCCAGCGCCGTGTCCATCTCGCCGGTGACGGAAATGGCGCGCGCCCATGCGCCACCATCGCGCACCGCCAAGGCGAAACAGGACCCGATGATCTCGGTCTGGCTGCTGCAGCGCATGCTGCAGGACTACGCCGGCGGACTCGATGGCAGCGATCCGGAACTGTCGCCGATCCGCGCCGATTTCACCGGCTTCCCGCCGCTCTACCTGCTGGCCAGCGAACCGGAGATCCTGCTCGATGACACGCTCATCGTCGCCGAGCGCGCGCGCGAGGACGGTGTCCACGTGAAATGCGAAATATGGCCCATACTGCCTCACGCCTTCCCGCTGCTGGAGGGGGCCTTCCGCGAGGCGCGCGAGGCGCGCTCGGACATCGCGGAGTTCATGCGCATGCACCGGGATAAGGATGTACAAAAGCAAGCCGCCAACACGGCAGCGACCACTGCCGAGCCGGCCTGAACCCGCCGGGATACGGTTCCGGCAGCAGATTGTCCGGCTGTCCCTGCTGGTGCTGCTGGCCGTCACCTCGACAGCCTGCGTCAGCACCAAGGCGATGCGCGCGGCCGGCGGCGGCGCGGTCCGCGAGAACCCGCGCGTACTGATGATGCCTCCCGACGTGGTGGTACTGGAGATCACCACGGCCGGCGTGTCGATCCCGCGCGCCGACTGGACCGATACCGCCGAAAACGTGCTCACCGAGGTGGCCGGCGAATCGGTGGCCGCGCGCCGCGGCGAGTTGGTCCCCTACCGGCCGCCGGCTGATCACGACGACATGCCCGTCGACCGCCGCCACCTCCCGGCCATCCGCCTGCACCAGGTCGTGCTGAACTCCATCCTGCTATACAACTACCAGGGTTCCTCCGGCGGCGGCTCGCGCGGCCCCACCCTGGTCACCAAGGACCGTGATGCGCTGGACTGGACGCTGGGGCCGACAGTGACACCGCTGCGCGCCCAGTACGACGCCGACTACATGCTGTTCCTGGTGTACCGGCAGGCCTCCTCCAACGCCGGCCGTGCCGCCGTCACCGCGGCGGCATTCGCCCTGTTCGGCGCGATCTCGCCCACCAGCCAGACCATCGGCCTGGCGTCGCTGGTGGACCTGCACACTGGCGACATCGTCTGGACCAACGTGCTGAAAGGCGCGCAGATCGAGGTGGGCGAACCGGAGGGACTGCGCAAGAAGATGCGCGAGATGCTACAGGACCTGCCGCTGTGAACAGGCCGCGCCGTGTAGTCATGCTCCTGCTGGCCGTGCAGCTGGCGGCATGCGCCTACGAGGCACCGCGTCTGCAGCCGGATCGCGCCGCGCCACAGCACGTTGTCGAGAAGGGCCTGTGGTCGGTCTCCGACAAGTACGAGTACGCCATCGCGATCTCCGGCCGCCGCGTCGACGACCGCGCGCTGCGGGACTACCTCGAGGCAACCAGCTGCCGGGTCGCCGGCGACTTCTGCAAGGCGATCCGCACCTACCCGATCACCGCGCCGGACTTCAATGCATCGATGTCGCCCAACGGTTTCATGCAGGTCTGGACCGGCCTGCTGCTGCGCACCGAGAACGAGGCGCAGCTGGCCTCGGTGCTCGGCCACGAGGTGATGCACTACGTGGAACGTCATTCGCTGGAGCGCCTGGAGACCACCCGCCGCACCGCCAACCTTGCGCTCGCCGCGCAGTTCGGTCTGCTGGTGGGCGGCATCTACGGCGTGCAGTCCGGGCCGGTCAGCGTCAATCTCGGCGATGTCACCAGCCTGGTCGCCGGCGGTTACCTGGCGTCCTACTCGCGCGAGCACGAGGAACAGTCCGACCGCGGGGGCCTGGAACTCATCCGCAAGGCCGGTTATGCGCCGGCCGAGGCGGCGAAGGTCTGGCAGCACCTGATCGACGAGCAGAAGGAATGCGACCTGCCATCGCCGCCGGCCCTGCTGGCGTCCCACCCGGCCTCGAAGAAGCGCATGGAGTACCTCGGCCAGCTGGCGTCCGGCATGGACGGCGGCGAGACCGGCGAGGCGCGCTACCTCTCCATCGTCCTGCCGCACCGCGCGGCGTGGATCCGCGCCGAACTGGCGCAACGCAATTTCTGCCGCGTTAAGGTCGTGCTGGAACGCCTGCTCAGGCAGGGCGCAAATCCCGGCGAGCTGTACTACTTCCTCGGCGAGGTGCACCGGCTGCGTAACGACCAGGAAAAAGAGAATGATCTCGTGAATGCCATCGAGTACTACCGCAAGGCGACCGGCGCGGCGGGCGCACCGGTCGAGGCGCACCGCGAACTGGGTTTCGCCCTGCGACGCGCCAAGCGCTGGGCCGAGGCACGGGCGGCGTTGCAGACCTACCTGCAGGCCGCGCCGAACGCCGAGGACGCCGCCATGATCCGCAGCTACCTGGCCAAGCTGTGATGCGCACGCTGCAGTTGCTGCTCCCCGGCCTGCTGGCCGTCTTCATGGTGACCGGCTGCGCCAGTTCGCGCAGCGTCCAGCCCGGCGAGACGCGCAATATCTTCAAGGAATACGAGGTCCGCTCGCAGGCGAAGTGGGCGCGCGTCGGCTTCCGCAATGTCGAGGTCTGGACCGTGGACGGTCCGCAACTGCAGCAGTTGCGCTTCTACCGCGAGCTGGAAACCGGCGACTCCCTGTTCGAGATCCCGATCGAGAGCGTGCTCATCGCGCCCTCGGTGCTGGAGAAACAGCCGAAATACCACGAGGAAATGCTGCCGCACGACGTGGTGGAGATGGTCACCGCCACGCTCATGCAGTGGGGCGCGGTGGACGCCGTCGCGCGCGGCCCGCGGCCGGAGAAATTCGGCGGGCGCGACGGCTTCCGCTTCGACGTGCAGTTCCACACCGGGGGCGGCGTGCAGTACCGGGCGCTGGCACTCGGTCACATCACCCGCGAAAACAGGCTGCTGCTGATCCTCTACATGGGCGCGGAGGATGTCTACTACCCGAAATTCCTCGCCGAGGTTGAGAACATCATCGCCTCGGTGCGCTGGCTCTGAAGGCGCGTTATCCTGCGTGGTTTCAGCCCCGGGACGAACGCGCATGAACCAGGAAACCGAAATCGAGGCAGCCGTCTTCCGCCGCCTGCTCGCCCACCTCGACAGCCGCAAGGACGTCCAGAACATCGAACTGATGAACCTGGCCGGCTTCTGCCGCAACTGCCTGTCGAAGTGGTACGTGGCCGAGGCCGAGGCGCGCGGCGCGCGGGTGGATTACGAAGCGGCGCGGGAACGGGTGTACGGGATGCCGTACGCGGAGTGGAAGGAGCGGTTTCAACGCGAGGCCAGCCCCGAAGAGCTGGCCCGCTTCGAGCAGAACCCGAAAGAGTGATCAGCCGAGCTTTGCGAACGCCGTGTCGAAGTCCTTCGCCGCCGCGTCGGTGAACTCGAAGTTCTTGCGGATGTAGGCCAGGGTCGCCTTCTCGGTGTCGGTCACGCCCGGACCGTCGTTGGCGGACTTGAACAGGTCGGCCACCTCGTCCTTGGAGAGCTTGCCCTCGCCACGGCCGGTGGTGTGCTGCTTGGCCAGTTCCAGCAGTTCTTTCTCGTACTTAACGCCGTCGATGGTTACATATGCCATGCGTCATTCGCTCCTGTAACGGTAATGGTTGTTTTCCCCGCGGGGACGCGCAGTCTGCCATCCACAGGGGAAACTGAACAAGTTTTCTCTTTTACACCATCCACACGAACGAGAACCGGTCGACCGCGATATCCGATTTTCGCGGTCTCACCGTGACCGTGGTCAGTTCCAGTTCATCCGCGCCATCCCCCGTACGCACGGCCTCCAGCGCCTCCTGGAATTCCGCCTCCATGTCCTGCAGTTCCTCGGCCCGCGCCTGCAGCGTCTCTTCCGCCCGCGCGATGTCCTGTTTCTCGCGATTGACCCGGCCGGCCCGCCGCAGCGTGCTGGCGGCACGCCCGACATTGCCGCGCGAAGCAAGCTTGCGTCCGAACAGCGCGCCGAGCACGGTGGCGCCGACCGAGACCGCCGCCTGCGTCTGCTGCTCCCGGTATTGCGATTCCTCGCGCTGTACGCGCTGTTCCGCCGTGCGGATGCGCTCCTCCAGCCGCGCCAGTTTCGGCGCGTACTTGCGCCGCAGCTTTTCCACTTCGACGTCACGCTGCTCGCGCAGGGCATTGCGCAGGCGGCCCCGGAACGCGTTCTCGGTCTCGCCCGGATCGGATACGAGTTTCAGCTCGGTGCAGCGCAGCACTTCGAGCGGGTGCTGGCGGTACAGTTCCGTCTTGAGCATCTTCTCCCAGCGCGGGTAGCTGGCCGCCTTCAGGCAGGCCGCGGGCGGCTCGCCGAAGGTGGCGCGGGGCGCCGGCTCCGGCTCCACATCGGCAAATCCGTTCGGATACGGCTCCGCATGCTCCCACGGCCGGGCTGTGCTGTCCTCGTCCAGCGGCGCCAGCAGGGTGATGGTCTTCCACGTGTCCACGTTCGCCTGGCGATTGCTGTAGTGCAGCG
The DNA here is from genome assembly GCA_041682035.1 of Pseudomonadales bacterium. Classification (GTDB taxonomy): domain Bacteria; phylum Pseudomonadota; class Gammaproteobacteria; order Pseudomonadales; family JBFGWM01; genus JBFJWR01. Next base: position 11,755 of record JBFKKR010000038.1, on the reverse strand, counting down.
TGCACTCCGCCAGCAGCGCCGGCCGGTAACGCGGCACCTGCACGTTGGGGGGCGCCGGCAGGAAGCTCTCGCCGGCAGCAGCGGGCAGCAGCGGGCGCTGCGCGGACTTTGCCGGCGCGGCTGCCGCCTCATCCGGCACGCGGTGCAGCAGCGTCGGCACCACCTGCGGGCCCGGGTTCACCGCCGGTTGCAGTTGCCGGATCTGCTCGCGCGTCAGCGGCCCGGCCAGGTAGGAAAGCACCCAGCGCGTATGGAACAGCACCGGCGCATCTTCATGCACGTTGTGCAACAGGAATACGCGGCTGCCGAGCCCCGCCAGCGTCTTCTCCATGGTGTCGCGGTCGAAGCCGCCCCCGGCGGCCATGGCGGCGCCTTCCAGCCCCTCCAGCACGCGCTCCTTGTCACGCTGTGTCTGCAGCCGGCCGATGAACCAGGTGCCGGCGTTGGACAGGCCCTTGTAGTCGAGATCGACCGGGTTCTGCGTCGCCAGGATGGCACCGACCCCGAACGCCCGTGCCTGCTTCAGCAGCGTCAGCATGGGCTGCTTGGTGGGCGGATTGGCGACCGGCGGGAAGTACCCGTAGATCTCGTCCATGTAGAGCAGGGCGCGCAGGCTGCGGCTGCCGGGCTGCGTGCGCATCCAGGCGATGAGTTCGCCCAGCAGCAGCGTGACGAACGAAGTGCGCTCCGCGTCGTTGAGGTGGGCGATCGACAGGATGGACACGCGCGGCCGCCCGTCCTTCGCGTACAGCAGTTCCGGGATGCTCAGCGGTTCGCCCTCGCCCCAGGCGGCGAAACCGGGTGAGGCGAGCAGGTTGTTGAGCGTGAGCGCCAGCGACATGCGATCGCCGGCCGGGAAGAAGGCATCGAGTTCCAGCACGCCGAGGCGCTGGAACGGCGGCTGCTGGATGGCACGGATCAAGCCGGCGAGATCGAGGTCCATGCCGCCGCGCCAGTGGTGCTCGACGATGTTGGCCAGCAGGATGTGCTCGCGGGAGCGCAGGGGATCGGCGTTGACGCCGACCAGCGCCAGCAGCCCGGAGACCGTCGACTGCACCCGCTCGCGCAGGATCTCCGGGTTCTCCACCACGCCGGGTCCCGGCGCGCGGAAGGACTTCAGGATCGAGAGCGGCCGGCCCGCGGTGGAGCCCGGCGTGTAGATCACGCGCTCCGCGGCGGCGGCGAAGCGCGCGATGCGCGCGCCGTCCTGGTCCCAGGAGGCCAGCCCGTCCCGCCAGAGCTGCGCGGTCGCCTTCGCCTGCGCCGCGAGCGTGTTGCCATTGCGGGCGGCGTCGGCCGGGTCGATCCAGGGCGCAAAATCATCGGCGTTCAGCCCCGGAAAGGTCAGCAGCAGGTTGCCCATGTCCCCTTTCGGGTCGATGACGAGCACCGGCACGCCGTCGATGGCCGCCTCCTCGATCAGCGCGATGCCCAACCCAGACTTCCCGCTGCCGGTCATGCCGACGCAGACCGCGTGCGTGGTCAGGTCACGCGCGTCGTACAGGATGGGCTCGTTGGTGACGCCGGCAGCCGGGTCGTAACGGCGACCGAGATAAAACGCACCCAGTTCTTCGTAGGATTGCACCTGGTTTCCTCCCTGGCGGCGGCAACCCGATTCAAAGCGCTCGCCGGCCGGAATGCAAGTCCCGCCCGCGATCCGCCACCACGTGCGACGACGATGCAACCGCACCCGACCGCTATACTGGGCAGGTCAATTGCCTGGCGCCCGGAAAGCCGATGTTTCGCGTGTTCATCGTCGATGACGACCCCAACTTCCGCACCCTCATCGGTGACCTGTTCCGGTTCCAGCACGACCTGCCGACCGCCACGCTGGAGATCATCACGGTGGCTTCGGCCCAGGAGGCCCTGACCCATCCGGACTGGATGCAGGCCGATTTTCTGATCGCGGATTACCGCCTGGGCAGGAAATCACTGGGGACGGGCGCGGCACTGATCCGGTTGCTGCGCCAGGAACAACGGCAACTACCGGCCCTGCTGATCACATCCGAGCAGTTCGCGGAGCGCGAGGCGGTCGATCCTGCCATCGTCGCCGCACTCGAACAGGAAAACACCTGGTTCCTGCCCAAGCACGAACTGGGCTGGGACACCCTCGGGGGCATCGTGATCCCGGTGTATGAAAACTCCGCCTAGACGAGACTCTCCAGCAGGTAGTCGATATCGAGCCCGTGGCCCGCAAACGCACCCCGGCGCGCCTCCAGCCGGTGGAGGAACGCAGGCTCGATCTCGCCGTCGTGCTGGTCCATCAGTTTCGGCAGACCGCCGCGCTTGCGGTGCGCGAAGTGGGTGGCCTGGGCGATCTGCATGCCTTTCCCGGCGCGCTTGATGTTCTGGTAGTCGAACTGCGTCGCGAACGGATTGAGCGGATAGCCGCTGGCCAGCGCCAGGTGCGACCAGCAGTGCGCGAAGCAGACCTGGAAGATCAGGAACCGGCAGAACAGCCGGGCGTTTTCCAGCACCTCGGCATCGTCATCGCCCGGGCTGACCAGCGGCGCTGCGGACGGATCGCCGGCCGTGTTCTCCAGGCTGTGCGCCTGCAGGTCACGCGACGCGTTCTCGAGTTCCGCGCGAAAGCGGAGCAGCATCGCGCCGTTGCGTTCCATGTAGTCGTGCAGGTAATCGTCCAGCACCGCGAGGAAGAGTCCGCTCGCGTGCGCGTAGCGATGGAAATCCCCGAGCGCCGGTTCCGGCTGCCAGGCCTTCCAGTCGATCCCGCGCAGGTAGTCGCGGATGAACCGGCCCGACGAGCGATGCGTGAAAGGGCCGAAGGCCACGGTGAGCTGGTGATCGCCCCACACGAGGTGGTCCGCCAGGTAATTGGTGCCGCGCACGTGCTTCAGGTAGGGACGCAACAGGGAGCGCAGCGGGTTGGCCCAGGAGAAATTGCGGTCCACCGCCACCATGTACTGCTCGATGAGCATGTGGCACAGGCCGCTGTGGAAGCGCAGGATGCCGTCGTACTGCACCACGCCCCAGGCGACCCGCTTCGCCTGCAGCCAGTCCCGGCTGTCCGGCGTGTGGCGCTGCGCGGGCTGGCCGCGCTCGGTCAGCTCGATCTCCTGCAGCACCATCGAACGCGGATTCTGCCGCTCCAGCACGATGCGCACGTTGGGGAAGCGGATCTGGTGGCCGAACTCGTAATCGTCGAAGGATTCCGCCCAGACGAACCTTTCCGCGCCCTGTTCCTGCAGCCGGACCGGGCAGTAACCGTTGAGCAGCATGTCGACGACGCGCTCGTCGGTGTAGATGGCGTCGAAATTGAGGACGCCATAGTCCTCCGTGACCTTCTCGATGTCGTTGTCGCCGAACATCGCGTTGCGGATCAGGCGGGTGGTGATTGGCACCGAGATCGTGGTGAGCGTGGCGACGAAGCGCAGTGATTCGCGGTCACGCAACAGATCGATCAGCCGCTTGCGGGAGGTCTGCACGCCGGCCTGGTTCTCCGCGTACTCCAGCTTCGGCCGCCGCCGCAGCCACTTCTCGTCCCAGGACTTCGGAAACAGGAGCACCGCGATACGCGTCAGGGTCGAGCAGAGCACCAGTGCGAAGAAGTTGCCGATCTCCTTGCGGATGCTGACCTCGGTGACGGCAGCCGGTTCCTGCCCGAAAAACTCGCGCAGGAACGCCCTGCGGATCGCGATCGCCATGATTTCCTTCCCTGGACTGCCTGCCCGATCTATCCCCGGACCGCCTGCACGGCCGGTACCGCTTCATTCACCGTCTCCGCCCGGCCTGCCGGCGTGTCGACCCAGTAGGTCATGATCTCGCCGGCAATGCCCTTCACGCGAATGCTGCCGCGCGGCTGGCAGGGAATTTCCCCGCGGATCAGCGCCTCGGTCGCGTCGGAGAGCAGGATGCGTCCCGGCTCGGAGCTGGTCTCCAGCCGCGCCGCCAGGTTCACCGTGCCGCCGACGATGGTGTACTCCAGGCGCTCGTCGCTGCCGAAATTGCCCACCGTGCATTCACCGGAGTGGATGCCGATGCGTACGTCGATGCCCATCTCGCGGGCGCTCTCCAGCATCGCGACCGCCATCTTCACACACTGGACGGCGTCCTCGCGTTCGCCCAGCGAATGCGGATCACCGAAGAACACCATGATCGAGTCGCCGATGAACTTGTCCAGGGTGCCGGAGTACTGGCTGATGGCGATGTGCGACATCCGGTTGAAATAGTCGTTGAGCCAGATCACCAGCTGCTCGCGTTCCATGCTGTCGGCGATGCCGGTGAAGCCGACGATATCGGAGAACATCACCGTCAGGTTCGTGCGGTAGGACTCCACCCGCACGTCCTTCTCCCCGGCGAATATGGAACGGTAGACCTGCGGCGAGAGGTACTTGGACAGCTTGCTCGCGAGCACCTCGATCTTCTCCTTCTGCTCCTTCAGTTCGCGGCGGGTCCGGCGCAGGTAGGCGCGCTGGTTGAACGCGTTGATGCCGAGGGCGGCCGAGTAGGTGAGGATGCCGAGGCTGCAGACGATGGCCGTGGGCAGGTTGTTGTTGATCGAGAACTGGTAGCCCGTGAACGGAGCCGACAGGATCACCGTGCCGAGCAGCACCACCATCGCGCGCAGGAAAAACGGCACGCCCAGCGTCAGCATCGCCGACACGCAGATGCCGTTCAGCACGAACAGGAGCGGGAACATGCCCCAGTGGAGGGTGGTGGTGAGCAGGCCGAGAAACACCAGGTCGAGGTACTCGGCGAGCTCGGTGGCCCGCCCGGCCGTGGTGAACTGCGCGAACAGGTACAGCGAGTTCGGCAGCAGCAGGCACAGCGCCAGTATCGGCCCGTGGGTGGCCGGCTCGAAACGCTCGTACACGGTGGCGATCACGATCGCCAGGATGAACAGGTAACCGATCGCCCGCGTCGCGTAGGCCTGGTGGATATACCTGCTGGATGACCTCGGAACGGACACGCCGCTCATCCTCCATGTCTCCCCGGTTTACTGCGCGCGCAGTCCCTGTCCGCGCCCGACAGTATAGGGGAAGTCCGCGCCGGCAGCGGGATCAGATCGGATCGAGCCGCGCCTCCTCCTCGTCGGAGAGCCGGCTTGGATGTGTTTCCGGAATCCGCGCCGCCAGTGCCAGTCCCAGCGCCGACACCACGACCATGAGCAGCAGCGGCGGTCCGAAATCCGGCGGGACTGTCCCGTCGGGCACGTAGCCGCCCAGTTCCAGCAGCCAGCCGATCACCATCTGCAGGATGGCCGCCCCGGTGAACAGTCCGGTGTTCACCAGCGCCACCGCGAAGCCGGCCACGCTCGGCGGCGCCAGGTCCTTGGCGCAGGCATAGATCAGCACCATGCCGCTGCAGCAGATGCCGCCGATGGTCAGCAGCAGGCAGGCGCTCCAGAAACCGAACCCGTCCCACGCCCAGAAAATGAACCACATCAGTGTGCTGATCCCCATGCAGGCGAGCACGATCCAGCGCCGCCGGCCGACGTGATCGGAATACCAGCCGATGAATGCCGGGCTGAACGCCAGCAGGATGAGCGACAGCGCCAGGCAGTCGGCGGCCTCCGTTTCGCTCAGCCCGGCCTTCTGCACCAGCAGCGGCAGCGCCCAGATGCCGGCAAAACCGAAGAACGGCCCCACCAGCGCGAACCCGGCCGCGAAACAGAACCAGATCTCGCGCCGGCGCAGGCAGCTTTTGAGGGCCTGGCCGAGCGGCGTCTCGTCGTGCGCGGGCGCCTGCTGGTTCATGTCGTGGAACCCGTGCTCTCCCGGCGTGTTGCGCACGAAGACCGCGATCGCCACGGCGAGCGCGACGGACAGCACACCCACCGCCAGAAAGATCGTGCGCCAGTCGAAGTAAGTGAGCGCGAAGGAGAGCGGCGAACTGGCGAGGATGGCGCCGAGGTTGCCGATGAGGATGATCCAGCCGCTGACCTGCGCGTACTGTTCCGGGCGGTACCATGACCCGGCCGCGCGCAGGGTGCCGACGAAGGCGAAGGACACGCCGAAGCCGATGATGAAACGACCGACACTGGCCCAGAAAACGTCCGGCGCCAGCGCGAACACAACCGAACCGACACCGCCCACCGCCGCGGAAACGCCGACCGTGGCCCGCGCGCCCAGCCGGTCGGCGATCACGCCGGCGGGAATCTGCATCAGGGCGTACACGTGGAAATACATCGCCGCGATGCTGCCCAGCGCAACCGCCGAGGCATCCAGCGTGCTGGCGAGATGGCTCGACAGTACCGTCGGGGCCACGCGGTGGAAGAACGCCAGTACGAAGGCGCCGCTGAGCAGCGCGAAGGTCGCCAGGCGCAGGCGGCGGAAGGCGGAGACATCCGGTGGGGTCATGGGGAGGCAGTGTAGCCGGGACGGCTTCCGGCGTATCTCCGGGCAAACCACCCTGCCACTCGCGGCACGCGCATGGTAGTGTCTCAGTCCTTCCGCCCGCATCGTGCAGAGGGGAGCAACCCGTGACAGGCAAGAGCATCCTGGTGACCGGCGCCGCCGCCGGCATCGGCCGGGCCATCGCCCGCCATTTTCACGCCGCCGGCTGGTTCGTCGGCGCCTACGACATCGACGAAGCCGGGGTGGCTTCACTGGGCGGGGAACTCGGCGCGAAGTGCGTGACCGGCCGGCTCGACGTCACCGACCCGGCGCAGTGGGAGACGGCCCTGGCCGACTTCTTCGAGGCGGCCGACACGCGGCTGGACGTGCTGGTCAACAACGCCGGCATCCTGGCGTCCGGCCCGTTCGAGGAGATCCCGCTGGCGCGCCACAAGGCGATCATGGATATCAACGTGTGCGGCGTCGTCAACGGCTGCCACACCGCCCTGCCCTACCTGAAACGCACGCCCAACAGCTGTGTCGTCAACATGGCCTCGGCCTCGGCGATGTACGGCCAGCCATCGCTGGCCAGCTATGCCGCTTCCAAGTTCGCCGTGCGCGGCCTGACCGAGGGCCTGAACCTGGAGTGGCAGGACCACGGCGTGCGCGTGGTCGATGTCTGGCCGATCTTCGTGCAGACCCACATGGTCGAGAACATGAACGCCAAGAGCATCCGCGAGATGGGCGTGAAGCTGACGCCCCTGGACGTCGCACGGGTGGTGCAGCAGGCGGTCGATGCCGGGCCCCGCAGCCGCAAGGTGCACTGGGTGGTCGGCAACGACGCCAGGTTCTTCAAGGTGGCGATGGGCCTGCTGCCGGACCGCGCCGTGCGCTTCATCAACGAGAAGATCACCACCGACCACTGACCGGGATCACGCAAGCAATGAGCGGCAAACCACTGGCGGGCCTGCGCGTGCTGGAGCTGGGCCAGTTGCTGGCCGGACCGTTCACCGGCTCGATGCTGGCCTACTTCGGCGCCGAGGTGATCAAGATCGAACCGCCCGGGAGTGGCGACCCGATCCGCCGCTGGCGCAAGCTCGACGAGAGCGGCACATCCTTCTGGTGGCGCAGCATCTCGCGCAACAAGAAAAGCGTCACCATCGACCTGCGCAACGAGGACGGCCAGCGCCTGGTGCGGGAACTGGCGGCGAAGTGCGACGTGCTGGTGGAGAACTTCCGCCCCGGCGTGCTGGAGTCCTGGGACCTGGCGCCCGCCACCCTGCGCGAGGACAACCCCGGCCTGGTGATCGCGCGCATCTCCGGTTACGGCCAGGACGGCCCCTACGCGGGTAAGCCCGGTTTCGCCTCCGTGTGCGAGGCATTCAGCGGCTTCCGCCACGTGAATGGTTTCCCGGGCGAGGCGCCGGTGCGGCCGAACCTCAGCATCGGCGACACCATCGCGGCGCTGCACGCGGTGATCGGCATCCTGATGGCGCTGCGCGAACGCGATGCCCACGGCGACGGCCAGGTCGTGGACGTCGCGCTGTACGAGGCCATGTTCAACCTGATGGAGGCCGTCGCACCGGAATATTCCGGCGCCGGCGAGATCCGCCAGCCTTCGGGCACCACGGTGACCGGCATCGTGCCGACCAACACCTACCGCTGCAGGGACGGCAAGTACATCGTCATCGGCGGCAACGGCGACTCGATCTTCCGGCGCCTCATGGAAGGCATCGGCCGCCACGACATGGCCGCAAACCCGGAGATGGCCGACAACACCGGCCGGGTGCGTCACGAGGCGGAGATCGACGCCGCCATCTCGCGATGGTGCGGCGAACGGGACAGCAGCGCGGCGCTCGCGGTGATGGAGCAGCAGCGCGTGCCCGCCGGCCCGATCTACGACATCGCCGACGCCTTCGCCGATCCGCACTACCGCGCGCGCGGGCTGTTCGAGTCCGTCGAGGTGAACGGAAAGAAACTCGAGATTCCCGCGCTGCTGCCGAAGCTGCAACGCACGCCCGGCGGCACGGAGTGGCCCGGCCCGGAACTCGGCGCGCACACCGGCGAGGTGCTCGGTGAACTGCTCGGCCTGGACGCCACGGCGCAGGCAGGGCTTCGCACGCGGGGCGTGATCTAGTTGGCAGGAGCGCGCGGCCGGTCGTCCGGTTCCGGGCAGTCCGCCATCGAGCGGCTGCTGTTCAGAAAGGTGGAACTCTGGCTGCTGCTCGTGGTGGCCTTCACGCTGATTGCCGCCGGGGTGTACTTCGGCCATCTCCTGCACACGCACCTGGTGGACGGAACCGCGCCGCCACGCCTGGGACAGCGGGCGGCACAAGTCGCCAGCCTGCCCTCCCGCTTCCTGACCGAGATCGAGCATCGCCGACATGGACTCCTCGTGGAGGAACAGCGCTTCGAAGAGGAAACAGGCTTCGATTTCTTTTATGAACCGGGCACGCGGCCGGAGTACGGCTACCTGTTGCTCAGCCGCCGCGACGGCGACCTGCGCCGCAGCGTGGTGGAACTGGTCGACCTCAACGCCCAGCAGGTTCGCCATCGCTGGGTGCTGGAACCCGAGGCGTGGTGGCGGGAACCGGATTTTGCCGGCTGGCCGGAGGCAGACCAGGACAGGAACCGGAACCACGTATTCCGGGCAATACACCCGCTGCTCCTGCCGGATGGCCGCCTGGTGCTGAAAGGCGGCGGCGGGTCACTGGTCGCCGTCGATGCCTGCGCCCGCCCCCTGTGGATGAACCACGCAGCCAGTTTCCACCATGCCACCGAGCGTGATGCCGACGGCAACATCTGGATACCAGCCTTCCTGGACCTGGCGCAACGTCGCCGGCTGAATGCACGCCACAATCACGAGGGGTTCGCCGCCGTGGCGCCGGACACCGGCGAACTGATCGCGCTGTTCGCGCTCGAACGCATCCTGTTCGACAACGGACTGGAATACCTGCTGACCGGCCAGGGCATGGCACGACCGTACCCGCTGCACCTGAACGACGTGCAACCGGTGCTTCAGGACGGCCGGGTGTGGAAGCGTGACGATCTCCTGCTGAGCCTGCGCGACCAGTCGCTGGTGCTGCTGTTCCGGCCGGCAAGCGGCAAGGTCATCTGGCACCGGTTCGGCGGCTGGCAGCATCAGCACGACGTGGACGTGCTCGACGATGCCACGCTCACCGTGTTCGACAACAACGCCTACCTGTTCGCAGGCGAGCGACGACGACCCCGGGTGATGGGCACGAACCGCCTCTACCGGGTCCGGTTCCCGGCCGGAACCGCCGAACCCTTCATGCAGACCGGCTTTGTCTGGAACGAGATCCGCAGCGGCCTGGAGGGCCTGGCCGACTGGGTGACCCCGGACCGGTTGATGGTCGAGGAGACCCGCCACGGCCGGGTCGTGCAGATGGATGAGTTCGGAGGCCTGGACTGGCAGTTCATCAACCGTGCCAAAGACGGTAAGGTGCGGTATCTGAACTGGAGCCGCCACGTTCCCCGGGAACTCGGCGAAGCCGCTGTCGCCCGGCTGCGGGAGGTGCATTGTGGAGACCGGAAATGACGGCTAGGTGCCTGCTTGTGTGGACGCTCGTGGCGGCGTCCGTCCCGGCGCATGCCTACATCGGGCCTGGCCTGGGCGCCGGCCTGTTTGCCGTGGTGGGGGCACTCTTTGGTGTGCTGGCCCTGGGATTTGCATCCACGGTCTGGTATCCGCTGAAGCGCGCCATCCGGCGCCGGCGCGACACCGCTGAGCCGGAGGTGAGTGACGATCAGGCCGTGCCGGAGGAGCCCGGGGAAAAAGGGTGAGCATGCCACCCGGCCCGCCCGCGTCGTTGCCGGCATACCGGTGGCACGAACGCTGGCTGCACGCGGCTGTCCTGTCCCGCGGCTTCGTCGGCGAAGCGCTGTTCGACCTGGAAGTGGCGCGGTACGACCACGGGGAAGCGCAGTTCCCCGATGCGCCCGTCCTGGTGACCGGCCTCGCGCGCAGCGGCAGCACCGCCCTGCTCCACGCACTGCACGGTACGGGCGTCTTCGCCTCACTCACCTACGCAGACATGCCCTTCGTGCTCGCACCCAACACCTGGCGGGCCCTGCGCCGCAGTTCGCCTGCGGGCAGCACGCGCTCGGAGCGCGCGCATGGCGACGGTCTGCAGATCAGCCAGGAGACGCCGGAAGCCTTCGAGGAGGTGTTCTGGCGCGTGTTCGACGGCCACTGCTACCTGCAAGGGGACGGCCTGCGGTCGTATCGCCCGGCCGCGGACACGTTTGCACGCTACCAGCGTTACCGGCGCATGGTGCAGCGGGCGCACGGGGGCGGCCGTTACCTCGCCAAGAACAACAATGCCCTGGTGCGCCTCGCGGCGCTGTGCGGGCAACTGCCACGGCTGCGGGTGCTGGTGCCCTTTCGACCGCCGTTACAACAGGCCCGGAGCCTGCTGGCGATGCACCGGCGGTTCGGTGCGCTGCACGGCTTCGGCGCGCGCTACCTGGCCTGGCTGGGCCACCACGAGTTCGGCCGGACCCACCGGCCGTTCCGGCTGGACGATGCCGGGTACCCGGGAACGCCCGATCACCTGGATTACTGGCTGGCGACCTGGATCGCGGCGTACCGGCATGTCCTGCAGGTACGAGACACGCTGCCGGCGACCGGGCCCATCCGGCTGGTGGACCATGACCGGCTGCTCGATGACCCTGGATACTGGCGCGAGCTGGCCGCATGGGTGGAGATTCCCGCCGCATCACAGTTCCGCTTCGAACGCCGCCCGCGCCGCGAGGTGGTCATGGGTGCCTCCGCGGGCCTGCTTGCCGAGGCGGAGGCGATTTATCAGCGATTGCTGGCCGCGCCGGCAAAAGGCGGTAGCGTCCGGAAATCCTCGAACCTTAGCGTTCGCACTGAGAATCCATAAATGATGTTTCAGGCATTCATTTCCACAATCTGAGCAATAGCTCCATGGCTTTATGATTTCATGAAGTTATGATAACTGCCGTCATGTAGCGATCCGGTGGATGAGCCGCCATGGTGCTGTCTGACTGCCAGACCGCGAACCGCATCTCTGCCACACTCGAGCGCCGGCTGAACAGCTTCCTGAACCGGGGCGTGCGTGCGTCCGATTCGATCAGCCTGCAACGCATCGTACGCCTCTCCAACGCGACCGCGCTCGCCTCGCTGGTGATTGGCGTATGTCTCGGATTGATGATGATTCCGGCGGTCGGCTGGTGGTCAATCCCGTGCTTCGCCGGTTGCATGCTGTACGCCATCGGCATCCGCCTGAACTGGCGGAGGCATCATGTGGCCGCCCGCTGGACGATCATTCTTGCAGCCACGGGTGCGCTGATCTTTTACAGCCTCGCGTATGGTGCCACCCCCAGTTTCCACGTCGGACTGCTGATCCCCGTAATGTTCAGCGTGATGGCATTCTCCGCGGAGGAGCGCCGTCACTCCCTGCTCGCGGTCGCCG
>JBFKKR010000037.1:0-29116 GCA_041682035.1 Pseudomonadales bacterium | reverse complement strand
GCGGCTTCCTGCTGATTGCCTGGGTGGGGCTGCCGGGGACCATCCTGACGGCTGCGGTGATCAATATCCTGCTCGCCCTCTGCGTGTGGCTGCTGGCGGATGACGCGGGATCATCACCGGCGCAGCGGCCGGCCGCAATCGACGCCGGTGCCAAAGCCCGGGACGGTGGCGAACTGGTATTGCTCTGCCTGCTAGTGGCTTTCGCCACCGGGGCCGCGTCGTTTTTTTACGAGATGGCGTGGATCCGCATGCTGAGCCTGGTGCTGGGCGCCAGTACGCACGCCTTCGAACTCATGCTCAGCGCCTTCATTCTCGGGCTGAGCCTGGGCAGCTTGTGGATCCGCCGCAGAATCGACGCCATCGCCGATCCGATCCGTTTTCTCGGGTACGTGCAGGTGGTGATGGCCGTACTGGCGCTCGCGTCCCTGTGGCTCTACGCCGAGATGTTCAGCCTGATGAAACTTTTCCTCGCCGCCGTGCAGCGCAGCGAGTCGGGCTACCAGTTGTTCAACCTGTTCAGCCACGCGATCGCGATGCTGATCATGCTGCCGGCCACCTTCTGCGCCGGGATGACGCTCCCCCTGATCACGAAGATTCTTTTCAATACCGGGCTGAGGGAGAAGTCCATCGGCAGGGTCTACAGCCTGAACACGGTCGGCGCCATTGTCGCCGTGATACTCGCCATCCACTTCACGATTCCTCACCTGGGACTGAAGGGAACCATCCTGACCGGGGCGGGCATCGACATGATCGCCGGGCTGGTGTTGCTCTACCGTTGGCGCCGGCAACCGGTATCGCCCGGGTGGCCCGTGACCGGCGCCGGCTGCGCCGCGGCCCTGGTGCTCACGCTCATGCTCTTGCAGCTCGATCCCCGTCAGCTGGCGTCCGGTGTATATCGTCACGGCGATGACCGCATTGCCGACGACGCCGAGATGGTGTTTTACCGCGATGGCAAGACGGCGAGCATCAGCCTGTACGACCGCAGCAGCGGGGTGCGCACGTTGGCGAGCAATGGCAAGCCGGACGCCAGTATCCAGTTGCGCCCCGACGCGCGCGCGACGGTCGATGAGGTCACCATGACCATGCTCGCCGTGCTGCCGTCCGTCTATCACCCGCGCGCCGGGCGGGTCGTGAACGTGGGTATCGGGTCGGCGCAAACAACCCACGTCATGCTGGCAAATCCCGGTTATGAGCAGGTCGATACCGTCGAGATTGAGCAGGCCGTCGTTGATGCGGCGCGCCGGTACGGGAAGGCGGTCGAGCGTGCGTTCACTGACCCGCGCAGTCATATCCATATCGACGATGCCAAGACGTTCATCGCGAACCGCAAGCTCCGCTACGATGTCGTCGTCTCGGAACCGCCGAATCCCTGGGTCAGCGGGGTCGCGAGCCTGTTTTCCGAAGAGTTCTACGCGAACGTGCGCGGCTGGCTGACAGAAGACGGCATTCTCGTGCAGTGGCTGCACCTCTACGAGTTCGACCTGGACCTGGCGTTCTCGGTGCTGAAAGCCATTTCCAGCCAGTTCCCGGATTACCGGATCTACAACACGAGCAGCGTGGATATCGTCATCGTCGCCACTGCTGCCGGATCGCTGCCGGCGCCCGATTATGCGTTTCCTTTCCAGGCCGGCTACCGGCAGCAGCTGGAAAGGGTGCACCTGCGCAGCCCGCAGGATCTGCGGCTGCGCGCCATTGCCGGTCGTGACGTGCTCGATCCGCTGGTCAGCGCGAGCGGGGTGCCGGCAAACTCGGATTATTTTCCGTACGTGGACCTGCACGCGGCGCGCGCCAGGTTCCTGAATCGCAACGCGATGGGGCTCTCGGCGCTGCCCATGCGCGGCTTGCCTTACCTGCAGATGCTCGGGAAGCAGCCGGTTGCTCACGGGCCGGGTGCGCGCATCACCAGGGACCCGTACTTCAATCGCTCACAACTCGCCTGGCGTGCCGGGCTGGTTGCCGATTACCTCCTTGAGGCGGGGGCGGCGATGCCGCCGGAACTGCCCGTCGACCTGCAGCGGTCCCTGGCATTCCTTCATCCGCGCGGTGCACAGTGCGTGGCGGCAGTCTCCGAGGAGGTGCTGTTCCGGTCCTATCGCGAATTCTCCGAAGCGGTCAACCCGTATCTGCCGGTGCGGCAGCTGGCCGCTGTCTGGTCCGGGATCGTGGACCGGCACCCCTGTGCAAACGCCCGCTCCGAGGAACTGCAGGCCTGGCTGGCGCTGTTCCGTGCAACGGCATTGCGCGATGCCATCGGCATGCGAAGTGCTGCGGGCGCACTGCTGGGCGGGGCGCGTCGATTGGGCCGGGGTGCAGCCATGCAGGGGTACCTGCTCCACGCCGTCGCGCTCGCCGCCATCGCGCAGGGGGACGATCGCGCGGCGGCCCGGGCATTGCGGCAGCTGCCGCGGTCACAGCAGAATACGCTGGAGACGAAGCTGCTGGTGGCGCATCTGCGGAACTAGCGGCGGATGATGATCCCGTATCGAACGGGACAGGTGTGGATGTGCCGACTCGGTGCATGGGTGAACGAAAGGAGGCAATGTCGATGGCGGTCAACCTGGAAGCCCCCGCGGAGCTGCTCGCGGTGCCAGGCATCCGTATCGGTACGGCGTATGCCGGCATCCGGCGGGCTGCTGCGGACGACGTCTGCGTGTTCGACCTGGAGCCCGGGACGCAGACCGCGGCCGTGTTCACCCGCAATGCGTTCTGCGCGGCGCCGGTGCAGGTGGCGCGCGCGCACCTCGCCGGCACGGCACCGCGCTGCCTGGTCGTCAACGCCGGCAATGCCAATGCGGGGACCGGTGAACGCGGACTGGCGGACGCGCGTGCCGCCTGTGCCTGCGTGGCGGAAATCCGGCAGGTGCAGGCCAGCGAGGTGCTGCCTTTTTCCACCGGCGTAATCGGCGAGCGCCTGCCCGTGGAGAAGCTGGAGCGGGGCGTGGGCAGCGCTTGTGCGAAGCTCACGGAGGCGGGCTGGCTCGATGCGGCGCGCGCGATCATGACCACGGATACCCTGCCGAAGGGCGTCAGCCGGAGGTTCGACACCTCCTCCGGCGACCTGGTGGTGACCGGTATCGCCAAGGGCGCCGGCATGATCCGCCCGGACATGGCCACCATGCTCGCATTCATCGGCACCAACGCGAAGGTCGGACCGCAATTGCTGCAGGAACTGCTGCGCGAGTGCGTGGACGAGAGCTTCAACCGCATCACCATCGATGGCGACACTTCCACCAATGACGCCTGCGTGCTGATGGCGAGCGGACGGCTGGCGAACGACGAGATCGAAAGCCGCGACCACCCGCTCTTCCAGCCGTTGCAGCGCGGGGTCCGGTTCGTATGCCACCAGCTCGCGCAGGCCATCGTGCGCGACGGCGAGGGCGCCACCAAGTTCGTCACCATCACCGTCGCCGGCGGCGGCAATGCCCGGGAGTGCCTGGATGTCGGCTACACGGTGGCGCATTCGCCGCTGGTCAAGACGGCCCTGTTCGCGAGCGACGCCAACTGGGGCCGAATCCTGGCGGCCATCGGCCGGGCCGGACTGCCCGACCTGGACGTGCGCCGCGTGAGCATTTCGATCAACGGCGTCATGGTCGCGCAGAACGGGGGGCGTGCCGACGACTACAGCGAGGAGATGGGCGCCGGCGCGATGGCCGCCGACGAACTGCTGCTGCGCATCGAACTCGGCCGTGGCGGCCATGCAGAAACGCTCTGGACGACGGACCTCTCCCACGAGTACGTGCGCATCAATGCCGAATACAGAACCTGAAACGGGCCACGCAGGCGCGACTGCCGCGATCCACGTCGTGGCGGGCGTGCTGCGCAACCCGCTCGGGCAGGTGTTGATCCAGAAGCGCCCGGCAGGCAAGGTCGCCGCCGGCCTGTGGGAGTTCCCGGGTGGCAAGGTGGATCCCGGCGAACGGCGTTTCGATGCCCTGCGGCGCGAATTGCACGAGGAACTGGGACTGGAGGCAAGCGCCGGGCAGCCGCTGATCCGGGTGGAACATCGCTACCGGCACGGGCTGGTCGACCTGGACGTGTGGGAGGTGACCGGTTTCCGGGGCTCGGCAAAGGGGCGCGAATCGCAGGAAGTACGCTGGGTGTTCGAGCATGAACTGCCCCGGTACGAGTATCCCGCGGCCAACCTTCCCGTCGTTTCGGCGGTGCGTCTGCCTGACTCCATGATGGTGACCGGCAGCGGTGCGGGCCGGACCCGGCTGCTCGAAGATGTCGGATACGCGTTGCAGCAGGGTTGCCGGTTCGTCCAGTTCCGTGCCCACGAGGCCGACGACGACACCTACGCGTCCGTGGCGCGAGAACTGCAGTCGCTCTGTCGCGCGCACGGCGCCTGCCTGGTGGTGAACCGTGACGTGGCGATGTTCACGCGCCTGCGGGCGGACGGACTGCACCTGTCGCAGGCGCGGCTCGCGGCCTGCAGGGAGCGGCCCGTTCCGGCCGATGCATGGTTCTCCGCCTCGGTGCATGACGCACAGGAACTGGCGCGGGCCGAGGCCGCGGGCGTGGATTTCGTGACACTCGGTCCGGTGCTGCCCACCGCATCGCATCCGGGCACGCAGGGGCTGGGATGGAGCGCATTCGGTGCGCTGGTCGCGGTGGCGCGGGTGCCCGTATTCGCCCAGGGCGGCCTGCGTTTTTCCGACCTGTCCCGCGCCAGGGCGTGTGGAGCGCGCGGCCTTTCCGGCATCCGCCTGTTCAGGCGCGAGGCGCTGGCGCAGTAGGTTAGAATTCCCCGGTGGGAGTCACGCCGGAAGTGCCTTTTTCACCATGGAATTTGCCGCGTATGGCCTGGGGCTGCTGGGCGTCGCCTGTTGCCTGCTCCTCTGGTGGCTGTTGTGGAACAGTCCTCTGCGGCGTTACGTGCGCCTCCTGCTCCCGGGCCTGGCTGCGTTCTGGCTGCTGCTCGTCTGGGAAACGCACAACAGGGGCATACTCGCCGCGCAACAGCCTGCGGTACTGAAGCGGCCGGTCGAGATGCCGGCCAACGGCTACGTCTCGTCGGACGAGTGCCAGGCCTGCCACCCAGGGAAGTACCACAGCTGGCACCAGACCTATCACCGCACCATGACGCAACTGCCGGGACCGGACAGCGTGGTGGGGGATTTCTCCGGGCAGTCCTTCGAATTCGAGTCCGTACGGTTCCGGCCCTACGAGGATGCAGGGAAATACTTCGTCAGCGTGACGGACCTGCGTGAACCGGCGGCACGCCAGCAGACAACGACCCACGAGGTCGTCCTGCTGACCGGATCCCACAACTACCAGGTGTACTGGTACGAAACGGACCGGCCGCGCGAACTGGGCCAGGTGCCCATCGTCTACTTCGTGCAGGATCAGCGCTGGCTGCCCAGGCAGGCCGGCTTCATTCAGCCGCACAAGGAGATCCTCAGCGACAAGGAACGCGGGCGCTGGAACCGGCAGTGCATCCTGTGTCATGCCGTCAACGGCCGCGAGGAACGGGACCCGGACCGCAAGCTGATGCCGGTGGACAGTCGCGTCAGCGAGTTCGGCATTGCCTGCGAGGCGTGCCACGGCCCGGCTGCAGAGCACGTGGCGCAGTACCGCAATCCGCTGCGCCGCTACCTGGCGCATTTCGGCTGGGACGACGGGCCCCGGATGGTCAGCCCGGAGCAACTTGGCGCAGAGCGTGTCGTGCATCTCTGCGGGCAGTGCCACAGCGTCCAGAACGTGCGGGATGACTGGTGGAAGAAGGGCAGTGCCTTTCGGCCCGGTGACCTGCTCGAGCCGGACCGGGAGCTGATCTGGGGCGATCCGGACCGCTGGACCCCCGGTTCGTGGCGTGTTTTGCAGGCCTACTACTGGCGCGACGGTGTCGTGCGGGTGCGCGGCCGGGAATTTCATGATGTCCTGCGTTCACCCTGTTTCGAGAGCGGTGATTTTTCCTGCCTGACCTGCCACTCGCTGCACAAGGAGAGCGGGGACGAACGCAGCGATGCGGACTGGGCCAACGGGCTGCTGAAGCCTGCCGCCGCCAGCGGGGCCGTCTGCCTGGATTGTCACCATGAACTGCAGTCGCAGGCCGGGCGCGCGGCCCATACCCGGCACGCGGCCGGCACCGCCGGCGATGCATGCATGAATTGCCACATGCCGAACACCACGATCGGCTTCCTGCGCGGCATGCGCAATCATCGCATCACGGTACCGGACGTCTGGCAAAGCCTGTCCACCGGCCGGCCCCTGGCGTGTAACCAGTGCCACCTCGATCAGACGCTGGCATGGAGCAGCCGGCACCTGCACGACTGGTATGGCCACGAAATGCCCGAGTTGCCCCCGGTGCACCGGGAGGTGGCGGCCAGCCTGGTCTGGACCTGGGCCGGCGATGCCGGGCAGCGCGCACTCGGGGCATGGAATTTCCGCTGGCCGCCCGCGCGGCAGGCATCCGGCGCCGACTGGACCACGCCGCACCTGCTGGAACTGCTGCGTGACGATTATCCCGGTGTCCGCCAGGTCGCGCTGCGATCATTGGAGGAAAACCGGGTGCTGCAGAAAGAGGCGGTGGAGGTATTTGCGCCGGCTGACGAGCGGGAGCGGCAGATCGCGGAAAAAACTGCCGCCCTGGCGCTGGTCCCGGCCCATGCAATCGAATTGGAGTCCCGGCAGCGATTGCTGCTCGGTGCGGATGGCAGGCTGGACCGGGATGCGGTCGGGACACTGCTGCGGATGCGGGACCCGGCGCCCATGCTCCTGCGCGAGTGATCGGCCCGGACCGGACCCGCGTCCGGGCGGACCCGCTCTTGCGGCATGGTGTGCCAGGGAAGAAGATTTTTCGCCGTTTCGTTGATGAGAGGATGGCAGTTGATGAAGGACAGGCAGAACCTGGTCAGACGACACCTGTGCTGGGGATGGGGCGGCTTGCTGGTGTTCCTGCTCATGGGGCTTGGGCTCGAACTCCTGCACGGGTTCAAGGTCTCTGCCTATCTTGCCGCCGACCAGGAGACCCGCCGGTTTCTCTGGGTGCTGGCCCACGCCCATGGCGCGCTGCTTTCCCTCGTGAATATCGCTTTCGCGGTGACCATCCCGGCGATGAACCTCGACGCGCAGCGCCTGCCGCTGATCTCGCTCGGGCTGCTCGCTGCGCTGATCCTGATCCCGGCGGGGTTTTTCACCGGCGGACTGGCGATCTACCAGGGCGACCCGGGCGCCGGTATCGCGATGGCCCCGCTGGGCGCCTGTGTGCTGATCCTCAGCACTGCGGTGCTGCTGCGGATCCTGCTGCGCGGGCGTTGAGGCGCTATTTCGCGGCGGATTGCCCGGCCAGCCGCAGGAACTTTTCGTGCGCCCGCAGAACCTGCGCACGCAGGTGTCCGAGATCGCCGTTGTTGTCCACGACGATGTCGGCCCGCTTCCGGCGCGATTCGGCATCCACCTGCGCGGCCATGATGGCGCGCGCCTGCTCCTCGCTGGCGCCATCCCGGGCGAGCACGCGGCTGATCTGCAGTGCCGGCTCGCAATCCACGACCAGTACCCTGTCCACCAGCTGATGCTGTTCCGTTTCCAGCAGGAGCGGGGAAACCAGCAGGGCATACGGCGCCTGCGCCTGTTCGAGTTGTTCCCGGATGCGCCGGTTGATCAACGGGTGCAGCAGTTGCTCCAGCCAGGCCTTCTCGGCCGGGTCGGTGAATATCACCTCGCGCAGTGCGCGGCGGTTCAGCGTGCCATCCTCCAGCAGGATGTCCGTGCCGAAGTGCGCCGCGATCTGCTGCAGCGCCGGTTCGCCGGGCCGGACGACCTCCCTGGAAACGACATCGGCATCCACGATGGCCGCGCCCAGCTCCGCGAACATGGCCGATGCCGCCGACTTGCCGCTGCCGATGCCGCCGGTCAGTCCGATGGTCAACACGGGTGGACCTTCCCCCGTCCCGGTCAGGGGCCGAGCCAGGCGCGCTGCAGTTCGACGCCCCAGATCGCGCAGATCCAGCCGCCACAGGCGAGGAATGGACCGAACGGGATGGGTTGGGCCCGGCTGCGCAACCCGGTGACGATGAACAGCACGCCGAGGACGGCGCCGGCGGCGGAGGCCATCAGGATCACCAGCGGCAGCTGCTGCCAGCCGAGCCAGGCGCCGAGTGCGGCCAGCAGCTTGAAATCCCCGTACCCCATGCCCTCCTTGCCGGTCAGTAACCGGAAGCACCAGTAGATGCTCCACAGGCTGATGTAGCCGGCGACGGCGCCCCAAAACGCCTGCGGTAACGGCACGATGAGGCTGAAACTGTTGACGATCAGGCCCAGCCAGAGCAAGGGCAGCGTGATGTCATCCGGCAACAGCATGTGATCGAGATCGATCATGCTGGCTGCGAGCAGCGCCCAGGTCAGGACCAGCAGGGCGATGGACGTCGCGGATGCACCGAATTTCCAGACCACGACCAGCGACAGCAGGGCGCAAAAGGCCTCCACGAGCGGGTAACGCGGGGAGATGCGCGCACTGCAGTTGGCGCATTTTCCGCCCAGCAGCAGGTAGCTGATGACCGGCAGGTTTTCCCATGGCCGGATCTCGTACTGACAGTGGGGGCAGTGCGAGTTCGGCAGCCACAGGTTGTATGTCTTCTCCTCCTCCGCTGGCAGAGAGTTGCTCTCGCTGTCTGCAAGCAGTTCACTGCACTGCGCGCGCCAGTCCCGCTCCATCATGATGGGCAGCCGGTGGATGACCACGTTCAGAAAACTGCCGACCGTAAGGCCCAGCAGCAGACAGGCCAGGTACAGGACGAAAGGGTGCGCGGCCAGGTAGCCGGCAAGCTCGGTCATTCGGGTGGACTGGCGCTGTCTAGATGACCTGGCCCATCTGGAAGATCGGCAGGTACATGGCCATGATCAGGCCGCCGACCAGCACGCCCAGCACGGACATGATCAGCGGTTCCATCAGCGAGGTGAGGTTGTCCACGGCATTGTCGACCGCTTCCTCGTAGAACGAGGCGACCTTGTCGAGCATCATGTCGAGCGAGCCGGCCTCCTCACCGATGCCGGTCATCTGCACCGCCATCGGCGGGAATACGCCGGTCTGTCTCATCGCGAACTGCAACTGGGTGCCGGTGGAGACCTCGTCCTTGATCTCGAGGATCGCGGTGCGGTAGACGACGTTGCCCGAGGCGCCGGCGGCCGATTCCAGCGCGTCGACCAGCGGAACGCCCGCCGCGAAGGTGGTGGCGAGCGTGCGGGCGAATCGCGCGACCGCGGACTTGTCGAGAATGTCGCCGATGATGGGAATCTTCAGCACGATCCGGTCCACGGCGTCCCGCACCGCCTGCGAGCGCGAATGGGCCTGGCCGAACAGGAAGCCCGACACGCCGATGACGATCAGGATCGGCAGCCACCAGGCCTGTACGAACTCGGAGATGTCCAGCACGAAGCGGGTGAAGGCCGGCAGGTCGGCGCCGAACCCCTTGAACAGTTCCTCGAACTGCGGCACCACCTTGACCAGCAGGATGACGCTGACGATGACCGCCACCACGATGACCGCGATCGGGTAGGACAGCGCCTTCTTGATCTTGGCTTTCAGGGCTTCCGTCTTTTCCTTGTAGGTTGCCACCCGGTCGAGCATGGTTTCCAGGGCGCCTGCCTGTTCACCGGCATCCACCAGGTTGCAGAACAGGTCATCGAAATACATCGGGTGTTTGCGGAGCGAGTTGGCCATGTTCATGCCGGAGGCGATGTCGTTCTTCACGGTGAGAAGCAGTTCTTTCATCTTGGGCTTCTCGTGCCCGTCGGCGATGAGTTCGTAGGACTGGATCAGCGGCACGCCCGACTGCATCATGGTCGCCAGCTGGCGGGTGAAGATGGCGATGTCCATGGGCTCGATCTTCTTGCCCCCGCCACCACCCAGCAGCGGCTTGGACTTCTTGCGAACCTTGGTCGGATTGATGCCCTGCTTGCGCAGCTCCGCCTTGACCAGGTTGGGATTGCGGCCGGACGTCTCCCCGCGGGTTTTCTTGCCCTTCTTGTCGATGCCTTCCCAGACGTAGGTGTCGAGATTCTGTGCTGCTTGAGCCATCGGTTATTCCTTGGTCACCCGGTTCACTTCCTGCAGGCTGGTCACGCCTGACATGGCCTTGACTAGGCCGGATCTGCGCAGGTCGTTGTAACCTTCCGCGCGGCAGGCCTCTGCGATCTGAATGGAGTTGCCTTCTTCCATGATAATACGGGAGATGGCCGGCGTAATCTTCACCACTTCGTAGATGCCGACGCGCCCCTTGTAGCCTTCCTTGCACTTGTCACAGCCTTTCGGACCGTACAGCACGAACTCGGAATTGAGGTCCTCCTCGGTGAATCCCTCCTCCAGCAGGGTCTCGCGCGGGATGTCCATCTCCTCCTTGCAGTTGCCGCAGAGGCGGCGCGCCAGGCGCTGCGCGATGATGAGGTTGACCGAAGTGGCGATATTGAAGGAGGGGATGCCCATGTTGCGCATGCGCGTCAGGGTTTCCGGCGCGCTGTTGGTGTGCAGCGTGGACATGACCATGTGACCGGTCTGTGCCGCCTTGATGGCGATGTTGCCGGTCTCCAGGTCCCGGATCTCGCCCACCATGATGATGTCCGGGTCCTGCCGCAGGAAGGATTTCAGCGCGGCGGAGAAGTCCAGTTTCACCTTCGTGTTGACGTTGACCTGGTTGATGCCTTCCAGGTTGATCTCCACCGGGTCTTCCGCGGTGGAGATGTTGACCTCGGGGGTGTTGAGGATGTTCAGCCCGGTGTAGAGCGATACGGTCTTGCCGCTGCCGGTGGGGCCGGTGACCAGGATCATGCCCTGCGGCTGTTTCAGCGCCGACAGGTAGAGTTCCTTCTGGTCTTCCTCGTAGCCCAGCGCATCGATGCCAAGCTGCGCGCTGGTGGGATCGAGGATCCGCAGGCAGATCTTCTCCCCCCACAGCGTGGGCAGCGTGTTGACGCGGAAGTCGATGGCCCGCGTCTTGGAGAGCTTCATCTTGATGCGGCCGTCCTGCGGGACGCGGCGCTCGGAGATGTCCATCTGCGACATGACCTTCAGGCGTGCCGCGAGCCGGGGCGACAGGTTGATCGGCGGTCTCGCCACCTCGCGCAGGATGCCGTCCGTCCGGTAGCGGATGCGGTAGGATTTCTCGTACGGTTCGCAGTGGATGTCGGATGCGCCGGTTTTGATCGCGTCCAGCAGGATCTTGTTGATGAAGCGGACCACCGGCGCATCATCGGTGGCGCTGGTATCGTCGTCGTCGGCCTCCTCTTCCCCCGCCGAGATGTCGAGGTCATCGAGTCCTTCCATGTCGTCGTCGAGATCGCCCAGCGCATCCTCGGCCGACTGCAGGTAGGTCTCGATCAGGGAAGACAGCTTGTCCTCCTCCACCAGGATGGCTTCCACGCCGCGGCCGGTATGGAACTTGATCTCGTCCATGGCCAGCAGGTTGGTGGGGTCGGACAGCGCCACGAACAGGCGGTTGCCACGGCTGAACAGCGGCAGGGTGTGGTGCTTGCGGATCAGTTTCTCTTCGATGATTTCCTTGGGCAGGTTGGCCGCGCTCAGCGCATCCAGGTCCAGCAGCGGGGCGCCGAACTCGTCGGAGGCGGCGAGGGCGACCGCACGCGCCTCCACCATGTCGTTCTTCACCAGGTAGCTGACGAGGGTGATCTTGTCGGTTTTCGCCGCCTGCAAGGCCTCTGCGGCAGCGCTTTCCTGCAGCAGGCCGTCGTCGACCAGGCGCCTGGCCAGGCCACTGAGGGAGATCGATTTTGTTGTTGCCATTGCTTCTCACACGAGCACTGCCGGACGCGCACCAGGCAGCGATACCAACGGGGGCGCCCGAATCCGGGCGCCAGGTTCCAGAATACAAGCCGCTTGTTGACTCCCTGCTGCCTGTGCGCTGCCGGGAACCCGCAGCGGGATGGTGCCACGGATCGCCCGTATTCCCGTGCCGCGCGCCATGCCGCTCCCGGCATTTTAGCTCAGATTACGGCTACTTACCTGCGCTTTCGAAACCGGCAGATGCGTTCCGGCGGGACCCTGCCGATGGTGGCGCATGCGCAGCGGGGCCGCGGCACGCCAGGCGCGTTTTCGACATGTTTTCACGGTACGCATGGCGGGGCCGTGCTGGCGGTGCGCCTCCGGACCCAAAGAGATGGAAGCGTGTCCCGCGGCGAGCTTGGTCTGGCCGCCTTCCATCGCGCGCGATTATTGTTGTGGGTGGACCTGACAAATTTTGTCAGTTTCGGATTGCGAACGTAGGCCGGATTTCGGACTGCGCGCGCTCCGGCGGCACTGTTCAGCCAGCGCCCGCGACCCCTTGCGTGCCATTTATTTTATTGTATTTCAATTGCTTGCGTCCTTTCTGACGGCCTTTTCCCGGCGCTGGCGTGATAATTGCAGCCTAGGGTCCAGCAGCGCCGTGTGGACCACGGAGTGTGCTGATTACTCAACTTTCCGTAACGCAGGAGTTTCACATGAAAAAGGTTCAAGCGGGTTTTACCCTCATCGAACTGATGATCGTTGTGGCCATCATCGGCATTCTCGCCGCCGTGGCCATCCCGGCTTACCAGGACTACACCATCCGGTCGAAGGTCTCTGAAGGCATGGGCCTGGCCGGTGGCGCCAAGACCCAGGTGGCCGAGCACTACATGTCGAACGGCTCATGGCCGGATGACAACCCGGATGCCGGCATGTCCGCTTCCACGTCCATCACGGGCAACAACGTGAAGGCCGTCGGCGTGGTTTCCAACGTGATCACCGTTGTCTACACCTCCATGGGTGGCGATACCGCTGATGACCAGACCGTCATCTTCCGTGGCACGGACCCGGGTGGTTCCATCACCTGGACCTGCACCGCGGGTACGATTCCGGCCAAGTATCGTCCCTCGCAGTGCCGCTGATCGCCTGAATTTCAGGCGCATCGTTGCAGCCGCCGCGGCGGTATCGAAACGATCGCTTGAACCAGGACGAGAAGACGAGAAAAAGGGCCCGCTTCGCGGGCCCTTTTTTTTTTATCCATTGACGGCATGTCTGCGCGACCTGAGCCGTTGTGGGGTATGGTTCGCGCCGGTGCGGGTCGTTACACGGGACAGGGGAGCGGTCGGGCTTGGCGCATATCCCTCACGCGATGAAATGGGTGCTGGCGGCGTTTCTGCTCGCCGCCGTAACGTTGCTGGTGTACTGGCCGGGTCTGACCGGCGGCTACCTGCTGGACGATGAATCCAACCTGTCTGCCCTGTACTCCTACGGAGCCGTGCGTGACCTCGATTCGCTGCTGTTCGCACTGGGCAACGGATTTGCCGGACCCCTCGGCCGGCCCGTGTCGCTGGTCTCCTTCCTGCTCAACGAGAGCACGCTTCCCGCCTCGCCGTGGGAACTGAAGTTCACCAACCTGTGTCTGCACGCAGTCAACGGGGCCTTGCTGTTCTGGCTGGTCGCCTGCCTGTCGCAGATGCTCGAAGGCAGCCGGAGGCAGGCGTTTTCCGTGGCCCTGCTGGCGGCGTCCGCCTGGGTTCTGCACCCGCTCTGGGTGTCCACCACGCTCTACGTGGTGCAGCGCATGGCCATCCTCGCCACCACGTTTTCGCTGCTCGCGCTGCTGCTGTTCGTGTACGGCAGGGCGGTCGCGGTGCGTGGCCGGCCGGTGCGGGGGGTGTTGCTGGTGGCGATCGGACTGGGCGGTTTCGGTTCCCTGGCCCTGCTCAGCAAGGAGAACGCCGGGCTGCTGCCGATGCAGATGCTGGCGATGGAATTTTTCCTGTTTCGTTCCCCGCAACTGCGTGACCGGTTCGGGGAGCCGGGCCGGCTGTATCGTGGATTCGTGCTCATCGCATTCCTGGTGCCCGCGCTGATCCTGCTCGGATGGCTGGCCGCGCGCCTGCCCATCGCCGAAGCGAGGATGAACCTGCGCGGCGCAACCATGCCGGATCGCGTGCTGACGGAAGCCCGGGTCATGATGGAGTACCTGCGGCTCATCCTGCTCCCGACCGACCGGACACCGGGCGTGTTCTACGATCACGTCCGCCCCTCGACGGGCCTGCTCACGCCGCTGAGTACGCTGCCCTCGGTCATCGCCGTCTGCGCATTGTGGGTGCTCCCGTTTTTGCTGCGCCGCCGCCATGCCCTGCTGGCGTTCGGGATCGGATTTTTCATGATCAGTCACCTGGTCGAGACCTGGTTCATCGCGCTGGAGTACGCCTTCGAACACAGGAACTACCTCGCGGCACTCTTCCTGCCCTGGCCCCTGGCCCGCCTGGCCCTTTCCGTCAGGCCCAGGAAGCTCTTCAGCAGCCGCTTCCTGCCGATGGCCGCGACGCTGGTCGTATTGCTGCTGGCCACCCTGACTTTTTCGCGCGCGGTGCTCTGGGGGCAGCCGCTCGCCCAGGCCGAGGCGTGGGCGCGCATCAACCCGCAGTCGGTCCGCGCGCAGGGACATGTGATCACCCTGTACATGCAGGCCGGGCGATACGAGGAGGCAGCACAGCAGGCCGGCATCGCGCTGCGGCATAATCCCGACGACCCGGTACTGGCGGTGGGGGCGATGCAGGTGGCCTGTTTCACCGGCACCGATGGCGGCTGGGTGGAGCGGGCGGAAGCGGCCCTGGAAAACCGGACGATTTATGCCCAGTACGTGTACGACGTGCTCGGTGCAATCCTCGCCAGGATCGAATCCGGCCTTTGCGATGTGTACGATCTGCAGGACCTGGAGCGGCTGGTTCTGGCCGTGCAGCGAAACCCGACCTTTCACCTGATGCGCATCAACAAGCAGTACACCTACCACCTGCTCGGGCAGATCCACCTGCTGCAGGGAAACGGGGACGCTGCCTTCCAGGCTTACCGCAGCGCCCTGCAGGGACATCCCGGGCTGGCCGGTGTGTTGCGGTCCGCGGCCATGCTGGCGGCGCGGGGTTACCCCGCTTACGGACTGGA
Source organism: Pseudomonadales bacterium (assembly GCA_041682035.1). Classification (GTDB taxonomy): domain Bacteria; phylum Pseudomonadota; class Gammaproteobacteria; order Pseudomonadales; family JBFGWM01; genus JBFJWR01. Next base: position 14,229 of record JBFKKR010000037.1, on the reverse strand, counting down.
ACTGCTGGAGATGTGGAAGCCGGGGCCGGGCAGCATCAGCTATCGCGGTACGGGCAAGTCCGTGGCGCTGCGGGAACAGAGGAGGGCGTACCTGCTCGCCGAGCTGGAACGACTGAAGAAAGTGCTGCGCGAGGAAGTTCGTCAGCAGGCAGCGCAGCAGGCTTCCTGAACACGCTGTTTTCCGCGGCACTGGAACACTGATCCGTCAAGGCGACCGTATTGCAGCACCACCGAGATTCCTCAACGTCGTCCCGGTTCCCGCAGCGGGGGACCGGCGGCTACCTGTTCGCAGCGGTGGCGCTCCTGCTGCTCGCAGTGGCTGTGTATGGCCGCGTGTCCGGTTACGGCTACCTGGTGACGGATGATCCGAAATACATCACCGGGAACCACTGGGTCCGCGCGGGACTGACCTGGGAGGGCGTTTCGTGGGCCTTCCGCACGACCTATTTTTCCAACTGGCATCCCCTGACGTGGCTGTCGCTGATGCTGGATACCGAGTTGTTCGGCGCCGACCCGCGTCCGCGCCACCTGGTGAACCTCGCATTGCACTGGCTGAACGCCGTGCTGCTGTTCGCCATCGGATGCAGGCTCCTGCGGGCGTTCTGGCCCGCATTGTTCATGGCTGCACTGTTCGTCGTGCATCCCCTGCACGCCGAGTCGGTGGCCTGGCTGGCGGAGCGGAAGGACCTGCTCTGCGCGCTGTTCTACTTCGCGGCGGTGCTTTATTACCTCTCCTATGCGAAGCGCCCGAATGGTACCGGGCTCGTGGTGCTCATCGTGTTACAGGCGCTGGCGCTCATGGCCAAGCCCATGGCGGTTTCGCTGCCCCTGGTGCTGCTGCTGCTGGACCTGTTCGTGGTGAATCGGCTGGACCCTGTCCGGCTCGTGCGGCCGCGGGGCTGGCGTCAAACGGAGTTGCGCGCAGTGGTCGAGAAATTGCCACTCCTGCTCCTTGTGGCCGCCTCGATGGCGATCACGCTGGCGGCCCAGCACGATGCCATGCGGACCCTGCAGGTCTTACCCCTGCCAGATCGTTTCACCAATGCGTTGATTTCTTACACCGTTTACCTCAGGCAACTGGTCATGCCGGTCGAACTGGCATTCTTCTACCCGCTCGTGAAACCGGACGTCGTCGCCGATGTCCTTCCCGCACTGCTGCTGCTCGGTCTGGTCTTGCTGCTGGCGATGCGCCTGCGCGGGCACGGACTGGTCCTGTTCGGGCTCGGCTGGTTCTTCCTGGCTTTGGTACCCGTGATCGGCATCGTGCAGGTCGGCGCGCAGGCGCATGCCGACCGGTACGCCTACATTCCCGCCGCCGGCGTTTACCTCGTCGTCGCCTACGGACTGGCGCGCCTGGCGCCGCGTCTCCGGGTTCTGCCGGTACTGGCGGCCTGCCTGGTCTGTTTCTATGCGGTGCTGGGCTGGGTGCAGGTGGGTTACTGGGCCAGTTCGGAGTCGCTCTGGGCACGCACCGCGGAAGTGTCCGGAAATTCGCGTGATGTCCGGATCGGCCTGTTCGAGGCTTATCTGCAGTCCGGGAAGCTGGCAGCGGCGGAAATTCAGGCCAGGGCCCTGCTGGAAGAACATCCGGGTAATTTTTCCGGGTATTTCGCGATGGGACTGCTCAGCGGGAAAAAACAGGAACCGGCCGCGGCGGAATACTGGTTTCGCCAGTCCCTGGCGCGGCGTGGCGACGACGCCAGTGCGCTTTTCAATCTCGGCAACGCGCTGGCGGCACAGGGGCGGACGGCTGCTGCGGCGCGATCCTGGCGCCGCGCGCTGCAGCTCGACCCGGCGCTGCGCGGCGCCCGGTATAATCTGATGCGAATGGAGCAGGACGTGAAACAGGAGTTCGATGCATCATGACATCCGCTGATGAACTGGCGAGCCTGGATTTCTCCGTCGTGCTCCCCGCGAAAAACGAGGCTTCCAGCCTGCGGGACCTGCTGCCGAAGCTGGTCGCGCAGGTAGGCAGCGAGCGGATCATCGTCGTGGACGACGGTTCGACCGATGACACCCGCGACGTCTGCCAGGCGAATGGCGTGCGGGTGATCAGTCACCCCTACAGCAAGGGCAACGGCGCATCGGTGAAAACGGGCGTCCGCGCCTGTCATACCGAGTTCGTCGTCCTGATGGATGGCGACGGACAGCACGATCCGGACGACATTCCGCGCCTGCTGGCGTGTGTCAGCGGGTCCGCCGACATGGCCGTGGGTGCGCGCACCGAAGCCGGTGACCAGGCCAACGCCTGGCGGCACCTGGCGAACCGGATCTACAACGTGCTGGCGAGCTGGATGACGGGGCAGTCGGTCCGCGACCTCACCTCCGGTTTCCGGGCCGTGCGCCGGGCCAAGTTCCGGGAATTCCTGTACCTGCTCCCGAACGGTTTCTCCTACCCGACGACGATCACCATGGCGTTTTTCCGGGCCGGTTACTCGGTGGTCTACGAGCCCATCCGTGTCAGCGAGCGGGTGGGCGAGAGCCACCTGCGGATTTTCCGCGACGGGGTGCGCTTCCTGCTGATCATCTTCCGGGTCGGCACTTTGTACTCGCCCCTGAAAGTGTTTTTCCCGGCCAGCCTGCTGATGTTCCTCGCCGGCTGCGGCCGGTACGCGTACACCTACATCGAGTTCGGCCGGTTCACGAACATGAGCGCGCTGCTGTTCTCGATGGCCCTGATGATCTTCCTGATGGGACTGATCTCGGAGCAGATCACCGCCCTGATGTACCGGGACAGCGGCCGCTCGGATGACTGACCGGCCGGCAGGTGGTTCGGGGAATCCGCACGATTGAAGATCAGGGCGAGTAATCCGCTGCACTGGCTCTGGCTCGGGCTCTCCCTGCTGACGGTGGTGCTGGCGCGGTTGCTGCGGGCCGCGGGCCTGCGGCGTGACCACCGCGCGGTGGTGCTCCTGTACGGCCACAAGCTGCACGGCAACCTGCTGGCGCTCTACGAGTATCACCGGTCGCTGGCGGACGAGCCAACATTCGATCTTTGTTTCCTGACCCTCGATCCGGCCTATTTCCGGGCGCTCGCCGCGCGTGGCGTCCGCGTCAGGCCGCTGTTTTCACCGGCCTGCATCGGTGACCTGTTGCGCTGCCGGGTGATCGTCAGCGATCACGGCCTGCACGCGCTGCAGTTCCTGCAGGGCAGCCCGGACCTTGCCTTCGTGGACGTCTGGCACGGCATCCCGTTCAAGGGGTTCGATGCGGAGGATTTCCGTGTGCAGCACCGCTACGACGAGGTCTGGGTGCCGTCACCGCTGATGCGGCAACTCTACGAGCGCCGTTTCGGCTTTCGGGCCGGGCAACTGCACGTCACGGGGTACGCACGGACGGACTGGCTGGTCAGGGGCGAAACGGACGTGCCGCGCGAAGCCGTCCTGCCGGACCGGGTGCCACGCTCGCAACCGCTGGTGCTGATCGCGCCGACCTGGAAACAGGACGACCCGGGCCGCAGCGTCCTGCCGTTCGGGATGAGCGCGGCCGGTTTCCTGGCCCTGCTCGAGGAACTGGCCGCGGAGACCGGCTGCCATTTCCTGTTGCGCATGCACCTGAACGCGGATGCCTTCCGGACTGCGGGCGGCCGGGGTTTCTCGGCAGTGCCGGCGGCCGACTACCCGGACACGGAGCGGCTGCTGCTGCATTGTGATGCGCTGGTCACGGACTGGTCCTCGATCGCCTTCGACTACCTGTTGCTCATGCGTCCGGTGCTGTTCCTGGACGTGCCGCCGCCATTCCGGAAGGGATTTTCCCTGGGTCCGGAGTACCGGTACGCGGCGGTCGCGCCGGATGCCGCGGCGATGGCGCAGGCCCTGAAGCATATGGTCCTGCATCCCGATCGCTACATGGATGCCCATCGTGCGCGCTATCGGGAGGTGGCCGGGGCGGTCTACGGCGATTTCGCCGACGGACAGGCCAGTCGCCGCTGCCACGAGCGCCTCCGGCGCCTGTTGAACTGATCGCCCCGCGTGTTCTTTCAGCGCACGACAATGGCTATAATCCGTCGTCGGCGCCGGAATAGCTCAGTTGGTAGAGCAACGCATTCGTAATGCGTAGGTCCGCAGTTCGAGTCTGCGTTCCGGCACCAATTCCAATCCCGTCTGACCGCGGGCCGCCGTCCGGCCTCGCCTCATGACCCGTGGGACGGAAGTGACGATGATTCATGTCGTGATAGGCACCAAGGCGCAACTGGTAAAAATGGCGCCTGTCATGGCGGAACTGCAGCGTCGCGGGCAGGCCTACAATTTCATCTTCACCGGGCAGCACCGGGAAACCATGGACGCGCTGCGGGACAACTTCGCCGTGAAGGAACCCGACGTGGTGCTCTACCGCGGCAGTGACATCACCTCGGTGGGGCGGATGCTGCTGTGGATGCTGCGCATCCTCTCGATGGCCGTGTTCCGGCGCCGCCGGATTTTTGCCGGTGATCCCGGTGGCGGGGTGGTGCTGGTGCATGGCGACACGTTTTCGACGCTGTTGGGCGCAATGATGGGCCGGCTCGCCGGTCACCGGGTCGCCCACGTCGAGTCCGGGCTGCGTTCCTTCGACCTGTTTCACCCGTTCCCCGAGGAACTCACCCGGTTGGCCACGTTCTGCCTCGCGCACGTGTATTTCTGCCCCGGAGAGTGGGCGGTGAGAAACCTGGCGCGATTCCGCGGGGAGAAGGTGGACACCCGGTTCAACACGCTGCTCGACGCGTTGCGGGATGCCGTCGCGGCGCCACCGTCGGCCGCGCTCGACCTGCCGGACGATCCCTATTGCGTGGCCACGATGCATCGCTTCGAGAATCTCTATTCGCGGGAGGTGTTGCTGCGCAATATCGAGCTGATCGAGCTGGCGGCAACACGGATGCGGGTCCTGTTCATCATGCATCCCGTCACGCGCAGGAAGCTCGAGCAGTTTGCACTGCTCGCCCGGCTGGCGTCGCATCCGGGTATCGAGTTGCGGCCGCGGTACGATTACTTCGATTTCATGCAGCTGGTCCGGGGGGCGGCGTTCATGATCAGTGATGGCGGCAGCAACCAGGAAGAGTGCTTTTATCTCGGCAAGCCCTGCATATTGCTCAGGAGGACGTCGGAACGCCGCGAAGGACTGGGCCACAACGTCGTGCTGAGCAACTATGACCGGGGGGTGTTCGAGCGTTTCCTGGACTCCTACCAGGATCACGCCACCCCTGGCCTGGCCGCGACCTGTTCCCCGTCGGCGCAGATCTGCGATTACCTGCAGGCGCGCGAAGTGTCTGCCGGGAAAGCGGGGCAGTAGTCCTTCCCGGGCTTGCCGGTGTGGTGACCTCCGTGAACAGGAACCTGGAACGCGCATTGAACAGTGTCAGGCTGGCGGGGAGCGGCCTGCTCACGATGGCCATCCTGCTGCCGCTCGGCTGGGCCAGTTACGGCGCCGTCGAGGGGCACCGGCTGTTGCGCTGGGATGACGTCTCCTATGTGTCCGCCAATCCTTTTGTCCAGGCAGCGAGCCTGGACAACCTGTGGCACATCCTCACCGGCTTCACCCTCGGAAACTGGCACCCGCTCACCTGGGCCAGCTACCTGCTGAATTACCTGACCGGCACCGCCGACGTGGCGGGCCTGAAGTTCACGAACCTCGCCATACACGTGCTGGCATCCTTCATGGCCGGGATTGTCGCCGGCCGTATCGTCACGCTGACGCTGCCGGATGGGGACGGCGGCGCGCGGCGCGTCGCCCGTTACACCGCGCTCCTCACCGCGGTTCTTTTCTGTATCCATCCCCAGCACGTGGAATCTGTCACCTGGGTCGCCGAGCGCAAGGATGTGCTTTGCGGCCTGTTCTACTTCGCGACCCTCGCCGTCTACCTGGGCAAGGGCCAGGGCGCGCGGGGCAGGGTGGGCCTGCCGGTGGTCCTGCTCGCACTGCTGGCGATGCTGTCCAAGCCCATGGCGGTCAGCCTGCCCATCGTGCTGGTCGTGGCGGACCTGCTACTGCCCGGGCGGACCGGTGCGGTCCGGCTGCACACCATCGCACAACTGGTTGCCGGGAAGTGGCTGATTTTTTTCTGCAGTGCGGCGGTGGTCGCGATCACGCTGCTGGGCCAGTCGCCGCAGGGGCTGGACGGGCACGGATGGGCGGACCGGCTGGTGGTTTCCCTGCAGGCGCTCGGTTTTTACGTGCGACAGTTCTTCCTGCCGCTGGAGTTCGTGCCGTTTCACCCGTTTTCCGCGTTCCTGCCGCCGCAACAGTCCCTGCTGTTGCTGGGTACCGGCGTCCTGCTGGCGCCGCTCCTCGCCTGGCTGCCCGTCGTTCCCGCGGTCGGCCGCCGCTTCGTGCTGGCGGGATTCCTGTTTTTCGTGGTCACCCTGCTGCCGGTCCTCGGCATCGTGAAGGTCGGCGAGCAGGCCTTCGCGGACCGCTACGCGTACATCCCGACCCTGCCGTTCTACGTGCTCGCAGCGTGGCTGCCGGCCCGCTTCCTGGCGCGTGGCGGAGTGGCGGGCCGCAGTGTCGTCGCGGTTGTCATGCTTGCCGTCGCGGCCGGACTGGTGCACAAGACCCGATCCGTGCTGCCGGTCTGGGCAAGCGACGAGGCGCTGTGGAAACGCGTGGTTCACGCTTATCCCGCGCAGAGCGCCCTTGCGCACTCGAATCTCGGCAACGTCTTCTTCGAGCAGGAAAACCACGCTGAGGCTCTGGCGCAGTATGACATCGCCATCTCATTGCATCCGGACGGACTGCGCGCCCGCTACAACCGGGCCCTGGTCCTGGAGAAGCTGGGCAGGTCGGCGGAACTCGCTGATGCCCTGATGGAGATGGTGCGGCGGAACCCGGACAGCCCGATCGCCTGGGCATGGTACGGCGAATTCGCGCTGCGCAGTGGACGCATCGCGGAGGCAGAGGACCTGTTCAAGATCGCGCTCGGAATCGACGCCCGGACGGACGCGGCGCTGTTCGGCCTGGCCCGTATCCGTCTCGCCGCCGGTGATCGCGCCGGTGGCACCGGGCTGTTGCGGCGGATCGACCCCCACAGTGTCTACCATGCACCCGCGCAGAGAATCATGCATGGCCGGTAGAACGTGCCCGGCGCATTGGCATGCCGGTGCGGGTTGGGTTCACGGCCGCGCGAAAGCGGACCCCGGGATGGGGGAAATGCATTGATGCGTGCGATCCGGGTGGGCGCGCTGACGGCTGCACTGCTCGCCTGCGCCGCGCTTGCTGCCAGCTATATCGTGGCGGATCCGCGGGTGCGCGTGCTGCTCCCCGCAGGGGATGCCAACTGGATCACGCTGCCGCCTGCGGAGCCGCTCAAGGCGCAATCCATGAACCCGGCGCTGACCACGTTTCGCGTGGTGGTCCGCCGCGTCGAGAGTGCGCGGGAGACGCGCATCCATGTCTCGGCGCTGGGCGATTTCTGGGTTTACATGAATGGCGAACTGCTCGCCCGGGTCGCGTTCGATCCGGCAGCCTGGAAGGAGGAACGGACCATCCGGTTACAGGTCCGCGCCGATCCGATCAATTCGCTACGGGTGCTGGTGCGCAGTACGGGGGTCACGCCCGCGCTGCGGGTGAGATCGGTAGATCCGGCCTTCCGTACCGCCGTGGACACCGCCTGGAGAGCGAGGAACATGCTGCAGGCGGAAGCCGGGTGGCGGCAGCCGCAGCTTGCGGACCTGCGATATCAGCCCGCGCTGGCGAGCCGGTTTCCGTCCCCTGTGCACAGCCTGCGCTCGCTGCTTCCCTGGATCGTGTCCTGCACGGCATTCGGCTTCGTGCTCTGCCTCGCACTGCAAAGGAAACCGGTCAGCGTGCCCGATCGGGCATACCCGTGGCTGATCGTCGCAGTGTTCCTGGCCCTGGCGATGAACTCCGTAGCGATCGGCCCGTCCCATGGCTTCGATGCGCGTGCGCACCTGGAGTACATCAGGTACATCATCGAGGAGCGCTCGCTGCCGCTGGCGGGCGAGGGCTGGCAGATGTTCCAGTCGCCGCTGTACTACCTCGCCAGCGCCGCGTTGTACCAGCTGCTCCAGCTGACCGGCGGCGCCAGTCCGGTGATCCTGCTGAAGTTCATTCCGGCACTGAGCGGGATGGTGCTGGCCATCGTCACGTTCCGGGTGGTCGTGGCGGCGCTGCGTGCCGACGCTTCCATGCGGTGGCTCGTTTTCCTGCTGGTGACCGGGTTCCCGGTGAATCTCTACATGTCCCAGTATCTCGGGAACGAACCGCTGGCGGCGGTGTTCAATGCCGCGGCGGTGGGCGTGGTGTTCGGCATGCTCCGGGGCCGGGAGACCATCGCCAGTGCCCGTTCGCAGGTGCTGCTGGGCGTGCTCCTGGGGCTGTCGCTGCTGACCAAGGTCAGTGCAGTCGTCAGCCTTGCGGTCAGCATCTGCGTTCTGGGTCTCTTTCACCTGCGGGCCGGTATGGGTTTCGGGGCGATGTCCGCCATGCTGGCGCGGGTGCTGCTACCGGTGGTGCTGGTCAGCGGCTGGTACTACGGGCGCAACTGGCTGGAACTCGGATCCCTGTTCGTGGGCGGGTGGGATCCCGCGCGCGTCGACCTGCAGTGGTGGCAGTATCCCGGTTACCGCACGCCCGCCGATCTCTACTCGTTCGGCCGGGCGCTGGCGCAGCCGGTACTGGCCGTGTTCGGCGGCTTCTGGGATGGCCTGTATGCGACCCTGTGGACGGACGGCTACCTCGGCTCAGCCATCGAGTACGAGCATGCTCCACCCTGGAACTACGAGTTCCTGGCGGCCGCCGTATTGCTGGCCATGCTGCCGACCTTGCTGATCATCGCCGGGGCCGTCCGCGCGGTCACTGTCGCCGAGGGTGCGGCGGCATGGATTGGTGTTTACTGCGTGCTCATGATCGCGGCGTACCTGGGCGCGATGCTCTGGCTGTACGTGAACGTCCCGGTCTACAGCACGGTGAAGGCGTCGTACACGCTGGGCATCACGCCCTGCTGGCTGTACCTGTGCGCATACGGGGCCCACTGGCTGGCTGGCCGGCGGATGGCCTCGGCGTCGCTGTGCGGACTGCTGTCCGCCTGGTCGGTGCTGTCGGTCGCGGGTTTCCTGGCCTGAGGCCTGTCATCCCCGCGCGTCTCCCTCAGGATGGTCCGGAATGGCCCGGGTTGAAGGTGAACCGCATCGACAGGTCCACCGCCCGCACGTGCTTGGTCAGCGCGCCGGCGGAAATGTAATCGACGCCGGTATCCGCCAGTTCGCGCAGGTTCTCCCGCTCGACGTTGCCGGAGATCTCCAGCCTGACGCGGCCCGCCGCGCGGCGCACTGCCTCGCGGGTGTCCTCGCGGCTGAAGTTGTCGAGCATGACGATATCCGCACCGGCCTCGACGGCCTCCTGCAGTTCGGCGAGGGACTCCACCTCGACCTCGATCGGCCGGCCCGCGCCCTGGTCGCGGGCGGTACGCACCGCCGCGGTGATGGAGCCGCAGGCCGCGATGTGGTTTTCCTTGATGAGATAGGCATCGAACAATCCGATGCGGTGATTGGTGCCGCCGCCACAGTGCACGGCGTACTTCTGCGCCAGCCTGAGACCGGGCAGTGTCTTGCGCGTGTCCAGCAGCTGCGTCCGCGATCCCGCCAGTTCCCGGACCCACAGCCGGGTCACGGTGGCGGTGCCGCTGAGCGTCTGCAGGAAATTCAGCGCGGTCCGTTCGCCGGTGAGCAGTGCGCGCGCGGGGCCCTGCAACGTGCAGAGCACGGCATCGGCGGCGATTTCGTCCCCGTCGCGTTGCTGCCAGTCGATCCGCACGTCCGGCGTGAGTTGCGCAAACACCGCGTCGAACCAGCGTGTCCCGCACAGCACCATCGGTTCGCGGCAGGTGACGCGGGCCGCCATGTGCCGCTCTGGCGGGATCAGCGCCGCGGTGCAGTCGCCGGTGCCGACATCCTCGCGCAGGGCCGCGGCGACGGTCTCCGGGAGCCCTGCAAAGTAGTCCACGGCGGGCCTCAGCCGTTCTCGCGGGCGAAGTGGTCACGGGTCAGCGCGACCACCACCGGGCTGAGCGCCAGCAGGGCGATCAGGTTGGGAATGGCCATGAGCGCGTTCAGCGTGTCGGCCAGCAGCCAGACGAAGTCGAGCGAGACCGTGGCGCCGATCGGCACCGCACAGACCCACAGGATACGGAACGGCTGGATGGCGCGCACGCCGAACAGGAACTCGGCGCAGCGTTCCCCGTAGTAGCTCCAGCCGAGCAGCGTGGTGAAGGCGAACAGGGCGAGGCCGATGCTGACGACGTAGGAGCCGAGGTCCGGGAGTCCGTAGGAAAAGGCCATGGAGGAGAGCGATGCGCCGCTCTCGCCGCTGGTCCAGGCGCCGGTGACGACGATGACCAGCCCGGTGATGCTGCACACCACGATGGTGTCCAGGAACGTGCCCAGCATGGCGATGGTGCCCTGACGGACCGGGTTGTTGGTGCGCGCCGCGGCGTGCGCGATCGGTGCGCTGCCCAGCCCGGCCTCGTTGGAGAACACGCCACGCGCGACGCCGAAGCGGATCGCCGCCCAGACGGTCGCGCCGGCGAACCCGCCGACCTGCGCGGTGGGCGTGAAAGCGGCCTCGACGATCAGGCTGATCGCGCCCGGAATCTCGCCGGCGTGCACCAGCAGGATGGCCAGTCCGCAGAGGATGTAGGCCACCGCCATGAACGGCACCAGCCGTCCGGCGACTTCCGCGATACGCCGCACGCCGCCGATCAGCACCACCGCAACCAGCCCGGCGAGCACGAAACCGGTCAGCCAGTCGGGTATCGCGAAGGAACTCTCGATGGCGTCCGCCACCGAATTGGCCTGCACGGTGTTGCCGATGCCAAAGCCCGCGACCGCGCCGAAGAACGCGAACACCGTGCCCAGCCAGGCCCATTTCGGCCCCATGCCGTTGCGGATGTAGTACATCGGACCGCCGACGAAGTTGCCGGCCTCGTCGCGCTCCCGATAGCGCACGGCAAGCACCGCCTCGGCGTACTTGGTCGCCATGCCGATCAGGGCGATGCACCACATCCAGAAAAGAGCCCCCGGGCCGCCGGCGGCGATGGCCGTCGCCACCCCCGCGATGTTCCCGGTGCCGATGGTCGCCGCCATGGCGGTCATCAGTGCATTGAACGCGCTGATGTCGCCGTCGGCGTCGTCCGGCGCGCGTCCGCGCCAGAGCTGTCTGAAACCGTAGCCGAGCCTGCGGAACTGCAGAAAACCGAGCCGGATGGTCAGGAAGATCCCGGTGCCGCCGATCAGCGCCAGCATGGCGGGACCCCAGGCGATCGCGTTTACTTCTGACAACACGGCTTCCATGCACGCTCCACCGGCGACCGGCTGTTACCGAAGACAGCCGCATTCTACATGAAGCGACCCGGAATGGAGGGCGGCCGGCCGGCGCTCAGTGCATGCGCAGCCGCAGTTCCCCGCCGCGCTGCTGGAACTCCACCTGTCGCAGCGCACTCATGCCCAGCAGCACGCCGACGCCGTGCATGTGCGGATTGATGGTGGCCGGAATGTCCTGCAGGTGGATGCTGCCGAGGCGCAGGTCGTGTATGCGGGTGGTCCAGACCCGCACCACGCCGGCAGCGGTATTGGCCCGGGTCTCCACGCCGCGGCGCAGGCCGGCGGCATCGGCGACATCCTGCGGCACGACCACGTCGGTGGCGCCGGTGTCGAGCAGGAAGGTCACCTCGGTGCCGTTGATGGTGCCATTGGCGACGTAGTGTCCCTGCCGGTTGCGTTGCAGCACGACCTCGGTGGAGCCGTCGGCATGCTGCATGCTGACCGGTTGCCGGTTCGGGTTGCGCTGCGTCTCCTCCCAGTTCCCGAACACCAGGGTGAGCAGTCCCAGCACGCCGATCCAGGCGATCAGCAGCATCAGTTTGCCGGCGCGCTGGCCGGGCGCTGCACCGGGGGGCGTGTTGGCCGGGTCGTTCGTCATCTTCTCCGGTCCGGTTCGGCGTGGGTGGTCACGTTGCTAATCCGGGGTGTTGAGCCTGCGCAGGGCACGCCTGCTCTCGACCAGGTTGGGATCCACATTCAATGCCTCCCGATAATACTGCAATGCTTCCGCGGGACGGTTCTGCTGCTCGATGCTCATGGCCAGCGCCTGCAGGTTGTAGCCATGAACCGGGAAGACGCCGATCTCCTTCTCGAGCGCTCTGCGGAACCAGGTCTCCGCGCTGCCGAAGCGACGTTGCCGGTACTCGATCCAGCCCATCGCCGATGCGCCGGCGGACGTGTCCGGGTAGAGGGTCGCGAGCGCGGTCGCGTGCAGCGTGGCCTGCTCGTAGCGGTTCTGCCCGACGTAATAGTCATACAAAACCGTGTGCGCCATGCGGGTGTCTCCCGCCACCTCGAGCGTCCGCGTCCAGAGCTTGTGGGGGCTGGCCCAGTACCCGACCTGGATCCAGCCCAGCAGCGTGAAATACAGGATCACCGGGACCGTCAGCAGGACGGCGCGCGGGCGCCACACGCCCGGCAGCCCGGCCACCGCGGCGGCCATGCCCAGGTAGAAGCCGGCGGCGGAAATGTACATGTAGCGGTCCGCGTGGGACTGCCCACCCACCTGCAGGAGACCGATGACTGGCAGCAGCGTGACCAGGAACCAGAGCAGCGCGAAGAGCGGCCAGCGGGTGCGTTTCCGCACCCGGAAGGTGGCGAAGGCGAGCGCGCCCAGCAACAGCAGCGCGGGCAGAAACTGCCGCAGGAAGTCGATGGAACGGACCGGGTAGAGCGCCGCCAGTTGCGTGGGCAGCAGGAAGTCCCGCAGGTAGGTCGCATAGGACACGGTCGCATTGACGATCCGGAAGCCGGCCGACAGGTGGCCGCCCGCCTGCAGCGCATCGCCCTGCGCAAGCACCGTGACCAGGCCCACAACCAGGGAAACCGCGAAAAAGGGCAGTTTCTCGACCAGAGCGCGCCGGCTTTCCCCCGGGGCGCGCGCGGCCGGCGACCGGGCGAGTTGCAGTCGCTCCAAAACCAGCCAGTCGAGGAGGAGCAGCTGGACGGGAAAGGTGACCGCCATCGGCTTCGACAGGAGGGCCAGCACGAACAGCAGGAAGGTCGCCAGGTACCAGCGTTTGCGCCTGCCTTCGCAGTAGACCAGGTAGGTATTGAGCGCGGCGAACACGAACAGGCCGCACAGCACGTCCTTGCGTTCCGAGATCCAGACCACCGACTCCACGTGCAGTGGATGCACGACGAACACCAGCGCGGCGGCCGCGCCGGCGAAAGCATGCCGGAACAGTCGGAACGCCAGCAGGTAGAGCAGGCCGGCGTTGAAAAGGTGAATAGCGACGCTGACCACGTGGCGCGGCCCCGCTCCGGGACCGAACAGCGACGAGTCCAGCATGTGCGAAAGCCAGGTCAGCGGGTGCCAGTTCGAGGCATAGGAGTTGCTGAAAGCCCACCAGGTGCCCTGCAGGGTCAGACCTTCCTGTACCCAGCGGTTCTGCGTGATGTACACCGGGTCGTCGACCACGGAGTAGCCATAGCCGCCGACCGCGCCGTACACCAGTGCGCCCAGTCCGGCGATCGCCAGCAGCGCGCCCGCGTGGCGCAGAAAAGCGGTGCGCGCAGTCAGTTCGGGCGTTGGGATGGACATGCTCTTCCTGCTGATCGGGTGGACGCACCGTCGCCTTCCGGCGCCGCTGCAGAGGGTAACATGCGGCCGGATGCGCCCGGCGCGGGCGTTTCCCCGTGCCGGTGATAAACTTTCCGCGTAGGCCACCCGGTTCGGAGGGGTCATGGAAGCATCGCCGCAGACGTCTCCGGAAACACTCCGCGAGTCCGTCATCGCCTGCATGGACGCGGCCGAGGACGCGCTGCTGGCGCGCGCTGACGAGGCGATCTCCAGCGCCAGCCAGAACCGGTATTTCGAAGTGCTGGGCGACCTGCGCAACCAGCGCCGCGCCCTGATCGACGACTTCCTGCAGCGGTGGCGGACGGAAGCCGCCGCCGCACCGGAAGCCGGCTCGGCCGCCGATCTCGCGGGCCGGGCGTTCCTGGTGCTGGAGGATGCCTGCGCGCTGCTGGATGGGTCCGCCGCCGGCGCAATCGATGCCCGGTTCCGTGGCGTCATGTCCCGCACCCTGTCGGGTCACCGCTTGCGCCCGGAAGGACGCCTGGCGCTGCTCAAAGCGATCGAATCGCGCTGCCTGGCGTCGTGCGGCGACCCGCAAGGCGGGGCGGTGCCAGCCTGGGCCGCCGCCCTCTCCGGTCCCGGCGCGAACCTGCCGGAGGACGCGAAAACCTGCGT
>JBFKKR010000036.1:0-29305 GCA_041682035.1 Pseudomonadales bacterium | reverse complement strand
GTGACCCGGTCGACTTCCCGGTGCGGACCTTCGATCGCCTGACCATCAGCCTTGCGCTGCCGGACGGCGCGAGCCGGCCTGCCGGGCACCTGGTGGCGCGCGAGGTGCCGTACGTCTGCCGGTCCGGTGATGCCTGCCGGCAGGAAGATGGCGCCGGCTTCCGGGCGCTGCCGCTGGAACTGCGCAGCAGCTGGTACTTCCTGGAAGCGGTGGAGGTCGCCGGCCCGGTGCGGCGGCCGACACTGGTGGTGGCCGGCGATTCGATCTCCGAGGGCAGCTACAGCCTGTTCGAGGCCCTGCAACCGGCGGGCGCCCTGCCGGATACCGGCGCCGACCGGCGCTTCAGCGATTTCCTGGCGGCGCGGCTCGACAGCGCCGGCGTCCCGCTCACCGTGCTCAATGCCGCGCTCTCCGGGAACCGGCTGCTGTCGAAGGGCGCGCTGCCCGGGTTCGGCGACAGCCTGCTGAACCGGCTTGCCACCGACGTGCTGGCCCACCCGCACGTCACCCATGTGCTGGCGCTGATCGGGACCAACGACCTCGGCACGGCGCCGTGGGAACGCCGGCCCGGCGAGTTCGAGGTCATCGACGGGTTGAGGCGGCTGGTGCATGCCTGCCGGGCGGCCGGGGTGCAGGTGCTGCTGGGCACCCTGCCGCCGGCCGGCGGCACCCTGTTCGGCCGCCGTGCGCCACTGGGCCTGACCGCCCTGCACGGGCGGCCGGATGCGCTGCGAATGCGCCGCTACCTGAACCAGTGGATCCGCACCAATCCCTGCCACCTGCCGGTCTTGGACTTCGATGCGGCACTGCGGGATCCGGCGGCGCCGGACTGCCTGCGGCCGGAATACGACAGCGGCGACGGCCTGCATCCCAACGCCGCGGGCGCGGCCGCCATGGCGGACTGCGTGGACCTGGCGGATTTCACGCAATAGCGCCCTTCTTTCCGGACCAAGCATCCGGACCGGCCCCCATTGCTGTCTATACTCCCCGACACGCCCGGCGTCGCCACACCGGCCCGGGCCGGCCCGGTCCATGCCGCGGAGCGGGCACCCACCACGGAGATGGCCAGCCATGCAGACCACCGGGTTCAACATCGTCGATTACCCGATGTTCAATCTCGACCGGCCCCAGGAGTCGATGAGCGTGCACATCGAGGTGCGCGCATCCGGACGCATCGATGCCGAGAAACTCTGCCGGGCGATCTGGCGCGCCACCGAGACCCACCCCATGGCACGCGCGCGAATGCAGGCACACCACGAGGGCGTGACCCGTTACAAGTGGGAGATTCCCGCGCGCATGGAACACCTGCCGCTGGAGGTGGTGGACGCGGGTACCCAGGCCGAGGTCAGCGATGCACGCGCGCGCCTGCAGAGCCTGCCGATCTCGCTGCTGGCCTCGCCCCCCTTCGCGGTCACCCTGGTCCACCACAAGGGCGGCGACTACCTGATGCTGAACGTCAACCACGCCGCGGGCGACGGCATGGCGACGTTCCGCCTGATGACGTCCATCGTGCGCCAGTACGCCGGGGAGGCGGACCCGGTGCCGGACCTCGACCCGCTCGCGGCGCGCGACCTGAAAAACCTCGTCGGCTCCCGCAACACCGCCGAACGCATCAGGCGCATCGGCATGTTCCTGGATTTTCTCTGGCAGGCGCGCAAGGAGCCGGTGCGCATCAAGCCCAAGGGGGTCAGCGTGCGCGATCCCGACAAGGCGCCGGGCTACGGCTTCCACCTGATGAAGCTGTCGCAGAAGGAAAGCCGGCAGATCATGGCGCGGCGGGTGAAACCGGCGACCATCAACGACATGCTGCTGGCCGGCCTGATCCGTACCATCCGCCTCTGGAACGACAACGAGGGTGGCCGCAAGGGCCGCATCAGCGTCATGATGCCGATGAACCTGCGGCCCCAGGAATGGTGGTTCGAGGTCTTCAGCAACATCGTCTCCATGGTCATGGTCTCGCTGGAGGGCGACGAGCAGACCGGGGATCTCGCGCAGATGATGACACGCATCAACGAGCAGACCGCGCAGCTGAAAGAGGCCGGTGCGACCGGCGTACTCGTGGACATGCTGGAAGTGCCGCTGAACCTGCCATCGATCCTGAAGAAGCGGCTCAACGACGTGGCGCCAACCTTCCTCGGCCGCAACTACGTGGACTCCACCGTGCTGTCCAACCTCGGCCGGCTGGCCTCGCCGCCGAACTTCGGCGATGCCGGCCACGTGGTGGAATGCTATTTCACGCCACCGTGCCACATGCCGCTGGGCGCTTCGGTGGGCGCCGCCACCATCGGCGATGTCATGCACCTGACCCTGCGCTACCGCAACGCGCAGTTCAGCCCGGAGGCGGCGCAGGAGTTCGGCGAACTGTACCGCGCCGTGCTGCGCGGCGATGTCGACTAGAAGGATTCCAGCATGAAACCGTTACTGCACCAGTGGCACATGTCGCCATTCTGCAACAAGGTGCGCAGGATCCTGCGCAGCAAGGGCATCGACTACGACGTCCGGAACTATAACGGGCTGCTGGCGCGCAACGCCGCGAAGCTGTCCGACCAGGGCACACTCCCGGTACTGGACATCGACGGGCAACGCATCGTGGACAGCTCCGCCATCGCGAAATACCTCGACGGGAAGGTGCCGGAGCCGCGCTGCTATCCCACCGACCCGGCAGCGTTCGCCGAGGCGCGGTTCTGGGAGGACTGGTCCGGGAAGAGCCTCTATTACTACGAGATCTACTTCCGCATGCTGATCCCCGGTCCGATGGAGAAGGCGCTGGACCTCATCTGCGAAGGCCGGCCGGGCTGGGAGAAGGTCGTGCTGCGCTTCGTGTTCAGGCGGCGCTACCCCGCCAAGCTGCATGACCACGGGCTGGCACGCCTGCCCTATGCAGAGGTGGAACGGCAGCTGTTCGAGCATCTGGCCAACCTCGACACCCTGCTGGCGAAGCGCGAATACCTCGTGGGAAATGCGCTGTCGATCGCGGATCACTCCGTCGCCGCGCAACTGGAGGAGCTCATCCTCACCAGCGAGATCAGCGACCGGATCCGGGCATTCGCCAACATTTCGGCCTGGCTGGATCGAACCTAGCGGACCGCTTCCGCCGGCAACCCGGAATCACGCCGATCACACCGGACGCTGCCGCGTCCGGTCCCACCGCAGGATGCCGGTCACCGAGAAGATCAGGTCTTCCGCACCCTTCTCGAGCAGGGCCTGCTTGTGCACGAACTTGATCTTTCCATGCGAGATGGCGCGGACCTCGTCACTGCTCAGGATCGTGGACTCCATCCCGGTACACAGGATGATGCCCATCTGGTCGTTGTTCCGGTGCAACGCCGGCAGCAGTTCGAAACCGCTGGTGTCCGGCCCCAGTCGGCGATCGAGTATCGCCAGGTCGTAGCGGGCCGCCATCAGGTTCTGCCGCGCCGCGCGAAGGTCCGATACGACATCGATGGTGGAGCCGCCCATGCCCTGCAACAACTCGCCGAGCCTGGCGCCCAGCAATTCCCGGTCATCCGGATCATCGTCGAGGATCAGCGCATGGATGTAGGTCGGGAAGAAATCCGCGATGGCCCGCTGGACATCCTGCCAGGCGAGCTGGGACTTCGGCACGAAACGCACGCAGCCGTCCTGGAACAGCTGCAGCAGGCGGGCCGGCACGTGCAGGTTGTCCTGCCCCGTGAGCAGTACGCTCGGGCAGGCGTTCGCCCCTTCCTGGAACTCGATCATGCACTGGATGCCGTCCCTGGACGCATTCTCACCGGGGTAGTCGACTTCGAAGAAAACGATATTCCATTGTTCCTGGGCCAGGCGCTTCCGCGCGCCTTCCATGCTGCCCTCGCGTTCGACGTAGAAACCGACCGAACCGAGCACCCGGCGCTTGTGGAACAGGTCACGGATTTCCTGGAACGTGGTGGTATCGGCGGTCACCACGAGGATCTTGCAGATGTAGGTGCCACTCATTGCGCCTCTCCGGCACCCGGCGGGATGCACGGATGCGACCAAGGAGCCGCCTGCTGCCGGCCTGGGGAAACGCGCGCCAGGGGCACGGGCCTTCAGGCCGACGGGGCCATCCTGGCAAACAACTCAAATGCTTTACTGATCAGCCTGTTACCAGAATAGCCCGTTGCGCCGGCCTTGTCACAGTGCGCGCTACTGGCGTGGAAACCAGGGAAAGAACATGTTGGTGGTTTCCTGGTAGCGCCGGTACTCGGGACGCTTTCGCACCGAGTAGTATTCCGAGGGAATCGCGCCGGTCAGGTAGACGAGGGTGATGTACATCATCACGGACGCCCCCGCCGCCCCGAGCCCCATCGTGATCCACACATGCAGGGCTTCGCTGCCCCGCAACGCCAGCCAGGACGGGATCGAGGCCGTGACCAGGCCCGTCCACACCAGCCACTCGGAGAAGTAGTTCGGATGCCGGCTGTAGCGCCACAGGCCGACATTACAGACACCGCCCTTGTTCTTCGCAATGAAGCGCAGCTTCTGCAGGTCCGCGGTGGATTCGAGGATGTACGCCACGAGCCACAGGCAGACGCCCGCGATTTCCCAGCCTGAGATCGTGTCGGAAGCATTCACGGCCATCATGAATCCGGGCAGCGCCAGCACCGACATGTTGGCGAAACCCTGCGCCATGATCTCGGCCAGCATGTGGAACCGCATGCCGCCCTCGCCACTCGCCTCGAACGTCATGCGCCGATACTGGTAGCGGGGAAACTCGGTCCGGAAGATGACACCCGTCGTTCTCGCCATGGTCAGCGCGCCGACCCCCATGCGCAAACCGATGAGCAGGTAGACACCGGCGACGGCGCACTGGCGCAGGAAGTTTCCGTCCGCCATGAACAGGATCTGCAGGCCGATCAGCGCCACGCCGAACGGCCAGGCAATATCGACGAAGGACATGCGCCCCGTCCTGAGGAACGGAAGACACGCGACGAGCACGAACAGGGTGATCTGCACGATGCCGTTGACGACCAGCAGGCTCACCAGCGTTTCGTTGTCCGAGGAAAGCAGCAATGACCAGGTGGCCAGGAACGCGATACAAAGCAACGGGCCGAAATTCATGCGCTGGACTCCTTGTTTCCCGGGACTTCCACGTCGTCGCACCAACTGCTTCCCGGATCCAGTTGGAACGTATGCGGCCGGCAGTTCAACGGTCCGCGAGTTTCGGCAGAATTTTCTGCAGTGATCTCAGTTCCGCCCGGGTGAGCTTCGAGGAGAACGTTGCGTCGATGCATGGGCCGTAGACCCGCCACATTTTCCGCAGCAGGTCCTCGCCCGGTTGCGTCAGGCAAATATAGGCGCCCCGGCGGTCGGTCTCACAGGACTCGCGCAGTACCACGCCGTCGGCCTCCATCCGATCGATGAGCCTGGAGATGCCGTGCTTCGGCAACAGCACGGCGTCGCTGAGCTCGTACTGCCTCATCCGGGCATCCTCCGCCCAGTAAAGTTCGATCAGGACGTCGTACCAGTTCAGGGGCGGAAGGCCGGCTTGCCGCAACGCCGCCTCGACATGCTCCAGCTGCACCCGGCTCGCCCGGTGCAGCTGGGCCCAGGCCCTGACCGTGTCCCGATTTTTAGCCTGCTTCTCCATGCCGCGATCGTACGAGCTTGTAGTTGCATATGCAACCTTATTGTCGTACCATCATTTTTGTTGCATTTGCAACTATAAACCAGACGGAGGCATCTTCATGAACCAGGTGATTTCAAGGGAGGAACTTCTCGGCCGGATGAACAGCGGTCAGCAGATGGTGCTGCTGGAGGCGCTGCCGGAGCGCTATTTCGATGCGGAGCACCTGCCCGGCGCCCGGCAGATTCCACATGATCCGGTGCTGCTCGCAGCCGTGGCGCCCGGGCTGATACCGGGGCAGGATGCATTCGTGGTGGTCTACTGCTCGAATGCCCAGTGCCAGAACTCGGAGAACGCCGCGCGTACGCTACGGGAACTGGGATACCGGAACGTCCACAAGTACGCGGGTGGCAAGCAGGACTGGGCCGCCGCGGGGCTGACGCTCGAATCCGGTAAGGCGGCCTGTTTATCTTCCAGGTAACGGCAGGGAAGCTGCAAGCCCCGTGTTGATTCCAGCGGAGCGGGGGCGATGACCCGAACGCGCCCGGGCGCGCTCTCGCCCCTGCGGGGTCGTCGTCGCTGCGCTCCGACGATCACTGCGCAGCGCCGGGGGCGCTGCTTGGGTCGAAACAAAGGGTTCTCATCGAGTCCTCCACACTTCACCAGATACAACAAAGGGGCACGAGGCCCCTTTGTTGTATCTGGCGGAGAGGGAGGGATTCGAACCCTCGATGGGAGTTAAAGCCCATACGCCCTTAGCAGGGGCGCGCCTTCAGCCACTCGGCCACCTCTCCGAACCTGGTCGAACTGTGTGGGTGCGACTTCAGTCGCACTTCGCACCGTGTCAGGCTGAAGCCTGACCTGCGGCGCAGGCCGCGCATCATAGCGCATGCGGTGTGGGAAATTGAAGGAAAAGGCCGGGGTTATTCGTTGTGGGTATCGTTATGACCCTGCTCGTTCTGGATGCGCTGGAAGATCTCCTCGCGGTGAACGGCCACCTCGCGTGGCGCGTTGACGCCAATGCGCACCTGGTTTCCCTTCACGCCGAGCACCGTGACCGTGACATTGTCACCGATCACCAGGGTCTCTCCGACCCGGCGCGTCAGAATGAGCATGGCCAACCTCCCTATTGATCGCAGTCCGGCGCGAGACTCCCGGTTTTCCCTGTCGCGTCCTTCTGCCCCGCCGTTCCATCGCTCCCGGAAACCGGCAGGCAAACTCAAGTATTGTTCACAACCGACGGATTTTCCCGTGGTTTTACCAATTTGCGACCGGTTTTGGCCGGCACGCCCAGTTCATTTATTCACCAGCCCGCGCCGGCAGTTCCCATCTGGCCACGCAAGCGACTGAATTCTAGACGATTTCCGGCCAAAGTGCGCCAACTATTCCTGCTCGGCCACCTCCGGACGATCGAGTTCGAACGCGGAATGCAGCGCGCGCACGGCCAGTTCGAGATATTTCTCGTTGATGACCACGGAAATCTTGATCTCCGAGGTGGAGATCATCTGGATGTTGATGTTCTCGTTGGCCAGTGCCTCGAACATCTTGCTGGCGATCCCGGCATGGGACCGCATGCCGACCCCCACCAGCGACACCTTGGCGATCCCCTCGTCGGAAACGACCTCCCGTGCGCCCATTTCCCCGGCCGTCTTGCGGACGATCTGAAGGGCCCGGGTGTGGTCGTTGCGGTGCACGGTGAAGGTGAAGTGGGTGCTGCCGTCCTCGCCCACGTTCTGCACGATCATGTCGATCTCGATATTGGCATCGCTGATCGGCTTCAGGATATTCGCGGCGACACCCGGGATGTCCGGCACCCCGAGTATCGCGATCTTGGCTTCGTCGCGCGTGAACGCGATCCCGGCAATAGACGGTTGTTCCATGGCTTTGGCATCCTCCATCGTAATCAGCGTCCCCGGGCCGTCCTCGAAACTGGACAGCACCCGTACCGGCACCTGGTACTTGCCGGCAAACTCCACCGAGCGGATCTGCAGCACCTTCGAGCCGAGACTGGCCATCTCCAGCATCTCCTCGAAGGTGATCGTGGTCAGGCGCCGGGCCTTCTCCACGACGCGCGGGTCGGTGGTGTAAATCCCGTCGACATCGGTATAGATCTGGCACTCGTCCGCCTTCAGCGCGGCGGCCAGCGCTACCGCGGTCGTGTCCGAGCCACCCCGGCCGAGCGTGGTGATGTTGCCGTCCATGTCCATGCCCTGGAAGCCGGCGACCACCACCACGCGGCCCTCCGCCAGGTCGGCGTGAATCTTCTCGTCGTCGATCTCGCGGATGCGCGCCTTGCTGTGGGCATTGTCGGTGATGATGCGCACCTGCCCGCCGGTATAGGAACGCGCCGGCACGTTGCGCTTGTGCAGCGCAATCGACAGCAGCCCGATCGTCACCTGCTCGCCGGTGGAGACGATCACGTCCAGCTCGCGCGGTGTGGGCTGGTCCATGATCGAGTGCGCCAGCGACAGCAGCCGGTTGGTCTCACCGGACATCGCCGACACGACGACCACCAGCCGGTCACCCTGTTCGTGATGACGCTGGACGCGGTCCGCGACCGCCTCGATGCGCTCCACCGTGCCGACCGAGGTTCCACCAAATTTCTGAACGAGAAAAGCCATGTGAAATTTCCGCACCGGCCGCCACGCGCGGCAGCGGCCTTCTTATTGGTTAATTTTCCGTTTCGCTGACACCGAGCCGCTCGCGCACCCACGGCACCACCGACTGCAGGGCGCCCGGCAGCGCGGCGGGATCGTTGCCGCCGGCCTGGGCCATGTCCGGCCGCCCGCCACCCTTGCCGCCGACCTGCCCCGCCACCATGTTGACGAGCTCACCGGCCCGGATGCGATCCGTGGCATCCTTCGACACCCCGGCGATCAGGCTGACCTTGCCCTCGCGCACCGAGCCCAGCACGATCGCGCAGGTGCCCAGCCGGTCCTTGAGCCGATCCATGGTCTCGCGCAGGGTCTTGGGCTCCACGCCGTCGAGCTGCGCGACCAGGATCTTCACGCCGTCCACCTCGACCGCGCCGGCCGCGAGGTCCGTGCCGCCGGAGGTGGCGACCTTCGCCTTCAGCCGCTCGATCTCCTTCTCGAGTTCGCGGTTGCGCTGCTGCAGGCGTTGCACCTTCTCGGCCGCCTCGGCCGGTTCCGCCCTGACCGCTGCCGCCACGCCGGCCAGCGCCGCCTCGGCATCGCGCAGCGCGCGCAACGCGCCGGCCCCGGTCACCGCCTCGATGCGGCGCACGCCGGCGGCGATGCCGGTCTCGGAGACGATATGGAACAGGCCGATGTCGCCGGTGCGGCGCACGTGCGTGCCGCCGCAGAGCTCCACCGAGTAGCCCTCGCCCATCGTCAGCATGCGCACTTCGTCGCCGTATTTCTCGCCGAACAGCATCATCGCGCCCCGCTCACGCGCCTCGTCGATGCCGCATACGCTGGTCTGCACCTCGGTGTTGCGGCGGATTTCCTCGTTGACGCGATCCTCGATGCGCTGCAGTTCTTCCGCCGTCAGCGGTTCGAAGTGGGAGAAGTCGAAGCGCAGCCGCGCCGGTTCCACCAGCGAGCCCTTCTGCGTCACGTGCTCACCGAGCACCTCGCGCAGCGCGGCGTGCATCAGGTGCGTGGCCGAGTGATTGAGCCGCGTCGCCTGCCGCCGCGCCGTGTCGATCGTCGCGCGCAGCTGCATGCCCCTGCGCACCGTGCCCGAGTGCACCCGGCCGACGTGGACGATGGCCTCGCCTTCCTTGCGGGTGTCGGTGACCTCGAAGCTGCAGTCATCGCCGTGCAGCGTGCCGCGATCGCCGACCTGGCCGCCGGACTCGGCATAGAACGGGGTCTCGGCCAGCACGACCAGCCCTTCCTCGCCGGCGGCCAGCGCATCGACCTCGTTCCCGTCCCGCAGCAGGGTGACGACCGCCGAGACACCGTCCTCGTCGGTGTAGCCGGTGAACGCGGACGCCGCGTCCAGGTCGAGACCGGCATGGCCATAATCCGCCTTGAAGCGGCTGGCGCCGCGCGCGCGTTCGCGCTGGGCATCCATCTCGCGCTCGAAGCCGGCCTGGTCCACCGCCAGGCCGTGCTCACGCGCGACATCGGCGGTGAGATCGACCGGGAAGCCGTAGGTGTCGTAGAGCCGGAAGGCGACCTCGCCGGGAATGGTCTTGCCTTTCAGCTGCGCCATCTCCTCGGTCAGCACGCGCATGCCCTGGTCGAGGGTGCGGGCGAACTGCTCCTCCTCGGTGCGCAGCACCTTGCGGATCTGCGCCTCGCGCTGTTTCAGCTCGGGAAAGGCGTCGCCCATCTCCCGCACCAGCGCCGGCACGAGGTCGGCGAAGAACGGCCCGGTCGCGCCCAGCTTGTGGCCGTGCCGCAGCGCGCGCCGCACGATGCGCCGCAGCACGTAGCCGCGGCCCTCGTTGGCAGGCACCACGCCGTCGCAGACCATGAAACCGCAGGAGCGGATGTGGTCGGCGATCACGCGCAGCGAGGCGGTGGTCGTGTCGGCGTGGCCGGTGGCCTGCGCGCAGGCCGCCAGCAGGTTCTGGAACAGGTCGATCTCGTAGTTGCTGTGCACACCCTGCATGACGGCGGCGATGCGCTCCAGGCCCATGCCGGTGTCGACGGAGGGTTTGGGCAGCGGTGTCAGGGTGCCGTCGGCGGCTCGCTCGAACTGCATGAACACCAGGTTCCAGATCTCGATGTAGCGGTCGCCGTCGTCATCGGGGCTGCCGGGCGGGCCGCCGGCCACGTCCGGTCCGTGGTCGTAGAAGATCTCCGAGCAGGGTCCGCAGGGCCCGGTGTCACCCATCGCCCAGAAGTTGTCCTTCTCGCCGAGGCGGGAGAACCGCTCCGCCGGCACGCCGACTTCCTCCAGCCAGATCTGCGCCGCCTCGTCGTCGTCCTGAAAAACCGTGACCCAGAGCTTCTCCGGCGGCAGACCGAGGTCTCCGGTGAGAAATTCCCAGGCGTAACGGATGGCATCGCGCTTGAAGTAATCGCCGAAGCTGAAGTTGCCGAGCATCTCGAAGAAGGTGTGGTGGCGCGCGGTATAACCGACGTTCTCGAGGTCGTTGTGCTTGCCGCCGGCGCGCACGCAGCGCTGCGAGCTGGCGGCCCGCGTGTAGCTGCGCGGGTCACGTCCGAGGAACACGTCCTTGAACTGCACCATGCCGGCGTTGGTGAACAGCAGGGTCGGGTCGTTGGCGGGCACCAGCGGACTGCTGGGCACGACCTCGTGGCCCTGGCGGGCGAAGTAATCGAGGAATCTCTGTCGGACTTCAGCGCTCTTCATGATTCGACGGGGTTTTTCGCGATCGGGCAGTATACAGGAGCCCCACCACCGTCGAACAGATGAAACCCATGCAGGTCCACGTTCACCAGGATTTCGACGAGATCGATGCGGCCGGCTGGAACCGGCTGTTCGGCCGCGACCACCCGTTCACCCGTCACGAGTTCCTGGCGGCGCTGGAGCAGTCGGGCAGCGCCTCGGCCGGGACGGGCTGGCAGCCGCTGCACCTCACCCTGCGCGAGGACGACGGCGCGCTGCTGGCAGCCATGCCGCTCTACCTGAAATCACATTCCATGGGCGAGTACGTGTTCGACTGGGCCTGGGCCGACTTCTGGCAGCGCAACGGGCGCAGCTACTTTCCCAAGCTGCTCACCGCGATCCCCTTCACGCCCTGCGTCGGGCCGCGCATCGGTTGCCTGCGCGAAGCCGACCGCCCGGCGGTCACCGCCAGCTTCTTCGCAGCGGTGCGCCAGCTGGCGGCCGAGCACCGTTTCTCCTCCTGGCACCTGCTGTTCCCGGCGGAAGCGGCCGCGACGCTGCCGGGTGGCCTGCTGCGCCGTGACGGCTGGCGCTACCAGTGGACCAATGCCGGCTACCGGGATTTCGGGGAATTCCTCGCCAGCCTTTCTTCGAAGAAGCGCAAGAACATCCGCCAGGAACAGCGCCGGCTGGCGGAGGCGGGGATCACTTTCGAGACGCTGGAAGCGGAGGCCATCCGCCCGGAACACTGGTCGCACTTCTACCGGCTCTACCAGTCCACCTACCTGCGCCACGGGCAGTTCGGCTACCTGGAAGCGGATTTTTTCACGCGGCTGGCCGAGACCATGCCGGAACACCTGGTGCTGGTGCGCGCGCTGCGCGCCGGCGCCTGCATCGGCGCCGCGCTCTACCTGCGTTCCGCGGACACCCTCTACGGGCGCTACTGGGGCTGCTCCGATCCGCTGCCCGGCCTGCACTTCGCCACCTGCTACTACCAGGGCATCGACTACTGCATCCGGCGCGGCCTGAAAACCTGCGATCCGGGCGTGCAGGGGGAACACAAGATCGCGCGGGGTTTCCTGCCGGTGCGCACCCATTCCTGGCACTGGCTGGCCGACCCGGAACTGGGCCGCGCCGTCGGGCACTTCCTGGAACAGGAGCGCGATGCGGTGGATGCGATCACCGAAGACCTGGGCCGGCGCTCGCCGTACCGCCAGTCACCGTAGGGAAGGCTTCAGCCTTACGGGCATATCCAATTGAACCCGTCACCCTGAAGGGTGGCCCACAGGGCGCGGGCACTCACCATCCCAGCACCTCCTTGACGAAGGGCACGCTCAGCCGGCGCTGCGCCGCCAGGGCGGCGTCATCGAGCTGCTCGAGGATCGCCAGCAGCGCCGGCAGGTCACGCGGGGCACGCCGCAGCAGGAAGCCGAACACCTCGCTGCTGATCTCCAGGCCGCGCTCCGCGGCGCGCGCGCGGAACATTTCCAGGGCAGCGTCGCCCTGCAACGGCTCGACCTCCATCACCACGCAGCGCGACAGGCGGGTGGCGAGATCCGGCAGCGGCACCGGCAGCCGGCGCGGCGCCGCGTCCGCCGAGACCAGCAGGCTGCCGCCGGTGTCGAGGTTCTCGTTGAAAAGCCGGAACAGCGCCTCCGGCCAGCCGGGCGCCTGCAGAATGCAGTGCAGATCGTCCAGTACCACGATCGGGTAACGGCCCAGGCCCTCCAGCATTTCGGGGGCAACCGGCAGGGAACCGTCCAGCGGCACGTAGGCATAGTCCAGGCCCTGTTCCGCGGCGCGCCGGCAGACGGCCTGCAACAGGTGGGACCGGCCGCTGCCGGCAACGCCCCAGAGGAACATGTTCTGCCCGCGCACCGCCGGCGTGAGCCATTCCTGCAGCGAGGTCACCAGCGCCGCGTTGGCGCCGACTGAGAAACGCTCGAAACAGGCTTCCTCCCGCAGGCGGATGGCCAGCGGCAGCTGGGACCCGGCGCTCACTCCGCTTTCGGGGCCGGCGGCGCGGACGCGGATGGCGGGTCGTCGCGCCCGGCATCGGGCTCGCCGGACGCAGCTGGGGCTGCGGCGGACGGTTCAGTGACGGCAAGCGCGGCGGGCTCCACGCCCGGCACCTCGCCCGGTGGGCGGTTCATGTGCAGGTACCAGTCGCTCTCGAGGTACTCCACTTTCAGGTGACGGAACATCACCGCCAGCACCGCCGCCACCGGCAGCGCCAGCAGCACACCGGTCACGCCGAACAGCTGCCCGCCGGCCAGCACCGCGAAGATCACCGCCACCGGGTGCAGGCCGATCCGGTCGCCGACCAGCAGCGGTGTGAGGATCATCGATTCCAGCGCCTGGCCCGCGCCGAACACCAGCAGCACCAGCCCGACGTGCAGCAGGTCCGGGAACTGGATCAGCGCGGCGATCGTCGCGGCGCCGACACCGACCACGAAGCCGAGATAGGGCACCACGCCGGCCAGCCCGGCCAGCATGCCGATCAGCAGGGCGAGGTCGAGTCCGACCACCATCAGGCCGGCGCTGTAGAAAATGCCCAGCGAGATCATCACCAGCAGCTGGCCACGCACGAACGCGGAGATGACCTCGTCGCATTCCAGCGCCAGCTGCACGCATTTCGGCTCGTAGCGCCGCGGGATGTAGCTCCGCATCCGCGCGATGAGGTCGTCCCAGTCGCGCAGCAGGTAGAACGTGACGACCGGCACCAGCCCGAGGTTGATCAGCCAGCCCAGCACCGCCATGCCGGACTGCGAGATGCGCTTGACCAGCGGTCCCCAGAACTCCATCGCGCCACCGAAGCCGCTGGTGAACAGTTCGCGCAGGCGGGCCGGCTCCAGCCAGTCGACCTTCATGTCGAAGGTCCGCTCGACCCAGGGCACTGCCCTGCCCTGCAGCCACTCCACGATCAGCGGCAGGCTCGACTGCAGCAGCGCCAGCTGCTTGACCAGCATCGGCACCAGCAGGAAGAGCAGCAGCACGCTGAGCAGCGTCAGCACCAGGAACACGACACAGACACCCAGCGTGCGCGACAGGCCGCGCGCCTCGAGCCGGTCCACGACCGGGTCGCCGAGGTAGGCCAGCGCGACGCCGATCAGGAACGGCGCCAGGATCGGCTGCAGCAGCCAGATGAGCAGCAGCAGCGCCGCCAGCGTTCCGAGCACCAGCGGCCTGCTGACCGGCAGCGGCAGGATGTCCGAAGCTTTCAGCTCTTCAGGCATGGCTCAGGGGGTGTAGCGGTAGTGCAGGCGCCAGACCGACGCGCTGTCCTGCTCGGGGTCCAGGCCGGCATGCAGGTTGCGGTTCAGCGCCAGCAGGTCGATGAGCTGGCGCGTACTGCCCTCGATCTCGAGCTGGTAGACGACGGTGCCGCCGCGCACTTCGGACAGCATGGATTTCTTGACCGGCGCCATCTTCGCGAGCGCCGCGTCGAGCCGCGCGTAGTCACCCAGGGTCTGCAGGTTCTCGATGCTCAGCCGCACCCGCGTGAGGCTGCCGTCGGACGGCCGGACGGCATAGCGGGCGGCCATGCGGTCGGCGGCGGCGCCGAGGACATTGGCGGTCAGGGTATCCAGCGAGGCCGCCTGTTCATCCAGTTTCACCGCCTCGCCCCGGATCAGGACCAGCCAGCGGCCGCGAAACCCTGCCGCCGTCGGCGTGACGATACCGGCGATGACGTGATCGACCCCGTAGCGCCGCGAGGCGGACTCGATGCTGGCGACCTCCATCTGCCGCACCGCACCGGCGGACAGCGCCATCTGGTCAGTGAGATCCTGCAGCGGGAAGCGCAGCGGCAGGCCACGCCGCTTCGCCTGCGCATCCAGCCACGCGCCCAGCTGGTGGTCTGTGCCGGTGACCCACTGCTCCTCCGCCCCTTCGTTCATCACCACCCAGGCCAGCACCTCGGGCCGGTCCTTGCCCCAGTGCGGCAAGCCCGCGTCCGTCAGCAGCCGGTCGATGCCGGCCTGGCTGAAGGAGAGGATCAGCCGGTCGGCGGGCCGCTCCTGCCCGTCATCGCCCTCGAGGGTGAACTCCGTCGATTCGTAGCGGGAGCGGACGAGGTAGCTCTCGGCCCGGTCCAGCGCGTTCATGACCGCCGGTTCGGACAGCACGCTGCTGCTGCCGGCCAGGCGCACGATCACCTCGGCCAGGCCGCGCCGGGCGAGCCGGGCACGATCGTCGTCGCTGCGCGAGGCGACCAGGCTGGAAAACTCGGTGAGGCCCTCGACCTCGACGGCCACGGCGGTGCGCGCCGTGGCGGCGACGAGGACCAGCAGGACCAGCACCCGCCACCAGGCAGAAGCGGGACGGGACCGGGGACGGCTCGGCGAAGGCATGGCTCTGGCGACTCGCTCGTGAAGTTCGCGCTAGAATAGCGGCCTCATGAATTACCGCAAGCCACCGCCGGCGCCGCGCCCGCCTGCAGCCGGCTCCGCCCGGGGAAATTTCACGCATGCCTGACCCATCGAAGCCCGCCGAGGGCCTCTCCTACCAGTCCGCCGGGGTCGATATCGACGCCGGCAACGAACTCGTCCGGCGCATCGGCCCGCTGGCGGCGCGCACGAGGCGCCCGGAGGTGCTGACCGGGATCGGCGGCTTCGGCGCGTTCTGCGCCATCCCGGCCGGCTACCGGGAGCCGGTGCTGGTCTCCAGCACCGATGGCGTCGGCACCAAGCTGCGCCTGGCCATCGAGCACGGCCGCCACCGCGGCGTGGGAATCGACCTGGTCGCGATGTGCGTGAACGACCTGCTGGTCACCGGGGCCGAACCGCTGTTCTTCCTCGACTATTACGCCACCGGCCGGCTCGATGTGGACCGCGCGGCGGACCTCGTCGCCGGCGTGGCTGACGGCTGCGAGCAGGCCGGCTGCGCGCTGGTGGGCGGCGAGACGGCGGAGATGCCCGGCATGTACGCCGCCGGCGATTACGACGTGGCCGGCTTCACGGTCGGCGTCGTCGAGCGCGACGGCATGATCACCGGCGCGAAGGTGGCTGCCGGGGATGCCCTGATCGCGCTGGCCTCCTCGGGACCGCACTCCAACGGCTACTCGCTGATCCGCAAGGTGCTCGAGGTGTCCGGCACGGCACCGGACACGCCGGTCAGCGGCCGCCCGTTACTGGATGCGCTGCTGGAGCCCACCCGCATTTATGTGCAGTCGGTGCGCGGCATGATGCGCGAGGTGCCCCTGCACGCGGCCGCCCACATCACCGGCGGCGGATTGCCCGAGAACCTGCCGCGCGTGCTGCCGGAGGGCGTCTGTGCGGAAATCAACACGTCGTCGTGGGCGTGGCCGGCGGTCTTCCGCTGGCTGCAGGAACAGGGCAACGTGGCCGAAAAGGAGATGCTGCGCACCTTCAACTGTGGCGTCGGCATGGTGCTGGTGGTGCCCTCCGCGGCAGCCGGTCATGCAGTCGCCCTGCTGCAGGACGCCGGGGAGCAGGCGTGGTGCTGCGGGCGCATCATCACCGCGCCGGAGGCGGACGCCGACCGCGTGCTCTTCCGCGCTTCATGAGCAGCACGGGTGCCGCGCGCATCGTGGTGCTGGTCTCCGGGGAAGGCAGCAATCTGCAGGCACTGATCGACGCCCAGCAACGCGGTGTGCTGGGCGGCCGCATCGTCGCCACGATCAGCAATCGCCCGCAGGCGCGCGCACTGGACCGCGCCCGCCGCGCCGGCATTGCGGCGGACTGCGTCGATCATACGGAATTCCCTGCGCGCGAGGCGTTCGATGCGCAGCTCGCCGACGCCATCCACGCGCACCGGCCGGACCTGCTGGTGCTGGCCGGGTTCATGCGTATCCTTGGCGATGCCTTCATCGGCCGCCACGCCGGCCGCATGCTCAACATCCATCCTTCGCTGCTGCCGCTCTATCCCGGCCTGCACACGCACCGGCGCGCGCTGGCGGCCGGGGATCGCGAACACGGCGCGACCATCCACTTCGTCACGTCCGATCTCGATGGCGGACCAGCGGTGCTGCAGGCCCGCATCCCGATCGAGGCGGTTGACACCGAGGCCAGCCTCGCGCAGCGCGTGCAGCAGGTCGAGCACCGCATGTACCCGCTGGCGGTGCGCTGGTACTGTGAGGGCCGGCTGCGTTACCGTGACGGCGCGGCCTGGCTGGATGGGGAACTCCTGCCGCCCGGCGGCGTCCGATGGACAGAGGAACTGCCATGAACATCGTCCTGCGCCTGCAAAAACATTTCTTCGCCTGGCTGCTGCTGGCCGCGCTGGTCAGCCACGCGCATGCCGAAGGGAAGGCGCCGCCGCTGCCGGTCTACCGCGCCGTCTACGAAGCGAACTATTCCGGGATGAACGGCGAGGCGGTGGAGACGCTGAGTCTGGACCACGGCGGCACCTACCACGCGGCGCAGACCCTCTCCGCCGTGGTCGTGAGCGCCGAGGAACACAGCCAGTTCCGGTACGTCGATGGTTCCCTGCGGCCGGACCGCTACCGCTACACGCTGTCGATGCTGATCAAGAAGCGCGAGCAGCGCGAGGAATTCGACTGGAAGCGCAACCAGGTGACACACACGTACAAGAAAGAGACCAGCACCGAACCGGCGCCGGCAGGTCTGCAGGACCGCTTCTCCTCGCGCATCCAGCTGCGCCTGGACCTCGCGGCCGGTCGCGACAGGATGACCTACGAGGTGGCCGAGAAGGGCCGCATCAAGACCTACGAATTCGCCGTCGAGGGCGAGGAGGAACGCGATACCTTCGCCGGCCGCGTGAAGACGGTGCGGGTGGTGCGCGTGCGTGAACCCGACTCGGACCGCGAGACGCGGATGTGGTTCGTGCCGAAGTGGCAGTGGCTGCCGCTGCGGCTGGAACAGAAGGAGGACGACAGCGTCTTCACGCTGCAGTTGAAGGAAGCGCGCGTGGGTGACCAGGTCATCGCGCCGGCAAAACCAAAACCGTAGGTCAAACCCCAATTCGTAGGTCAGACTTCAGTCTGACCGCGGTCAGGTTGAAACCTGACCCACGGGATGGTTCCGGATGGTTCCGGAATCACCTGCCGATCTTTCCCGCCGGGGGTAGCCAGCCCTGGTGGATCAGCTGCTCGAACAACAGCATCGACAGCACCAGCGCGAGCATGAAACTCACAGCGCTGTAGAGCACGTCCCAGCGCTGCGCCCGGTCGCTTGCGTCCCACGGCGTGCCCAGGCGGATGGTGAAGGGCCGGCCCAGCATTTTGCGGCTGAGCGCCTGCAGCAAAGGCTGCGTGATCGCAAAATAACAGGCCGCGAACAGCGAGAAAACAGCCAGCCAGTGCTGCCAGGTCATGGCAGCGTCCCCGCTCACAACGGCCGTACCCGTGCTCCGAATTCCTGTTTCTCCAGCAGTTCACCGAACGCATCGCCCAGCGCCCGGCTGGCGTCGATCACCTTGCGCCAGTACTTCAGGCGCGCTTCGTCATCCAGCTTGTGGAAGTCGTTGCGGTCAGGGATCTTGCCGTGCGGCAGCGAGGCGACGAACTCCGCCGAGGGCGCCACCAGCAGCACGTTGCGGTAGTGATCCCGCGCCGGCCCGCGCCAGTGCAGCAGCTTGTCGAACCAGCCGGGCGTGATGCGCGGATAGAAATGCGGATAGAACACCAGCCCGTCCGACTGGTGAAACGGAATGTCGAAGTGGTAATCGGTCACGCCGCCATCATAGTAGGTGCCCGGCGGCGCACCGGGGATTCCACGCACGGCGGCGAGCACGCCGGGTATCGAGGCGGAAGCCATCAGCGCGCTGCGCAGGTTGGCCTGCGTCAGCACGACGTTGCGCGTCGGCAGGTCGGTCAGGCGGTGAAAGCGCGCCGGCACCTCCGAGCGCACGTGAAAGAGGATTCGTTCGAAGCTCAGGCCGAGCAGCCGGCGGGTCGCCAGGTTGGACAGCGCCCCGATAACCAGGCCGAGCAGCATCAGGAACCGGTGATCCGCCTGCACCAGGTGGCGGCCGCGGACGGTCACGATGTTGGTGCGCAGGCGCGCGTTGTCGAGAATCTCGCGGATGCCCTGTTCACCCAGCAGGTGATCGAGAATCCGGTAGCCTTCCTCGGTCACCAGCTGCGCAGTGACCTTCTCCGGGTAGCGCTGCGCCAGGTAGGCCTCTTCGAACCGGTCCAGCGCAGCCAGCGGGTCAGCCTGCGCCCAGCAGGCGAAACGCCAGGTGCCGATGGACGAACCGAGCAGGTGTACCGGCCCCTGCAGGTCCGGCACGAAGTGCTGCAGCAGGTGGCGGTCCAGCCCGTTGAGCACCAGCCATTTCGGCCCGCCCGAGGCGCCGACGATCACGCGAACGTCGCCGGGGCGCAGGCCGTGCTCGCGCAGCATGCGGATCGCATCCGGTCCGCCGCGCACGTCGAGCACCCCGGTCATCGGTTCACATCAGCCGGGAGAAGGCGCTTCCGCACCGGTGCCGGCCGTATCCCCCTCGTCACCACTCCCGGTCTCCTCGTTCTTCACGATTTCACCGATGCGCTTGATGAAACCCTTGTAGCGGTACTCCGGAATGCGGAAAACCCAGCCGGCCAGTTTCTTCTGCAGGGCGGCGGCCTCGGCCTCCGCTTCCTCCTCACCCAGCATCACCCGGGTGGCGGCGTCGGCTTCCATCTCCTCGACCTCGGGACCATCGCCGCTTTCCGCCACGGCAGCGTCCTCACCCTGCGCCGCTCCGGCGGCGCCCTCTGTATCCGCCGTGCCGGCCGACGCCGCTTCCCCGGCTTCGCCAGCCGCGGCCCCGTCATCCCCGGTGCCCGGCGCCTGCCAGCGGCCGGCCGGATCGTAGGCGACGTCCAGCGCAACGAAGTGCTCGTCGTCGCGCTTCTGTGCGCGACTGGTGATGACCAGGCCGTCAAAGGTACGGAAGGTGCCCAGGTAGGTGCTGTCCTGCGGCCATGGGAAGCCGTCGGCTGGCGCCACGTCCTCCAGCCGCAGGTTGTCGATGACGTCGGCGATCACCTCCGGCACCGCCTCGTAGGTCAGCACCTTGCCCTCCGGAATGGCGTCGACATCGAAGACCGGCTGGTCCGGGTGCTCCTTGCTGATGCGCAGCGTTTCGCCGTCGGGCGCGGTGTGCTCCACGCTCTGCACGCGATCGAGGTCGATATCGATCACGTCCTGCTCGATCCAGTCCACGGTTTCGCGGTCGACGGTGATCTCGCGGTCCAGCACCCAGCTTTGCGGGTCCGACAGCAGGCGCGCGTAGCTGGTGTTCCAGCCAGCCGCCTTGTTGCCGATCAGCACATCCAGCGCCGGCTGTCCCTTGCGTTCGATGGTGATGTGCAGCGCCTTGCTGTCCTCTTCCTTGATGTCCTGCAGGCCGAGGTGGTGGTACTGCTGCGGATTGCTGGTCTTGGCCTCCTGGAACTCGGCCTCGGCCAGCGCCTCGAGCAGTTCCCGCAACCTGGCGGTTTTCAGGGGGTAACCGCCCTTGTTTGCCGCCACCCAGCCGCCGTCTTGCTGGCGTGCTTCCAGGATGACCGTGTCACCGGCGGCGCGGATGGTCACGCCCACGACATCACCGAGCGTTTCCTGCAGATCGGGTAAAAGCGGCTTGCGCACCTCGGCGAGCGTGTCCGCCGGCTGCTGCTGGCGCACGCTCCAGCTGCCGAGCAGCACCAGGACGACCGCGAGGCCGGCCAGGATCAGTAACGACTGTTTCCTCATGTGCGGACGCCCTCCTCC
This sequence comes from Pseudomonadales bacterium, assembly GCA_041682035.1. Lineage (GTDB taxonomy): Bacteria > Pseudomonadota > Gammaproteobacteria > Pseudomonadales > JBFGWM01 > JBFJWR01. The sequence continues at coordinate 8,791 of JBFKKR010000036.1, read as the reverse complement.
GCCAGCTTCAGCGCGCGGCTGCCATGCCTGCGCCGCAGCGCGACGACGAGCGCGATCACCGAGATCAGCAGCGGGACGAACCCGATATTGAACACCTTCAGCGCGGTGCCGAGCTGCTCGATATCCTTCTCCAGGTTGTGCTGCACATCGCGCAGTTCGCGGCGGATCTTCAGTTTTTCCTTCTGGAAACGCTCCAGTTCGCGGCGCTGCTCCTCGCTCAGGGCGATCACGTTGTCACCGGCCTGGTTGAGCTCGCTGAGCTTGCTTTCCAGTTCCTGCAGCTGTGCGGTCAGCCGTTTCTCGCTGTCACGGAAACGGTCTTCCGCCTGCCGCTTGAGGTCCGCGACCACCGTGAACGGGCGATGGAAGGTGCCGCGCGTGCGCAGGCCGATCAGGTCTTCGCTGCCGCTCAGGTTGTCGATGGCGTTGAACAGGAAGCTGCCGTTGTCCGCCCACGGCGTGGCGATGCGGCTCCCGAAGAATTCCTCCACGCGCACCCACAGGCGGTCAGAGAGGATGTCGGTGTCGCCCACCACGATCACGTTGATGCTGTCTGCCTCGGCGACCGGATCCTCGGCACCCTCGAAGCCGTCGGGGAAGGCGCTCTTCGCCTTGCCGCTGATGCGCGCGGCGATGATGTGCTGCTGGCCGTCCGGCACGAAATCACGCTGCAACGCCTCGGGGTTGGGCAGGAAATCGAGCCGTCCCTTGTCGATGAGCATGGCGTATTCGCTGGAATGCATCAGCGGCGTGATCTGCGTCGTCCGCGCCTCCAGCGGCTGCAGCACGCCGCTGGAGCTGACGTTGACGGTCTCCAGGCCACCGGTGACGACATCCTCGTTGTTGATCAGCTCGCGGGGCAGGCCGATCAGTCCGAGATGCCGGACCACCTGCTGGCCGACACTGACCATCAGCGCGGCGCCGGCATCGGCCAGCACCTTCTCGACCGGCATCTCGACCCCCCAGGCCTTGAACAGCTTCGGCATCTCGGAACTGCGCCCCGGCAGCGCCATGGGATCCTGCATGCCCGCCGGCTGGTCACGGTCGGAGAACGGGTCGACGAAGACGACCGCGTGGCCGCCCTTCAGCACGAACTGGTCGATGGCGAAGAAGGCGCTGTCCGCGATCACCTTCGGATGCACCACCAGCAGGAGGTCGATGTCCTCCTCGATCCTGGTCATGTCCGGTTCCAGTTCGCGGATCTCGAAATCCTCGCGCAGTTGCTCGATGACCATCCAGGCCGGCTTCGGCTGCCGGGTCTGCATGTCATAGCCCCCGTTGATGTCGAGATCGGAAAGCAGGCCAATGACCGGTTTCTCCGGGTTCGCCAGCCGGTAGATCAGCTTGCTGACGTCGTACTCGAGGAAGGCTTCCTTGTCGGGCTGGAAGAACGGGATGACCTGGCGGCTGTCGACCGCGTTGGTGCCCGCCAGCCCGAAATAGATCTCGCGCCCGCCGGCCTCCAGCGGGATGCCCTGCAGACCGAAGGCGGCCGCGCGGTCTTCCTGCTCGGAGAACGGCTCCGGGTCGATGACATGCAGGCTGATCTTGCCGCCGGCGTGAATCTCGAACTCCTCCAGCAGCTCGCGCACGCGCTGAGCGTAGTCGCGCAGCGAGGTCAGCCCGCGCGTCTCCTTGTCGGAGTAGAAGAAGTACAGGTTGATGGGCTCGTCGATGGACGCGAGGATGTTCTGAGACCCCTCGGACACCGTGTAGAGGTTGCCCTCGGTGAGGTCCACGCGCCAGCTTCGCAGCAGGTAGCTGTTGACCAGCATGAAGGCCAGGAAGGCAATGGCCAGCAGGCCCAGGCCGGACCAGGAGTACAGGGTTCTGTGACGCATCATTCCGCCTTCTTCAGATCGATCACTATGGAAGTCGCCAGCAGCCAGACCACGATCATGCCGACGAAGTAGAGCAGGTCACGGGCGCTGATCACCCCCTTCGCGATGGCATCGAAGTGGGTCAGGAAGCTGAGTGCGGCGATCGCGTCGAGCACCGCGGTGGGCGCCCAGCCGCTGAACGCGTCCAGCACCATGCTGAAACCGCTGACGATGAAGATGAAACAGGTCACCAGCGTGAAGATGAACGCGATCACCTGGTTGCGCGTCGCGGCCGACATGCACGAGCCGACGGCCAGGAAGCTGCCGGCCATCAGCCAGCTGCCGAGGTAGCTGGCGAGGATCACGCCGTGGTCCGGATCACCGAGGTAGCTGACCGTCAGCCAGACCGGGAAGGTCAGCGCCAGCGCCAGCCCGGTGAACACCCAGGCCGCGAGGAACTTGCCCAGCACCAGTTCGAAGTTGCGCACCGGCAGTGTCATCAGCAGTTCGATCACGCCGCTGCGCCGGTCCTCGGCCCACAGCCGCATGGAAACCGCTGGCACCAGGAACAGGTACAGCCACGGGTGAAAATTGAAAAATGAGACCAGGTCTGCCTGCTGGCGCTCGTAGAAATTACCGAGATAGAACGTGAACACGCCCGCCAGCATCAGGAAGATGGTGGTGTAGACGTAAGCCAGCGGCGTGGCGAAATACGCGCCCAGCTCCCGCCGGAACAGGATACCCACGGCATTCATTGCGCACCTCCGATGGTGATCTCGCGGAACACTTCATCCAGCCGGCCGCGCTCCACGTGCATGGCCTCCACCTGCCAGCCTTTCTCCTGCACAAGCGCCTGCACGTGCGGGAAGATGGCCTGGCCGTTGGCCGGGAACACCGTCACCTGCTGGCCGCTTTCGTCGGTCTGCACATCCGCGACGCCGGGCAGTCCGCGCAGGCTGGAGACGTCGATCTCCGCATTCATCACCAGCGACACGGCCTGGTGGTGCCGCGAACGCTGCTCCAGCTCGACCGGCGTGCCGTCGGCCACCACGCGGCCGGCTGAGATGATCACCGCCCGCGTGCAGACCGCGGACACCTCTTCCAGGATGTGCGTGGAGATCACCACGATCTTGTCCTGCGACAGCGCCTGGATCAGCTGCCGGACCTGGTGCTTCTGGTTCGGGTCCAGCCCGTCGGTGGGCTCGTCGAGGATCAGCACCTTCGGGTCGTGCAGGATCGCCTGCGCCAGGCCGACGCGGCGCTTGAAGCCCTTGGAGAGCGTCTCGATGCTCTGGTGATACACGCCGCGCAGTTCCAGCCTGTCCACCGACTGCAGCACGCGCTTCTCCGCCTCGCCGCCGCGGAAGCCACGGATTTCCGCGATGAAGCGCAGGAAGCGGCCGACGCTCATGTCGCCGTACAGGGGCGCCCCTTCCGGCAGGTAGCCGATCTGGCGCTGCGCCTGCAGGGTGTTCTCCTGCACATCACAGCCGTTCACCACCGCGGTACCGGCGGTGGGCGGCAGGAAGCCGGTGAGCATCTTCATGGTGGTGGACTTGCCGGCGCCGTTGGGGCCGAGGAAGCCCAGCACCTCGCCGGACTGCACCGAGAGGCTGATGCCGTCGACGGCGGTAAATGAGCCAAATCGCTTGGTCAGTGATTTCAGTTCGATCACGATAATGGATATCCGTTCTGTCCGAGGTGCCGACAGTTTCTGCAGAGGGGGCCGAACTATATCAAATCGGCCACCGTGAAAAAGCATTCACATCGCGCAGTCGCCGCGGCGGATGGGATTCAACCCGCGCTTAAGATGCGGTCGGGCGGAAAAAGTTCAAGGTCTATACTTGTAGGCAAGGCTTAAGCCTTACCTACAGAGACACCGTCAGAGATACCGTCCCGGCGCACCCGGCACCCCGTACACCCCTGGAATCCCGCATGCCCGACAACCAGAAAGCAGCCGTGCTGGTGGTGGATGACGATCCCGACAACATCGACCTGATGGAGGGCACGCTGGCGGAACTGCCCGCCGAGATCGTCACGGCGGGGAGCGGCGCCGAGGCGGTCCGGCTGGCCGCGGAGCGCCGCTTCGCGGTCATCCTGATGGACCTGCGCATGCCCCGGATGTCCGGGTTGGAGGCGGCCGAGGAAATCGACCGGGGCACGCTGAACCGGGATACGCCGATCATTTTCTGTACCGGGATGACCGACGACAAGTCCGTGCTGTCTGGGTACCGGGCCGGCGCCGTGGACTACCTCCTGAAGAGCGAGAACCCGGAGATCATCCGGCGCAAGACGCAGGTGTTCCTCGACCTGTACCAGCGCCAGCTGGAACTCACCGAGGCGCATGACAAGCTGGAGATCACCATGCGCAACCTCCGGCACCACCGCGATCACCTGCAGGACATGGTGGAATCGCGCACCGAGCGGCTGCGCGAGGCGATGCGCCAGGCCGAGATGGCGAGCCGCGCCAAGTCGAACTTCCTCAGCAACATGAGCCACGAGCTGCGCACGCCGATCAACGGCATCCTCGGCATGGCGCAGCTGCTCGCCGCCAGCAAGCTGACCAGCGAACAGGAAGATCAACTGGAGACGATCAACACCTCCACGCAGCTGCTGCTGGACATCGTCAGCCAGATTCTCGAGATCGCGCAACTGGAGAGCGGCCAGGTGGAGGTGCGCGAGGAAGCCGTGAACCCGGTGCGCCTGTGCGAGCAGATCGTCGCCGTGGCGCGCGCGGCGGTGGTGGACAAGCCGGTCACCGTCGAATGCCAGGCCGGGCCCGCCGTGCGGGACTGGTACCGCACCGATCGTGCGCGCCTGCGCCAGATCCTCATGACCTTCCTCGACAACGCGACCCAGTTCACCGCCCGGGGCAGCATCCGGGTCAGCGTGGAAGCGAAGCCGGCCGGTGACCGCGACACCCTGCGCTTCACGGTCGCCGACACCGGCACGGGCATCGCGAAAAACGAGCTGGACACGCTCTTCGAGAAATTCACGCAGGCCGACGAGAGTTCGCGCCGCGCGCACGGCGGCCTGGGCCTGGGACTGGCGCGCGCCAAGGAGGTCGCCACCCTGCTGGGCGGCCGCGTCGGCGGAGAGAGCACCCCGGGAACGGGATCGCGCTTCTGGTTCGAGATCAGCCTGCCGCCCTGCGATGCGCCCGGCGGGCAGCCGGCCGCTCCGGCGAAAGCGGACGTGGCGGCACCGGCCCCCGGGCACTGCAACGTGCTGGTCGCCGAGGACAATCCCGTCAACCAGAAAGTGGCCGGCAAGATGCTGGAAAAGCTCGGCTGCAGCGTCACCATCGCCGAGAACGGCGCCCGGGCAGTCGAACTATACAAGGAAGGCCGGTTCGACCTGGTCCTGATGGACTGTCATATGCCGGTCATGGACGGGTTCGGCGCGGCCCGCGAGATTCGCTGTATCGAGGATGAATCGGGCAACGGCCGGCCGCGCGTGCCCATCATCGCGCTGACCGCCGATGTCACGGAGGGCGTGCAGGAACGCTGCCAGGAAGCCGGCATGGACGACTATCTGAGCAAGCCGGTGCCGCTGGCCAGCCTGAAGGCGATCCTCGGGAAAATCGCTCCCGCCGGGGCGAAGGCCCGTCAGTAGGAAACCCGCACGTTGCCGTAGGCGTGGATCACCCGCACGCGGTCCCCGACCCGGAAAATCTCGTTCGGCGCCACCGCCTGCACGATCGCGATGAGATCGCCGCTGCCATCCTTGCGGACGGTGATCTCCACGCCGTCGGAGCGGGTGATGGCCTCTTCGGCGATGCCACCCACCAGGCCGCCGACGGCGGATCCGATCACCGCCATGATGACCTGGCCACGTCCACCGCCCATGGAACTGCCCCCGACACCGCCGGCGACCGCGCCGACCGCCGCGCCGACCCCGCTCTTGGTGCCCTCGATGCGCACCGGCCGCAGGTGCTCGATGGTGGCGTACTCCACCCGCTGCACCTGCCGCGCCTCGTCGCGCGAATAGGTGTCCCCGCGCATCGAGGACCAGCAGCCGCCCAGCAGCATCACGCCCGCGCCCAGCAGCAATGCCTTCCAGAATCCATGCACCTTTGTCATTTCGTGTTCTCCCGACCGGACCCACCCATGCAGCGCGGCGATTCCGGTGCATCGCCGCGCGCCTGCCATTCCTTGCTGCTGTAGGCGTGCACGGCCAGCGCGTGCACCGGCCCGGCCAGTTGCTCCTTCAGGGCCCGGTACACCGCCTGGTGACGGCGCACACGGGGCTGTCCATCGAATACGCCGGAGACGATGGTGACCTTGAAATGCGATTCGGCGCCGGGCGGCACGTTGTGCATATGGCTCTCGTTCACCACTTCAAGGTGGCCCGGATGCAGCGCCTCCCGCAGCCTTGTCTCGATGGTTTCCTGCACGTTCATGGTCTCACTCCCTGCCGCCGCCCGCGCCGCGCAACTCCCGTGCCTGCTGTTCCTGCCGGTAGCGCTCCCGGTAGCTCTGCCGCTGCGCCTCGCTGAGCCGGTCGTGGCAGTTCGGGCAGCTGACGCCCGGCTCGTACTTCGGCGAGGCCCGCTCCGCTCCGGACACCGGGAAGCGGCAACCGCGGCACAGCCGGTATTCCCCGGGTTGCAGCGCCGCGTTCACGGTGACCCGTTCGTCGAAGACGAAACAGTCACCCTGCCAGCGGTTGTCGTCCCCGGACACCTCCTCGAGGTAACGCAGGATGCCGCCGTCGAGCTGGTACACCGCCTCGAAGCCCTCGTTCAGGAGGTGTGCAGCCGCCTTCTCACAGCGTACGCCACCCGTGCAGAACATGGCCACGCGCGGGCTGGCTTCCGGGTCCAGCTGGGCCCGGACCGCTTCCGGAAACTCGCGAAAGTGCCCAATGTTGAGAGTCTGCGCGCGCTGGAAGGTTCCCACGTGCACCTCGTAATCGTTGCGCGTGTCGAGGATGGTCACCGACGGGTCGGCGACCAGTTCGTTCCAGCGCTCCGCGGAGACGTGCTCGCCGGTACGGCGGCCGGGGTCTGCTTCCGGAACGCCGAAGGTGATGATCTCCGGCCGCACCCGCACCTTCATGCGCAGGAACGGCGCCTCGTCGTGCCAGCTGTGCTTGCAGTCCAGCGCTTCGAAACCGGGTTGTTCCTGCAGGAATCCGACCACGCGGTCCAGCGCCTCCGGCGCACCGGCGAGGGTCGCGTTGATACCCTCCGGGGCGATCAGGATCGTGCCCAGCAGGCCACCGGACTCGCACAGGAATGCCAGTTCGCGCTGCAGTTCCTCGCAATGGGAGACAGGCGCGAAGCAATAGAACGTGGTGACGCGGACCGGTGCGGGGGGCATTGCCGAAAAAACGTGATCAAAGCGGGCGCCGATTATATCAGTTGGCCGGCGGCCCGGCCGGGGTGTAGTGGTCCTGCAGACCGTGCTGCTGCAGCAGGCGGTCCACGGCGCCGTCCGCGACCCGTGCGGTCCAGGCTGCCTGCACCCGGGACCGTTGCGGTTCCGGCAGGCCGTCCACGCAGATACCGGCGTCCTCCGGGCGCGCCCGGTCCCGCAGCAGCCAGAGCCGTTGCGCGGCACCCGCGCCCGCCACGCAGACCTGCGGCAGGATGGCCGTGGCGCCGGCGCCAGCGGATTGCGCCTCCGGGGCCTGGCCGGCGTCATCCCCGCTGCCGGCCAGCAGATCCGCCAGCGCCTGCGCGAAGGCCCCGGACTCTGGCTGGTCCGCGAACCGCGCGGAGACGGGCACGATTCCTCCACCGGCCGCTTCCGGGGCGGCCGATTCGGACGGTGTCATGGCTTCCGGAGCGGCAGGCGCCGCGCCCCGCCCGCTGCCATCCGGCGTCGCCGCGGTCGCCGTGACCGCCTCCCGGGCGGGCAGGCTGGACTCCGCGGGGTCTGCCGGCGGCGCAGGTTTCGCGGCCTCGCCGTCCGCGACCCGCACCAACGGGGCCGCCGGGGCGGACCGGGCGCTGCCGGTTTCTGCCGCGCGATCCTGCCGGCCCGCGGTCTCCGGCACGAAGTCCTGCTCGGTGCCGGGCAGCGAGAGATAGAGCACCGAGCACAGCAGCACGCTGGCCGCCGCCGCGAAAGGCGTCCGCCAGGCCTCGGCCACCGGGCGCCCGGCCGACTCCGGCACCGCCGCGCGCGCGGCCGCGAGCACGCGCGCATCCAGCGCATCGGAGGGTTCCTCCCCGCGCGCCCCGCCCAGTTCCGCGGCGAGTTCGTCGAGTTCCTGCTCGAGCGGATTCTTCCGGTCAGCCGTCATCTTCCACCTCCGCCCGCAGCCTGCGCACCGCGTACCGCAACCGGCTTTTCACCGCCTCCGGGTCGGCGCCCGTGACCGCGGCAATCTCGCCCACGCCCAGCCCCGCCTCCAGGCGCAGCAGGATGACGTCCCGCTGCGCGAAGGGGAGCCTGCCGATACGCGCCAGCAGTTCGCGTGCGCCCTCGCGTTCGGCCAGTGCCTGCTCCGGCCCCGGCGCTGCTTCGTCCACCGGTTCGCCGCCGGCGCCGTCCTCCAGCGCCACGATTTCCGCCTGGCGGCCCCGGCGCCGGAAGTCGTCCGTCACCAGGTTGTGCGCGATGGTGAACAGCCAGGTCCGGAAGGCGGCGCTCTGCCGGTAGCCCTCGCGCGCGCGGATGACGCGGGTCCAGGTCTCCTGGTAGAGTTCCTCGCCCCGTTCCCGGTCGCGCAACTGCCGCACCAGGTAGCCGAGCAGCAGGCGCCGGTAGCGACCGTATAACTGTTCGAATGCAGCCGCGTCGCCCGCGGCGTAGCGCAGCATCAGCGACTCGTCGCTCTCCGGGTCCTGCTCTGCCGCTGCATCCATGCGGCGGCAATGTAGCCCATCCACCGCGGGCGTGAAAGGCATGGGACGCAGCCGCCGGACCGGCCGCCGCGGCGCGCCCCGGTACTCAGTACACGACGGAATCCGGCGCCCCGCCGCGCCGGCTCAACGGGGTCGCGAGCGCCTGCGCCAGTTC
>JBFKKR010000035.1:0-29420 GCA_041682035.1 Pseudomonadales bacterium | reverse complement strand
GCACGCGTTCGCAGCGGAGGAATACGAGGAAGGAGGCGTGGCCATGGTGCGTTTCGAACTCCATCCCCTGCAACGCGACAACGATCTGGTCAGGGTCTGCACCGCTCCGGTCATCGATCGTCGCGTCGTCAGCGATTCCGGCGGCCACCGCGAGGAACGACTGGTGATCCACAGCCTGCTCTGCGCCGGTGGCGCCGAGTGGCCGATCGAACTGACCCTGACCTGCCGAGACAACATGAAATTCCGCATGCTGCTGGGGCGCACCGCCATGGAGGACCGCCTGCTCATCGATCCGGGCGCCTCCTTCCTGCTGGGGCGCCCTCCGGGCGGTGCGCGGCGGGCCTACCAGGAAACCGGAAACGAATGAAGATCGCACTGCTGTCGCGCAACGCGCGGCTGTACTCCAGCCGCCGCCTGGTGGAGGCCGCCCGCGAGCGCGGCCACGAGATCAAGGTGATCGACACCCTGCGCTGCTACATGAACATCGCCTCGCACCATCCGACCATTCACTACCGTGGCGAGGACCTGGCGGGTTTCGACGCGGTCATCCCGCGTATCGGCGCATCCATCACCTTCTACGGAGCCGCCGTGCTGCGGCAGTTCGAGATGATGAACGTGCTGCCGCTGAACGAATCGGTGGCCATCTCACGTTCGCGCGACAAGCTCCGCTCGCTGCAACTGCTCGCGCGCAAGGGCATCGGCCTGCCGGTGACCGGGTTCGCCCATTCGCCGGACGACATCCCCGACCTCATCCGCATGGTGGGCGGCGCGCCGCTCGTCATCAAGCTGCTGGAAGGCACGCAGGGCATCGGCGTGGTACTGGCGGAGACGACCAAGGCCGCCGAGAGCGTGATCGAGGCGTTCATGGGGCTGAACGCGAACATCATGGTGCAGGAATACATCCGCGAGGCGGGCGGTGCCGACATCCGCTGCCTGGTCGTGGGGGACAAGGTCATCGCGGCGATGAAACGACAGGCGCGCGAGGGTGAGTTCCGCTCCAACCTGCACCGCGGCGGGTCCGCCAGCCTGATCCGCATCACCCCGGAGGAACGCAGCACCGCGGTGCGCGCGGCCCGCGTCATGGGTCTCAACGTGGCCGGCGTGGACATCCTGCGCAGCAACCACGGCCCGGTGGTCATGGAGGTGAACTCCTCGCCCGGCCTGGAAGGCATCGAGACCGCGACCGGCAAGGACGTGGCCGGCATCATCATCGGATTCCTCGAGCGGGAACTGAGCGAGAAAAGCGACAGGAAAACCCGCACCCGCACACGCGGCCAGGGGTAAAAGGGTCTAAGATGCCTCCAGAAGTGTCCCTGGAGGCGCCACCTTGAACGACCAGCCCAGCACCCGGCCGACGAAGAAACGCACATCCAAGCGCCCGGCGTTCCACATCAACGGCACGCAGGTGACCGCCGGCAGTCGTGTCACCATCGAACTGCCGGTGGCCCAGCTCTACACGCACACCCAGCTCTGCATCCCGCTGGACATCATCCACGGCAAGGAGGAGGGCCCGGTGCTCGTGGTCAGCGCGGCGCTGCACGGTGACGAGCTGAACGGCGTGGAGATCATCCGCCGGCTGCTGCATCACACCTCGTTGCGATCGCTGCAGGGCACGCTGATCGCGGTGCCGATCGTCAACGTGTTCGGTTTCATCCACAAGACGCGCTACCTGCCGGACCGGCGCGATCTCAACCGCTGCTTTCCCGGCACCGCCAAGGGCAGCCTGGCCGGGCGGATCGCCTACCTGTTCACCGAAAACGTGTTTCACCACGCGACGCATGCGATCGACCTGCATACCGGCGCGGTGCACCGCTCCAACCTGCCGCAGATCCGCTGCAACCTGGAGAACCCGGGCGCGGAGCAGATGGCGCGCGCCTTCGGCGTGCCCGTCATCCACAACTCGCCGATCCAGAACGGCACGCTGCGGGGCTACGGCGAGGCCCGCGGCGTGCCGGTGATCACCTACGAGGGCGGTGAGGCGCTGCGTTTCGACGAGGCTTCCATTTCGGCCGGCGTGCGTGGTGTGCTCAATGTCATGCGCGTGCTGGGCATGATCCGCTCCAGGCGCGTGCGCGAGAGCCGCATCATCAAGGAACCGGTGGTGGCGCGCTCCTCGCAATGGGTACGCGCCGAGCAGGACGGCGTGTTCCGGCCCGAGGTCGGCATGGGTTCACGGGTGCGCAGGAACGAAGTCATCGGCCATATCAGCGATCCGTTCGGCGCGCTGGAAATCGAGGTCAGCGCGCCGTTCAGCGGCATCGTGGTGGGGCGCAACAACCTGCCACTGGTGAACGAGGGCGAGGCACTGTTTCACATCGCCCGCTTCGAAGGCATCGTGGAAGCCGCCGAGAAGGTCGAGACCTTCCAGACCGGCATCCTCGACGAGGACCCCTGGAACCCCGGCCCCTCGATCGTCTGAACCTGCCGAACTCCGGGGGTGGCTGCTGACCCCTGCGCACTGCCATCAACCATCCTGTAAGGCTGAAGCCTTACCTACGGGGTCGGTGTGGCTTCAGCCTACCGCTCGCAGCGCACCCGCTCGACGGCGTCCATCCAGCCGCTGTACAGGGTCTCGCGGATGCCGTCGTCCATCTGCGGCTCGAAAGTGCGGTCGCAGTTCCAGTACTCGGCGATCTTGTCCAGCCCCTGGTAGATGCCGGCCTGCAGGCCGGCGAGGTACGCGGCGCCGAGCGCCGTGGTCTCGGTGACCACCGGACGGTCGACGCGGATGCCGAGGATGTCGGCGAGGAACTGCACCACCCAGTTGTTGACCACCATGCCGCCGTCCACGCGCAGGGTGTTGGGATTGGCGCCGTCGGCCTCGAAGGCACGCATCAGGTCCCTGGTCTGGTAGCAGACCGACTGCAGCCCGGCGGTGACGATCTCGGCGATGCCGGTATCGCGGGTGAGCCCGAAGATGGCGCCACGCGCCTTCGGGTCCCAGTAGGGCGCACCGAGTCCGGTGAATGCCGGCACCATGTAGACGGAGTTGCTGCTGCCCGCCTGGTTGGCGAGCGATTCGGTGTCGCGCGCGTGCTCGATCAGTTTCAGCCCGTCGCGCAGCCACTGGATGGTGGCGCCGGCCACGAAGATGCTGCCCTCGATCGCGTAGGTGGTCTCGCCGCCCAGCCGGTAGCCGACCGTGGTCAGCAGCCGGTTCTCGGATTTCAGCGCCCGCGGCCCGGTATTCAGGATGACGAAGCAACCGGTGCCGTAGGTGCTCTTGCACATGCCGTCCTCGAAGCACGCCTGGCCGAGCAGGGCCCCCTGCTGGTCGCCCACCATGCCGCACACCGGGATCGCCCCGCCGAGCAGGTCCGGCACGGTCGTGCCGAAATCCGCGGCGTTGTCCCGCACTTCCGGCAGCATGCTCTCCGGCACGGAGAAGATCTTCAGCAGGTCCGGGTCCCAGCGCTGCTGGTGGATGTCGAACAGCATGGTGCGCGAGGCATTGGTGGCGTCGGTGAAATGGCTCTGCCCGCCGGTCAGGCGCCACAGCAGGAAGGTCTCGATGGTGCCGAAAGCAAGGTCGCCCCGCTCCGCCTTTTCCCGGGCACCCTCGACGTTTTCCAGGATCCAGCGGATCTTGGTGGCGGAGAAGTACGGGTCGATCAGCAGGCCGGTGCGGGCGGTGACCAGTTCGCCGCGCCCCTGCCCGCGCAGTTCCTTGCAGAAATCCGCCGTGCGCCGGTCCTGCCAGACGATCGCCTTGTGGACGGGCTTGCCGGTGGCGCGGTCCCAGACCACCGTCGTCTCGCGCTGGTTGGTGATGCCGATGCCGGCGATGTTGCGCGCCTGCACGCCCGCCGCACGCATGGCGGCGCGGCAGACCTTCAGGGTGCTCTCCCATATTTCCTCCGGATCGTGCTCCACCCAGCCGTCGGCGGGGAAGTACTGGCGGAACTCCTGTTGCGCGGTTTTCACGGGCAGCCCGCGCTGCTCGAAGACGATCGCACGCGTACTGGTCGTTCCTTGGTCAATGGAGAGAATGTACTTGGTCATTCGCAACGCTACTCCAGCTGGCTGCCGGCTTGCCGGCCATGATTCCCCGCGCCATGCGAGGCGCCATCAACTATCCTTAGCAGGTGGCGGGAGGATCACCCCGTCCGACCCGTTCGTTCGGATATCCCGCTAAGTGTAGCGTGAGCCCGCGCGAACCGACGAACCGGATTCTGACGAGGTACTGGCCCCTTGCTCGGCACTGCAGAAAACCCGGCCGACCTGCTCGTGGTGGGAGGCGGCATCAATGGCGCAGGGATTGCGGCCGACGCGGCCGGGCGTGGATTGTCCGTCATCCTGTGCGAGCAGAAGGACCTGGCCGGCGCGACCTCGTCGGCCAGCAGCAAGCTGATCCACGGCGGGCTGCGCTACCTCGAACACTACGAATTCCGCCTGGTGCGCGAGGCGCTCAAGGAGCGCGAGGTGCTGCTCGCCAAGGCGCCGCACATGATCAAGCCGCTGCGCTTCATCCTCCCGCACTCGCCCCACCTGCGGCCACGCTGGATGATTCTCGCCGGCATGTTCCTCTACGACCACCTCGGCCGGCGCAAGACGCTGGCCGCATCGAACGGGCTGCGTTTCGGGCCGGAGTCCCCGCTGCTGCCGCAGTTCCGCCGCGGCTTCGAGTACTCCGACTGCTGGGTGGATGACGCGCGCCTGGTGGTTTTGAACGCGATGGTCGTGCGCCGCTACGGCGGCCAGATCCTGAACCGCACCAGCTGCATCAGTGCACAGCGCGGCAAGGACACCTGGCAGGCGGAACTGGAGGACCTGAAAACCGGCACGAAGCGGACCGTCCACGCGCGGGCCGTCGTCAACGCGGCCGGCCCCTGGGTGGCGAAGTTCCTCACCGGCAACATGAAACAGAAGTCGCCCTACGGGATCCGGCTCATCCAGGGCAGCCACATCGTGGTGCCGCGCCTGCACACCGGGGCCGAGGCCTACATCCTGCAGAACGAGGACCAGCGCGTGGTGTTCGTGATCCCCTACCACGGCACTTTCTCGCTGATCGGCACCACCGACCAGGAGTACCAGGGGGACCCCTACAAGGTCGCCATCTCCGACGCGGAGACGGACTATCTCATCGACGTGGTCAACGACCACTTCAAGCACCAGATCACGCGTGATGACGTGGTCTGGTCCTACTCCGGCGTGCGCCCGCTGTGCGACGACGAGTCAGACGACCCGTCCGCGATCACGCGCGACTACACCGTGGAGATCGACGACCGCGACGGCCGCCTGCCGGTGCTCTCGGTCTTCGGCGGCAAGGTCACCACCTACCGCAAGCTGTCCGAGAGCGCGATGAACCGGCTGGCGCCGTATTTCCCCAGCATGGGCTCGGACTGGACCGCCAGCACGCCGCTGCCCGGTGGCGACCTGCCGGATGGCTTCCAGAACTTCAAGCTGTCGATCCGCGACCGCTACCCGTTCCTCGACAGCGCCACGATCAAGCGCATGTGCCGCAACTACGGCACGCTGGTGACCGACGTGCTGGGCGATGCCACCTCGGAGGCGGACCTCGGCGAAGCCATCGGTCACGGCCTGTACGCGCGCGAGGTGGACTACCTCGTCCGGCGGGAATGGGCCAATTGCGTGGACGACATCATCTGGCGGCGCAGCAAGCTCGGCCTGCTGCTGAGCAAGGACGAGGTGGACGCACTGCGCGCCTACCTGGAAAGGCAGCACGGCATCGCCGAATAGGAACGTGCTGTGCGCGCCGGCATCTACTCGGAGATCATGCGCACGCTGGGCCGGGACGACTTCCGCGTACCACCACTGCCCGAGATCACCCAGCGCATCAATGCCGCGATGCGTGACCCCGACCTCGGCACCGCCGACCTCGCGCGCATCATCCAGGGCGACCCGGGCCTGGCCCATCACCTGCTGAAGACCGTCAACAGCGCCAGCCTGCGCATCTTCCGGAAGATCACCAGCTGCCAGGACGCGGTCGCCCGGCTCGGCCTGCACGCGACCCGCCAGCAGGCCTACGTCTACAGCATGCGGGGCATGTTCCGGCAGGTGCCGAAGGCAGCGCAGTCACTGGTGCAGCGGCACGCCCGGCAGAGCATGCGCGTCGCCGCCTGCACCTTCGTGCTCGCCCGCCAGGTGAAGAAAATGGATGCCGACGAGGCCATGCTGGTGGCCATGCTGCAGGACATCGGCGTGATTCCCATCATCGACTGGATGGCGCGGTCCCCCGAGGTCTCCCTCGCGGACGCCGGCCGGGCGTGGCAGGAACTGTGCGCGCTGGCCAGCGAGCACGCACGGCGCATCAGCCTCATCGTCCTGGAGCAGTGGCAGTTCGACCGGCGCTACATCCCGCTGGTGCGGGAACGCGAGAACTGGCGCCGCAAGGGCGAGCCCCAGCTGGACATCCCGGATGTCGTGAACCTCGCGCGCATCCACGCCGGCGGCGGCCTCGGCAGCCCGGTGAAGCTGCCCCACATCACCCTGCTCCCGGCGCTGATGAAACTCGCCGATCGCGAACTGACCGAGCAGCGCACGCTGCACCTGCTCGAGGAACGCGAGGAGGAGATCGTCGAGATGATGCAGATCCTGCTGCCGGACTGAAACGCCTCCCGAGCGCTTGGGTTGGGTAAGCCGTTTGCCGGGCGTCTGTGCGAACGGTGCAGGACACACATTAGAGTGAGCACAGCCGCCTCGGAGCGGCCAGGGATGGCCGCGTAGTTCAGGCAAACGGCTTCGGCTTACCCATGCCGGGCACCCTGGCCGAGGACCTAGCGCGGTGCGAAGACGATCTTGCTCTTGTGCGACGCGTGCAGCGTGAGCTGGTTGATGATCTGCGGGCGGTACTGGCCCTGCGCGAACAGCCAGGCCTGGTTGTCGTAGTGCCGGTTGAGGAAGTACCCCGACTGGCCGGTGGGGTTGATGCCGAGCGAGTGCTCGATGTCCCCGAGGTCGAACAGCCTGCGGGTGGACGGTCCATGCGCGACCGGGGCGCCGGCGCCGTCCAACGCGAAGGACATGTTGTTGATGGTCTCCCGCCCGCCCGGCACCGGGTAGGGCCCGACATTGAAGAAGCGGCCGAAGGGCGCCTTGCGCCCGACCGGGTGCACGTGGGTCAGCTGGTGGGCCCGGTTCCAGGTCCACTTCGAGGGCCGCCCGCCGAACCGGTCGGCGAGCTTCCGGACCGTCCGTGACCAGGCCTGCGCCACGATGTCGTTGCGGGTCTCGACGCGGTCCGTGGTCTCCAGGTTGTCCCACCACGGCGAGTCGCGATTCTCCAGCAGGCGCGGCAGGGTCCGGTCCACCATCTTGGTTTTCAGGAAGGACTCGAAATGCACCGGCCCCAGCTCGTCACGGCAGGCCAGTTCCAGCAGGTCGGCGCGAAACTGCTGGAACAATGTGGGGGCGACGGCATCGAGGCCGTGGGATCCATCCCAGTCCCAGAAATAGGCCAGCGCCTCCGCGGCCAGGGGATCGGGGACGGTCGCGAGACTGCGCTCGACGATGGGCGGAATCAGCCGGCCCATTCTCGCGTAGTAGTCGGTGCCCGTGTCCAGCTGGATCTGCTGCATGTCCGCCACGGTCCAGCCGCCCTCCTTCGCCTCCAGCAGCGCGCGAATCCGCTGCGCCCGCGAGATATCGTTGTAATAGCCCCAGACCACGCCACCGCCGGTCGGGCGCGGCTCGTGGTTCGCGGAGATGATCATGCCCGACGGCGGATTCTCGATCTGCGGATTGTCGGCGAAGGGCCAGTAACCATCGTATTCGTCGCGACCGCTGGCCCCGTCGAGCAGGAACGACGGATGTACGTGCGGCGGGCGCGCCGGGATGCGTGCGGCGGCCCACCAGGCGATATCCCCGTCGGCGTTGGCATACACGATATTGAGCCCGGGCGCGTGTATGTCGCGCACCGCCTCGCGCGCGGATGCCAGCCCGTCGGAATGCGCCAGCCGGTAGGCGGCGCCCAGCAGGTCGTTCTCCAGGCTGTGCCAGCCCCACTTCAGGGCCACCGGCCGCGTGTCGGCCGCCAGCGCTGGGAACACGTCGTTGAGAATCGGACCGTGCGGTGTGATGCGAACCACGTGCTGCACGTCCGGGCCACCCTTCACGCGGATGATCTCGGTCTCGACCCGCAGCGGTTCCCACGCACCCCGGTACTTCACCTCGTTGGGGTTGGCCGGGTTCAGTTCCTCGATGTAGAGGTCGATGTCGTCGTTCTTGAACATCGTCACGCCCCAGGCCATCGAGAAGTTGTGACCGAGCATGGCGAATGGCACACCGGCGAGATGGTGTCCGTACAGGTCGAAGACCGGCGCGGTGGCGATGCTCGCCGTGGGTTCACCCGCCGCGCGGGCCTCGCCGGACCCGCCTTCCGTCCCGGATTCCGCGTCATCTCCGGGCTGCACCGTCAACTGCGCCTCGTACCAGACCGAGGGCTGGGAGAAGGCGACATGCGGGTCACTGGCGAGAATGGGGCGGCCCGAATGGGTCAGCGCGCCGGACAGGGCCCAGGCGTTGCTCCCGGCCAGCCCGCCGGTCCAGGCCAGTTCATCCTGCAGGCCATGCATGAGCGCGACCACCGGCTCCAGGCCGCGCAGCGCGGTGTCGGCCGCACCGGCACCGTTTTGTCGGGCACCGTTTTGTCGGGCACCGTTCCCGTCCGGCAGTTCGTCGTCCAGCCAGAACTCCTCGAGCAGGTCCTCATCCAGCAGTTCCTCGTCGAGGAAATCCTCCTCGATGAAAGCATCGTCCTGGTCCGGTTCCGCCCGTGGCTCCGCCACCCAGGGTCCATCGCCACGATCGAAACCGAGATCCGCGAGGTACGCATCACCGTGCCGTTCACGCACGTGGGTGAGCAACGGATCGGTGTACCAGCCGGTGGCGAATCCGTAGGCCATGTAGCCGGCGATGGCCACCGTGTCCACCAGCGTGAACGGCCGCATCGGAATGCCGAGCAACTGGAATTCGATCGGCGTGGCGCCCACCTCCAGGTAGTGATTGATGCCGGCGACGTAAGCGGACGCCGCGCGCCCGACGTCGGACCCGGTATCGAAGCCCCTGACCCATTCCTCGGCATGCTGCCGCAGCCGCAGGGTGCGGAACAGCCGGTCCACGGGCAACAGGTCGGGACCGAGAATCTCCGCCAGTTCACCGCGGGCGACCCGCCGGGACATCTCCATCTGGAAAAGCCGGTCCTGCGCGTGCAGGTAACCCAGCATGCGGTAGGCGTCCTCCTCGGTCTCGGCCTGGATGTGGGGGATGCCGAAACTGTCGAACTTCGCCTCGCCGCCGCGCGCGAGACCCGGCAGGACCAGGTAGCCGGAGTAGCGCGGCTGCTTGGACTGCAGGAAGAAGGCGAAGGCGCCACTGGCCAGCCAGAAGCCGATGAGGGTGAACGCCATGGTGAAACCGAGGATTCGACGCATGCAGGTCTACTTGTTCTTTCCTTGATCCGCGAAACGCATCCACGGGGCTCTTTGCTTTCGCAATAAACGATAGTCATTTTCGGGGCGCAGTGCGAATCCGGCGCGGCCGCTTTGCGGCGGGCGAAATGCCGCGCACCTGCTACATTTAGGTGACAAAACCAAGCGACGTCGAGGGAATCTTCCCCGGGAATGCGCACATGTCCTGCCTGAACCTGCCGCCTCAACGACACCATGACGACCCGCCTCGAAGAAGCCGCCTGGCATTTGGTCTGCTGCTGGCGTCGCTCGCCTCGGTGTGCGCCTCGCCATCGCGCGCGCAGGACGCGCTGGCCGAGGATGCCCTGTTCGATCTGGACCTGCGCGCACTGACCCAGGTGAAGGTCGTGAGCGTCACCAAGCAGGAACAGAAACTTTCCGAGTCTGCCGCCGCGATCCACGTCATCTCCGCGGATGATCTGCGCAGGGCCGGCATCACGCGCCTGCCGGAAGCGCTGCGGCTCGTCCCGGGCCTGATGGTGCATCGCATCAACGCCAACCAGTGGGCGATCTCGGCGCGGGGTTTCCCGAGCCGCTTCTCGCGCAAGCTGCTGACGCTGGTGAACGGCCGGTCCATCTACGACCCCACCTTCGCCGGCACCTACTGGCCGCTGCAGGACCTGCCGGTTGAGGAGGTGAAACGGATCGAGGTGATCCTCGGCCCCGGCGCAACCCTGTGGGGCGCAAACGCAGTCAACGGCATCATCAATATCATGACCCACGACGCGCATGACACGCACGGCAACGTCGTCTCCGCCGGTGTCGGCAACGAGGACCGGCTCATCGCCTACGGCGGCCACGGCGGCGAAACCAGTTTCGGCGAACACAGCACGCACTACCGGGTGTTCGCCGGCCACAAGAAGCACGACGGCCTGGTGGACACGAACGGCGACAGCACCCGCGACGACTGGCACAGCGAGCGCGTCGGCCTGCGCACGGACACCGACCTCGACAGCGGCCGCAAGCTGTTCGTGGAGGCCGATGCGCTGCGCATGACCGCCAACGAGATCGTCAACGTGCCGAATGCGCCGGCGCCGCCGTCCTTCATCCAGCAGCAGCCGCGCAAGATGAGCGAGGCCTACCACCTGCTGGGACGGCTCAGTGAATCGAACGACGACGGCCGTCACTGGTCCCTGCAGGCTTACTACGATTACTCCGAGCTCGACACCGTGGTCGGCACCCGCACCAGCACCTGGGACCTGGAATACCAGCAGGGCTTCCGCTTTCGCGAGATCCACCATCTCATCTGGGGGCTGGGCGGACGGTCACTGCGCAACAGCATCGACCAGGGCACGTTCTCCACCTGGAAGGAAAACACCGATCAACTGGAACTGTTCAACGGCTTCATCCAGGACGAGATCCGGCTGCTGGATGACCAGCTGCGCGTGACGGTGGGCTCCAAGGTGGAAAAAAGCGAATACACCGGCGTGGAATTCCAGCCCAACGCGCGCCTCACCTGGCTGGGACTGGACAACCACGTGTTCTGGGGCGCGGTGTCGCGGGCCCTGCGCACGCCGTCGCGGGCCAACCGCGACCTGGCCACGCTGGATGTCGCATCCTTTGCAGCGGGGCAGGCAGGCAACCCGGTCCCGGCATTTCCGGTCCTGGTGCAATTGCGCGGCAATGAAAATGTCCGGGAAGTGGAGTCCGAGGAACTCACGGCCTGGGAATTCGGCTACCGGTTCAACGAGGGCACTGATTTCAGCCTGGACCTGGCGCTCTTCTACAACGATTACAGCAACCTGAATTCACAGGCGGTCGGCGCGCCTGAACTGGGCGCGGGTTTCCTCATCGTGCCTCTCCTGCGCGACAACAACCTGGAGGGCGAGGCAGTGGGCGGCGAGATCGCCGTCAACTGGCAGGCCCTGCCCTGGTGGCGGCTGCGGGCCGATTACAGCCACTTCCACGTCACCCTGGAGCAGGAGAAGCCCGACCCGACCACGACGTTCAACCAGGCCGCCTCCGACCTGCACCGGCAGAGCCCGCGCCACAAGGTCAACCTGCGCTCGCAGATGGACCTGGACGACGACATCGAGCTGGACCTGTGGGTGCGGCACGTCAGCGACATCCCGGCGCAGCAGCTCAATGCCTACACCAACCTGGACGCGCGCATCGGCTGGAAGCCGCGGAAGGACGTCGAGATCGCGCTCATCGGGCAGAACCTGCTGGACGACCAGCAGTCAGAGATCCGGCAGACCTTCATCACCGGGCCACAGGCTGACGTGGAACGCAGCGTCCACTTCAAGGCGACCTGGACATTCTGAAGCGCCGGGCCCGCCCCTCAGACGGCGGGCGCATCCTCTTCCGGCGGAATCTCCCGCGCAACCACCGCCGCCCGCACCAGTTCCGGAATCTGCGGGTACTGGCCGAGCGCCGACTTCAGCCCGTTGCCGCGCAGCCACACCGCCTCGATCGGCGTGTTGGCACGGACCGAGCGCGCGTGGCGCCCTTCGACCAGGGAATCGGCGCCGAGCACCGCGCCGGCGCCGAGCACTTCCTCGACGGTCTCGCCATCCGGTGACAGCACCTCCACCGAGCCGCGGCTGATCACGAACACGCCGGGCTGCGACTGGCCGGCGCGGATCAGGTCCTCGTCGGAGGCATGGATGCGCACCTCGGACAGCTTCGCGAGCGCCTTGTGGCCGTCGCCGGGCAGGCGGGCGACCCACTCCACCCGCGAGAGCATCTCCTCCGGATTCACCTTGGGCACATCCAGCGGCAGCTGCCGGAGTTCCTTCATCTTGTGCTCGACCCCCTCGACCAGCCGCTCCGCCTCGGGCTTGTCGAGGACGCCGGCGCCGACGAGGCGCTGGATCACCGCGCGCTCGCGGTTGAGCAGCACGCGGGTGGCGGCCTGGGTCTCCAGGCCGGCCAGGATCTCCGGGAAGGACTGGCGCAGTTCCTCCACGCGCACGAAGGTGTCACGCTTGTTCTGCAGGATCTCGCCGCGCACGCGGGCCGCCGCCGCTTCCGAGGGCGCGAGCTGGTCGACGTAACGGGAGATCTCGTCCTGCGCGATGATGAAGCCGCGCGCCGCGTCGTAGCCGAGCGCGAGCCGGTCGAACGAATAGGAGATCGCCAGGTTGCGGAACAGCCCGGAGTGCAGCGCCCAGGCGAGCCATGCGGGTGTGCGCCAGAGTCCGTACAGTTCCGCCCGCGGGCCGACCTGCGGCTCCCCGTCCAGCGCGTGCTCCACCGCCTCCACCAGCTTCTGCACCGCCACGCCGCTGAGCAGGCCCTGCTGGTACTGCACCCAGTAGCTCTTGCGCTCGGCCTCCAGCAGGCGGCGGCGGTAGGCCGTCTCGTAATCCTTGTCCTGCGCCTCGTCCAGCGCGGAATCCGGCGGCAGCGCGCTCAGCTCGGTGTTATTGCGGATGTGTTCCCAGTCCGCCATCTGCAGGAACTGGTTGCCCTTCAGTTCCGGCAGCAGTTTCTCGAGGTCCTCGCGGATGCTGACCCGGGCCTTGTCGATGGTGGCCTGCTTGGAGGCGGGCAAGCGGTCCAGCCCCAGCCAGCGGAACACCATGGGCATGGTCATGCCGTTGACGAGGATGGTCAGCACCACGATGCCCGCGCAGAGGAACAGTACGGTGTCGCCGACCCCGGCCGGCATGTCGGGATCCTGCGCCACCACCAGCGCCAGCGCCAGGGCGACCGCGCCGCGCAGCCCGCCCCATGTCAGCACGATGGATTTCTCGCGCGTGATGCCGATACCGATGCGCTTCAGGATCGGGTTGAAAAGCGTGATCGCGCCGCCGCGGATCAGGAACAGGCAGACGTAGAGCGCGCCGAGGACCAGCCACAGTTCGACCGAATCCACCCGCACGCGGTCGGCGATGACGATGCCGACGAGGAGGAAGATCACCGTGTTGGCGATGTAGGCCATGAGCTCCCAGAAATGGTGGAGGAAGCCACCGACCTCCGGCGAGATGCGTGTCCTGCCGACACTGGCGAACAGCAGCGCCAGCGTGACGATGCCGATCACGCCGGAGACGTGGAACATGCCCTCGGCGATGAAGAACACCAGGTAGGCCACCGCCACGGTGACGGTGATCTCGATCATCTCGTCATTGAAGACACGGCCGATCCAGACCAGCGCGACGATACCTAGGGCGACGCCGATGAACAGCCCGAGCGCCACCACCCAGGTGAACTGGAACACCGTGCCCAGCAGCGAGAACTCGCCGCTGCTGCCGGCGACCGCCATGCCGTAGAACAGCGTGAAGAGCACGATGGCGGTGCCGTCGTTGAGCAGCGACTCACCCTCGATGAGGGTCTCCAGCCGCTTGCGCGAACTCTGCTCCTTCAGCAGCGCCACCACCGCGACCGGGTCGGTGGCGCTGATCAGCGCACCGAACATCAGCGCCACGCCCCAGCTCCAGTCCCACGGAAACGCGACGCGCGCCAGCAACGCGGTCGCCAGCGTGCAGAGGATGAGCCCGGGCACGGCGAGGATCGCGATCTGCGAGAAGGTGCGGCGGAACAGGTGCACCTCCATCGCGAAGGCCGATTCGAAGATCAGCGTGGGCAGGAACAGGAACAGGATCAGGTGGGGATCGATGTTCGCGACCAGGTCGATGGCATGGTCAAGCAGGCTGGAAACGCTGGCCAGCAGTCCGGTGCGGTCGGCCGTACCGAGGCCGAGACCGATCACCAGCAGCGCCACCGAGTAGGGGATCGGCGTGCCCTTGAGCAGGTGCCGGGTCGCCGCGCCCAGCACCAGTGCGAGCGCGACGAACAGCAGAATCTGTATTCCGGGCTCGTGCATGCGATCGGGCGCCCGCTGGGAAGGTGTTGTAGAGTTTAGGACAGGCTGGGAGCCCGCCTCCACCCCGGCCGGCAGAATTCACCTGGAACGACACGGGGAGAGCCATGGCAGCCTGGCTGAATGTGACCAGCGAGAACGCACTCGCCGACGGCGAACACGAAGTCATCGATACCGAGGATGGCGTCAGCATCCTGCTGGTCCGCGCGGCGGGCCGTTTCTACGCCATCGAGAATCTCTGCACCCACGACGGAGGCGACCTCGGGGGTGGGCCGGTGGAAGGCACCGAGATCATCTGTCCACGTCACGGCGCGCGTTTCTGCCTGAAGTCCGGCCAGGCCCTGACGGCCCCCGCGTGGGAGGACGTCGCCACCCACGCGGTACGGATCGAGAACGGGCTGGTCCAGGTCTGGGACGAACCCGGGGAGCCAACAGGCGCCTGAACGTCGCATGGTCAGCCTGAAGGCTGACCTACAACAGAGGCGTGGGGGCTCATCGCTGTGGGTAAGGCCTCAGCCTTACAGGCATCGGCACTGCGCTTGTCAGCCTCGAGGCTGACCCACGAGGGGAAGGGTCTTATTCGACTTCTTCCGGTTTCGCCTTGGACAGCGACAGTTCGGCGTAGCCGTTCGCGGCCCGCTCGGACGGCGAGAGCTTGGCGGTGCGTTCGGCGAGCTTGGTCGCCCGCAGTGCGTCCACCTTGCGCCAGTGATCGTTCAGCACCATGTCCAGGTAATCGACGATGGTCATGTCGGCTTCGATGGCGTGCTGCTTGAGTACCTTGCGGGTGTTCTTGCGAATCGGCGTATTGACCGGCTTCTCTTTCATGGGTGCCTCTGCATCCTGAACCATTCCAACTTCGACCGGCCCGTTCCGGACCGTTTGCCAGTGCCTGCGATGATCGGCGTATTTCTCAAACAGGAATTTCCGAAAAGCAGTCAGCGAGACGCAGTTTACCGCCATGAGGCAGGCCAGGCCACCCCTAAATCAATAAATTTATAACTTTTTTTGGGCAACAAACGACCAAGGAGCCGGTCAGCCCGGCCCACGTGACGGCGACGCGGTCACTCCTGCAGGTTTTCGTAGTGCGGATGCACTTCCCGGGGCTTGCGGTCCTGGGTGTTGTAGTCCGCCACGGCCCGGAGGACGTCACGGCGACTGATCTGGCCCACCAGTTTGCCGTATTCGTCCATGACCGGGAAACGGCGACGCTTCTCGCGGATGAATTTGCCGGCCACCTCGATGATGTCGGTCGTGGCCCGGATGGTGTCGGGTTCACGGGTCATGAATTCGCCGACGTGGCCGCCGACCTCCTCGTAATAGCTGCCGCTCAGGATGTGCTTCAGGCAGTCGCTCTCGGAAATCATGCCGACCAGCTTGCCACCCTCGTCCAGCACCGGCGCACCCGAGATGCGGTGCTTGAGCATGCTGTGGATGGCATCGAACAGATCCGTTTTCGGTGTAAACGTGATCAGATTGGTGGTCATGTAGTCCTGCACCTTGACGGACCTGAGCATGTGTCGCCTCCCGATGGCATGGTCCGGCCCGCGTTTCCTGGCATGGGGCCGTTTACGAAGTACACCCAAGTATAGGCAATGGCGCGAACCTGCAAGGAAAATCGCGACGGTTGTTCAGCTCCGGACCAGGCCGTCGGTACGCGCCGCCATGATGAAATCGTTCCGGTGCAGCCCCCCGATCTTGTGGGTCCACCAGGTCACGGTCACCCGCCCCCATTCCGTCAGGAGGGCGGGATGGTGCGCCTGCTCCTCGGCCAGGGCGCCGACCCGGTTGGTGAACGCCAGGGCATCGGCGAAGTTGCGGAACGTGTAGACGCGCTCCAGCTGCATGACGCCATCGCGCACCTCCACGGTCCAGTCCGGAATCTCGCGGATCAGTTCGGCGAGTTCGTCGTCCGCGACCCGCGGCGCATCGGCCCGGCAGGCCTCGCAGGCCTGTTCGCTGAGCTTGGCCATGATTTCCCCCGTTCGTGACAGCAATCCTGATCCATATAAGAATACCGGACCTTCGAGGAGGGAACAGCCCATGAAACCCGCCCGCGTATTCCAGCCGCTGCGCATCGCGCTGCTGACCGTCTCCGACACGCGCACGCGCGCCGAGGACACCTCCGGTGACCGGCTGGAGGAACTTCTGCGCGGGGCCGGCCACGAACTCGCTGCCCGCGACCTGCTGCCGGACGACCGCTACCGGCTGCGCGCGCTGGTCTCGCAGTGGATCGCCGACCCGGCCGTGCAGGTGATCATCATCTCCGGGGGTACCGGTTTCACCGGCCGCGACAACACCCCGGAAGCCATCGCCCCCCTGCTGGACAAGACCGTGGACGGTTTCGGGGAACTGTTCCGGCAGATCTCCTTCGCCGAGATCGGCGCCTCGACGATCCAGTCGCGCGCGCTCGGCGGGCTCGCGAACGGCACCCTGGTGTTCTGCCTGCCCGGCTCCACCAATGCGGTACAGACCGCGTGGGACGGCATCCTGGGTGAGCAGCTCGATGCGCGCACGCGTCCCTGCAATTTCGTGCAGTTGCTGGAGCGTTACCGGGAATCGCCCGACAAGCCGGCCGTTTGAACGATCCGGTAACGGGCGCCTTCGGCGCCGCGGTCGCTGCGGTACAGGTGCAGTTCGCACGCATCCAGCGTCGCGTGCAGGGGCGACGGCGGGATTTCGAGCCACGGCGTCCGGCGCCCGCGCAGCCGGCCGAGCGTGACGTGCGGCATGAACGCGCGCCGCTCCACCTGCAGTCCCGCCGCGCGCACCGCGCGCAGCACCTGATTGTGCAACGCGGACAGGGCCTCGTCCGGCGCCAGGTGCGCCAGCACCAGCCGCGGCCGGGCGTTCGCGGGGAAGTAGCCGACGTGCGAGAAGTCGCTTCGAAACGGCGGCGTGCCGGCAACTTCCGCGCGCAGCAGAGTCATGAGACGATCGGCATCCGTGACATGGATGTCGTCGAGGAAGGCCAGGGTGACGTGAAAACTGACCGGCTCGGTCCAGCGCACCTCCTGCTTCTTGTCCAGGCCACGCAGGGCGACCGCCGCGCCGGCGAGCCGGTCCCGGCATGCATCCGGCACCGGCAGCGCAACGAAGGCGCGAAAGTTCATCGATCGTTACTCCGGCAGGGATAGCCCATGCAGGCCATGATGCGAAACCTGAAGAGCGGACTGCGGCTGACGCTGCTGCTGCCGGTGCATCCCGGCCAGCTGCGCGTTTCCAGCGGCCAGTTCTGGCTCCTCGCCACGTTGTTCGGGCTGCTCGTGTTCTCCACCGACTGGATGCTCACCGCCCCGCCCCGTGAATTCAACCCCTTCGGCATCTGGGAGCTGGCGCTGGCCCTGCTCGGAGTCGCCGCCGGCGCCTACGCCGCCGGCCGTTGCACGGCCTCGCCGAACCTGCAGTTCCAGCTGCCGTTCTGCCTGCTGGCGGCGCTGTGCGTGCTCGTACCGGTGGCGGCCCTGTCCACCTTCGTGGCGGACACCCTTGCGCAGGACCGGCTGCACCCGCTCGCCCTGCCCCTCGTGTTCATGGCGTGGGGCTGGGCGATCACCCTGCGCGCCATATCCGGCTGCACGCGTTCCGGCGTGATCTCCCGCGCCGCCGCCGCGGCGCTGATCGTCGCGGCGCTCGCGGCGCCGGATTTCTACTACCCGCAGCCGGGCTTCTGGTACACCGGCTGGGCGGAAGAGGAAGCGGCGGCCGAACCGCAGGAGCCGCTCGAGGCGGAACAGGTTTTCTTCGACCAGCCCGGGCTGCTGGCCGAGCGGCTGCGCGGCATGCTGCCGCAACAGGGCGGCCGCGCCGACCTCTACCTCATCGGGCTGGCCGGCTACGGGGCGCAGGACGTGTTCCGGCGCGAGATCGACCGGCTCGGCCTGATCGCCGAGTCCGCGCTCGGCAGCGGCCTGCGGTTCCTTCCCCTGGTGAATCACCGCGAGACGCTCAGCCGCTATCCGCTCGCCAGCCTCACCAACCTCGAGGCGGCCACCGAGTCCATCGGCCGGATGATGAACGCGGAAGAGGACGTCCTCTTCCTCTACATCACCTCGCACGGTTCCGAGGAACACCAGATCGCCCTGGAACTGGGCAACCTGCCGTTTTCCCCGCTCACCCCGGAAACGCTGCACGCGGCGCTGGACCGCGCCCGCGTCCGCTGGAAGGTCGTGGTGGTGTCAGCGTGCTTCTCCGGCGGGTACATGCAGCAGATCGCCAGTGCCGACACGCTCGTGATCACCGCCGCGCGCGCCGACCGCCACTCGTTCGGTTGCGAGAACGACGCCGACATGACGTGGTTCGGGCGCGCGTTCCTGGACCAGGGGCTGGCGCTGGGTCTCGGCTTCGAGGCGGCCTTCAACCACGCGGAGGCACAGGTCCACAAGTGGGAGGTGGAGCAGGGTCTGGAGCACTCCGAACCGCAGATCCACGTGGGCAGCGCGATCCGCGCGAAACTGCGCGAGATGAATCTGCTGTAGAAGCGGCGCCAGCCGTGTGACGGCGCAGGAATCCCGCGGCGGTGCGCAGGGCGTGGCGGTCGGTCAGGAACGCGGTGATGTGCCCGCGCAGCCGCATCAGGTACAGCTCGACCGGCACGCCGGCAGACCGCAGCGCCGTGGCGTAATCCGTGGCGTGATCAACCGGCACAAGGACATCCATCGTGCCGTGATACAGGAAGTGCGGTGGCGCGCCGGCATGCGCGTGATAGGCAGGCGAGGCCTGTGCGAACCGGCCAGGCACCTCCTCGATCCGGCCACCAAGAAACTGCGGCACGAGCCGCCCGCCGGTGAACTTGCGCAGGTCGCTGGGGATGCCACCGGCCACCACCGCGACGGGTCGTGTCAGCGGCCCGCCGTAGGCCCGGTCGAGCGCATTGCCCGTGCCCGCGACGGCGCCCAGCAGGCTGACGAGGTGCGCCCCGGCCGAGTAACCGAACGCACTGATGCGTTGCCGGTCCACGCCAAAGAAGGCCGCCCGCGTGTGGATCCAGCGCATCGCGACCTGCAGGTCCTCCAGTGGCGCCGGAAAGCGGTGCGCGGGCGCAAGGCGGTAGGACACGTTGAACACCGCGAAACCGTACCGCGCCAGGGTCCGGGCGATGCGCGCGACGTCCGCCCGTTCGCCCTTCTCCCAGCCGCCCCCGTGCACCAGCAGGACGGCCGGCAGGCCGCCGGCGCCCGTCTCCGGCAGGTACACATCCGCATACAGCCGCTCCGGCCAGTGCTCCGGGGTGTAGACCTGGTTTTCGATCACGCGGTACGCGTGATCGGGCAGCGGGTGCCCGTCCGAGCCGGCTCCGTCGTACACGGCGCATCCGCCCGGCAGGAGAAGGACAGCCAGCAGGGGCGCCAACAGCTGCCGCAAGACGGCTACCTGCCGAACCGGTAGTGCGCCACGAACCACTCCCGGCCAGCGCGGTACCGGAACAGCTCCTCGCAGGCCATGAAGAACATGCGCCAGCGCTGCAGCGCCACCGCGCCGTCGCCTTCCGCACCGGCGGCGGCCAGGATGCCGCGCAGCGCCGCGGCGTTCCCGTCCGCGCGATCGAGCCAGGCGCGGCAGGTACGCGCGTAGTTGTTCCCGTTCACCTCCCACTGCTGCTCCAGCTGCAGCGGCGCGGCACACGCGGGCAGGTATCCCAGCGAGGGCATCATTCCCCCGGAGAAGAAATTGCGCGCCATCCAGTCGGTCTGGTCACGCACCTCGTACAGGTAGGGCACCTCGCGGTGACAGAAGACGTGCACGAACAGCTTGCCGCGCGGCGCGAGCCAGCCGGCGATGCGGCGGAACAGTTCCCCGTGATTGCGCATGTGTTCGAACATCTCGATGGAGAGGACGCGATCAAACGTCCGGTCCAGCGTCAACTCGTTGATGTCCGCGGTCATGACCTCCACGTTGCGCAGGCCACGCAGCCTGGCACGTTCCTCGATGAACGCGCGTTGGGAAGCCGAGTTCGACACGGCGTGGATCCTGGCGCTCGGGAAACGCTCGGCGAGCCGCAGCGTCAGCGATCCCCAGCCGCAGCCGAGATCCAGCACGCGCATGCCATCCTGGACGGCGGCGCGGTCAATGCTGAGATCCAGCATCTGCCGCTCGGCATCCGCAAGCGACTGCGCGCCCTCCTCCCAGAGGCCGCAACTGTACTTCAGGTAAGGGCCCAGTGCCTGTTCGAAAAACGCGGCCGGCACCTCGTAGTGCTGTGCATTGGCGGAGCCGGTCTGCACGGCGATCGGCGCTAGCCGGCTCGCCTCGATGAAGCGCTCCAGCACACCCTGCTGCCGCGCCAGCGCGCGGGTCTCGCGCGCCCGCATCGCGCACAGGCCGCGGATACCGATGCGCACCAGCGGATCGGGAATCCAGCCCTGCTCGGCGCCCCGGATCAGTACCGACATCAGGCCACCTCCGATTTGACGAAACCCAGCTGCACCGCGCCCGTGCGACGCTCCATGAAGCAGGCCTCGCAGCTTTGCAGGTAGAAAGCCCAGAGCCGCTGGAACTCAGCGTCCCGGTATTTTTCCGGCAGCCCTTCCCGGTTGCGCCGGAATCGTTCGTGCCATTCGCGCAGCGTTCGCGCGTAGTGCATGCCGATCTCCTCGACGTGGAAGAGTTCCAGTTTCGTCACACCGGCCGCCGCATTCAGCACCTGCTGCATGGAGATCAGCGAACCGCCGGGGAAGATGAAGTGGCGGATGAAATCCGTCATGCGCAGGTAACGGTCGAAATGGCGGTCCGGGAAGGTGATGCCCTGGATCACGGCGCGTCCGCCCGGGCGGAGTACGCGGTCGATGGTGGACAGGTAGGTGGCCATGTGCCGGTGACCCACCGCCTCGATCATCTCGATGGACACGACGTGGTCGTACACGTCCTGCCCCGCCACGTCCCGGTAGTCCAGCAGTTCCACCTGCACCAGGTCCTGCAGCCCGGCGGCCTCGATCCGCGCCTGCGCGTAATCACGCTGCTCCCGGGACAGGGTGATCGTGTGCACCTCCACGCCGTGACGGCGGGCGGCGTGCAGGGCAAAACCGCCCCAGCCGGAACCGATCTCCAGCAGTCGCTGCCCGGGCTGGAGCGCGAGCTGCCGGCAGATGCGCTCCATCTTCTCCACCTGCGCCTCTTCCAGCGTCGCGTCCCCGGCCGGGTACACCGCGGAGGAGTAAAGCAGTTGCTCGTCGAGGAAAGACGCGAAGAAATCGTTGCCGAGGTCATAATGGGCGGAGATGTTCTCGCGGCTGCCGTTACGGGTGTTGTCGCGCCGGCGATGCATGTGGCGGTACAGCGGCATCGCCAGCGTGGACCAGCCCGAGTCGATCCCGTCGAGCACCTCCGCGTTACGCAGGAAAATGCGCATCAGATCCCGCAGGCTGGAGGTCTCCCACTGGCCGAGCGCGAAGGACTGGCCGGCGCCGATGTCCCCGCCCAGCGCCACGCTGGTCCAGGCGGCCGGGTCGTTCACCGCCAGCGTCACGCTCGGCTGGTCCGGCGCACCGTTGCCCAGCCGCAGGTCCTCCCGCCCGTTCTCGCGCAGCACGATGCTGCCCCAGCGGAGTCCGCGCAGTCGGCTGATCAGCACCCGGCGCGCAGCTGCCTGCGCCCAGTTGCCCTGGCGGGGTTTCGGGGCCGTACCGGCCTGTGCGAGTTCCGTGTTCATAGACTGCAATCCTTCTGTTCCAGGAAATCGGTTTGAGCGGGCGGGGGAATATAGGGCAGACCCTTCAGGCGCAGCCGTAAAGCCTGCCAGTAGATGGCGAGGATCACGCGCCCGGTCATGAAGGGAAAACGCAACAGGGCCCGCGACAGGTTGGCCGCACTGGCGTCCCGTAACGCCAGCCGGATCGAGGCGAAAGCCAGTGGTTCCCCCGCCTCGATGTTCGTGATCCCGACGTAGAGCTCTTCCGCTGTGCAGCGGACCTGCCAGCGGTACTGCTGATCCATCGGGTTGAACGGCGACACGTGCAATTCCTTGCGCACCTCGTAGCCCCGGCACTGCCCGTCCTCGAGTGGCACGACGTACTGGCGTGATGCCGCCCAGGGCGTATTCGTGACGTCGGCGAGCAAGGCCACGTAGCGACCGTCGACGTCGCTGCAGAAGTACATCGCGATGGGGTTGAAACAGTACCCCCAGTAGCGCAGGTTGGCCGCAAGCATGATCCGGCCGCGCCGCTGCGGGCCGAGTTGCGCCTCCACCTGCGCCCACACCGCGTCGGCCAGCGGTCGCGCCGGATCGCCGAGGAAATCGCCCCGGTGGAACGACGCGATGTTGCGGCGGTTGACCGACCAGAACCAGCGCCGCGCGAACAGTGCATCGAGTTCCGCGAGATCGAGGAAGGGCATGAACACGCGGTAGCGGAAGGCGTGCGACAGGGGCCGCGACCGCCGGTGCAGTACCTCGCCGAACCCGATTGCGCTCGCCGTCGCGGTCACGCCGCCACCTGCGTCCTGCCGATGTTCTGGCAGACCCGGTGCGCCGAGCGCACGCCGTCCTCGTGAAAACCGCTGAACCAGTAGGCGCCGCAGTAGTGGGTCCGGTTGACCCCGGAGATGCGCTCCCACTGCCCCCGCGCGCGATCGCTGGCCGGATCGTAGACCGGATGCGCGTAATCGATCTCCCGCAGGATGTGCTCCTCCCGGATCGCCCCCCCGTCGTTCAGCGTGACCAGGTAGGTCTGCGCCGACTGCAGGTTCTGCAGCAGGTTCATGCAGTAGCTGACCTTCACGCGCCGTTCGCTGCCATCGCCGACACGGTAGTTCCAGGCCGACCAGGCGCCCCGCCGTCGCGGCATCACGCTTTCATCCGTGTGCAGGGTGGCGCGGTTCGCCTGGTAACGGATCGCGCCCAGCACCTGCCGCTCCTCGCGGCTCGCGTCCATGCCCAGCAACTGCAGCGCCTGGTCGCTGTGACAGGCCAGCACCACCTCGTCGTACGTTTCCACCGTGCCGTCCGCCCGCCGCACCTGCACTGCGCCCGCTGTGCGCCGCACGCCCTCGACGCGCGCATCGAGGTGGATGCGACCGCCGAACCGGGCGCGGAAAGCTTCCACGTAACGGTAGCTGCCACCGGTGACCGTGCGCCACTGCACGTCGCCGTTGACGGAAAGGAGGCCATGGTTGCGGAAGAAGCGCAGGAAATGGTCGAGTGGGAACGCGGTGATCTGGCTCGCCGGCGCCGACCAGATCGCCGCCGCCATGGGCACGATGTAGTAGCGCGTGAAATCCTCGGAGTAGCCACGCCGCTGCAGGCAATCGCCCAGCGTCCCCCGCAGCTCCTCCGCGGTGAAGGCCCGGCTCTCGCGATTGAACCGGAAGATGTCCCGCACCATGCGGTGAAAGCGCAGGTCGAACAGGTTGCGGCGACGGGCCAGCAGGCTGGACAGTCCCGCCGAACCGTACTCGAAGCCGGTGTGCTCGCAGTGCACCGAGAAGCTCATGGGCGCCGGCTGCGTTTCGACGCCCAGATCGGCGAGGAACTTTAGGAACAGCGGGTAGGTCACATCGTTGCAGACGATGAAACCGGAATCCACGTGGACGGGATCGCGCCCCTCCCGCAGGTGGTGCGTGTTCGTGTGGCCGCCCAGGTATCCGGCCTGCTCGTACAGCGTCACGGCATGGCCGTCCCGCTCGAGTTGGTGGGCAGCGTAGATCCCGCTGACCCCGGCGCCAACGACAGCAATGCGTGACATGACCACCTCATGAACTATATTTGAGCAATAGAATACAGAATATACGTTCTCACGCATAGTATTTGAGTAGTATTTAAGTCCTCATTATCGCAAGTTATTGAGCGGGCGGCGAATTCGGGCGCGGGGCCGGAAAAAAACTGGGGGCCGGCAGATGCCGGCCCGGCCGTGGGGCGTGTTGATGGAGGGGGACGCGGCAGGCGCCGTGTCGCTCAGCCTTGCAGATCGACGTCGCAGACGTGGTGGGCGTATGCGACGCCGTCGTTGAGTGCCAGGTCACGGCCATACACCTTGCCCTTGATCTGGTCGTAAACTTTCGCTTCGATGAAGACCTGCACCGCCGCCTGGTCGAGCTTGCCGCCCTTGGCCTCCATCTCGAGGATGTTCAGCGCCCGCTCCAGCGGCATCGCCGGCTTGTAGGGCCGGTCCGAGGCCGTCAGCGCATCGTAGATGTCCGAGATGGTCATCATGCGGGTCTGCAGCGGGATATCGTCGGAAGGCGCGTGGTTGGGATAGCCGGTACCGTCGAGCTTCTCGTGGTGCTTGCTGGCGATCTCCGGCACGCGGCTCAACTCCGGCGTCCAGGGGATCAGCTTGAGGAAGTTCCAGGTGTGGGTGACGTGCGACTCGATCTCGCGCCGCTCCGCCTCGGTCAGCGAGCCCTTGCGCACCGAAAGCGCCAGCAGTTCGTCATCGTCGATGAGCCCCTTCTCGGTGCCGTCGATGTCCCGGAAGCGGTAGCCGTGCACCTCCTGCAGGTGATCGAAGGCGCCATCCGGCAGCATGCTCGGCTCGTTGGCCTCCTCGATCGCCGCCAGGAACGCATCCAAGCGCTGGCTTTCCTCCTCCACCCGGGCCAGCAGTTTCTGCCGCGCCTCGTCGAGGTTTCCGCCGGATTGCCGCTCCCAGAGCTGCAACTGGTCCATGAGGGCCTTGTTCTTGACCCGTTCCTTCTCCAGGCAGATGCGGTACCGGATGATGTCGAAGGTGGACTCCGGCAGCTTCTTCGCCTTGACCAGCACGTGCTCGCGCACGCCGACCTTGCCGAAGTCGTGCAGCAGCGAGGCGTAACGGATCTCGCGTATCTGGGATTCGCGGTAATCCACGCCACGGAACACCGGCAGGTTGGAACGCGGCAGCGCGAGGGCCAGCCCGGCGGTCAGGTCGGCGACGCGGAAGGAGTGACCGCTGGTGGTCGGATCGCGCTGCTCGATCGCCATCACCGCCGCCTGCACGAAGCCGTCGAACAGCTGGTTGATGGATTCCATCAGGAACGCATTCTGGATCGCCACGGCGGCCTGGCTGGCCAGCGCGCGCAGCATCACCGCGATACCGTCATCGAACGGCACCGTGTGCTGCTCGCAGATCTCCGGCGTCGCGAGCTTCAACGAGTAGTCGTCCTTGCGATTGATGAACTGCAGCACGCCGGTCACCTCGCCGCGGTGATTCGGCATGGGAATCACCAGCATGCTGCGGGTCCGGTAACCGACGCTCTCGTCGAAGGACTTGTTGAAACCGTACGGCACGTCATCCGGCAGCTCGTAGGCATCGGCGATGTTCAGCACCTCGCCGGTCAGCGCCACGTAGCCGGCAAGCGACTGCTTGTTCAGCGGCAGGCTGAATTCCTTGAAGTCGATATCAACCGAATCGTTCTTGGTCAGCTTGAAGAGCAGCTTCGGGTTATCCTGGTCGCGGTTGTCGACCAGGAACAGCGAAGCGGCGTCGCAGGATGCCAGCAGGCTGGCCTTGTCGAGGATCATGCGCAGCAGGGTGGAGAGGTCCCGCTCGGCCGACAGCGCGATGCCGATGTTGGTCATCTGCATCAACTGGCCCTTGCCGGCGGACAGCGCCAGCGACAGTTCGTCCTTTTCCTTGCGCAACACCCACTGGCGGGAGGCCGCTTCCAGCGTGCGGACGGTGAGCCGTTCCGGCATGCCACTGGGGAGCAGGAAATCGGCGTCGGCGTCGAGGTGCTCCTCGGCGACCATCAGCGCCCCCCGGCAGACCGAGCGCCACGAGGCCACCGGCGCACGGTCCAGCATCTCGGCATCCAGCAGCACCAGCGCCGGACGCCGCCCGTCCACGTCCTCCAGCGAAGCGGCCTCCAGCATCGCCAGCCCGCGGTGCTGGAGCGTCGCGTACATCCCGGTCTGCGCAAACTTCGAGCCGTGCACCAGCAGCAACTGGTCGGGAATCGAACTGGGTATCGGGATGAATGGCATGTGACATCCAGGCCGGTGGTTGAACGGGTCGGTGCGGACGCAAAGAGCCGCAGCGCCCGATTCAGTGTAACCCCAGACCCCGACAGTGCAAATGTGGCGTACAACCGGCGGGCCGGCTTTCGATGGTGCGCCCGGAGGGAGTCGAACCCCCACGTCCGAAGACACTGGAACCTAAATCCAGCGCGTCTACCAGTTCCGCCACGGGCGCGGCTGTATCGAAGTCCCGCCGCCTCAGTACACGCGCTTCATGGCGTCGAGGTCCTGCTGCATCTCGTTGACGGTCGCCTGCAGGGCGGTCAGCGATCGATTGGTCTGCTGGCGGAACGTGTCCATCGCGCGGATGTCCTGCTGGTTGGTCTGCAGGCGTTCGTTGAAGGACTGCGTCTGTTGCAGGGCCTGCTTGACCTGTTCACCCAGCATGCCGAGCTGGGCGGACACCTGGTCGACACGGGTCTGCAGGGCCAGTTCCCGGTCCAGCGCGGCGCTCTTTTCCTTGCCGGCGCTGGCGCGCAGCGATTCCAGGGTCTTCTCCTGCGCCTCCAGCTGCGTCGTCAGCTTCTTGATCGCCGCTTCCTGCTCACGCACCCGCGTCTCGGCCGCTTTCGCCTGCCGGACGACCGTGGCCAGGTCACCGTCGCGCTTTTTCACTTCATCGGACAGCGCCTTCAGCGCCTCCTGCTGGGAAGCGAGCGCCTGCTTGTTGCGCTCGTTGGCGACCACCCAGAGCTTGCGGATCTCGCTTTCCAGGAAGCGCAGCTTCTGCGTCGTGGCGGTGCCGGTTTCGTTCAGGGACTCGCCGGTGACGTTGATCTCCTGCGAAACGCCGTCCAGCCCGGCACGCAGCGCCTCGAGCTCCTGCCGCAGTTGCGCGCTCTCCCGGTCGCGGTCGGCGGACTCACGCGACTGGTACGCGAAGAGGGCGACGCCGGCGGCGATCACCAGCACGAACAGCAGCAGCGTCGGCGTCTTCGCCACGACGGGCGGTCCGGCGGGAGCCGCCTGCCTGCGGGCGCGCAGGCGCAGGTCGGCGTCGGAGCGGTCGGCGCTGAATCCGCCGACGACGGGAGCGTCCTGTTTGTTGGGGGCGTTCATGGGTGGCGGTCCGGAAGCGGGATCCTAGTCATCCTCTTCCTTGTCCTTGTCCTTGTCCTTGTCGCAGCAGGGCTCGATGGCCACCACGTGCACCATGCGGCCCCAGTTGCGGCCGGAAACCCAGTCGCGCAGCCGCGCCCGCACCTTCACCTTCAGGCCGTCCTGCTGGAATTCCTTCGGCAGCATCAGCGGGTCGTACATGTTGGTGCCATCCACCAGGCCATAGAAGCCGCCCTCGAAAGGCACGTAGGTGACCTTGCCGACGAACTCCACGTAGCCTTTCTGGTCAGCATCGCGCTTCATGTGGAAGCGCTCCTCCTCGGCATCCTCCTTGGGACTCTTGGAGCCACAGCCGGCCAGCATCAGGGCGCACGCCAGCGCGGCGAGCCAGCGCAAGGATTGTTTCGACTGCGGAAGGTTCATGCCCGGGAGGCTCCGTTCGGTAGCTGAACAACTGGCGGCAAATTCTACCGGAATCGCGCGGCCGAATGAATTTTCCCTGCCGGCCGGGATTTCTCAGCCGGCCACGCGGGCTGAGAGCATGAAGGCAGCGTAGCTGCCCAGCAGCAGGAACCCGGCCAGGGCGGCCAGGGTACGCCGGTGGAGCGCGGCCACCAGGTCCTCCTCGGTACGCGAGGAGATGATGAAAGGCCTGCCGCGGTCCGGCGGGCGCACCACGAGGTGCAGGCTGGCCGAGGTGTCCTCCGCCACCTTCTGCCGGTCCGCCTCCTGGCGGGCCGCGGCCCGTACCTGTTCCCACTCGCGCAGGTCGATGCTGCCGTCACCGTCGGCGTCGAAGCGCGCCACCATGGCCTGGTAGTCCTGCTTCCAGGCAGTGATGACGTCGCGCACGGCCCCCTCGTGATCGAACGAGATGCGGCCACCGCCCAGGGTCTCGTGGTAGCCGAGCACGTACAGCAGGTCATTCTCGATCAGGCGCTCCTCGGTGTAGCGGTACTCGGCCCCGGTGGCGAGCACGTTTGCCGCCAGGCCCGCCTCGCGGCTCTTCCGTGCCGCCAGCGGATTCGGCGTGTCGCCCTTCCAGACATCCTTCATGGACGGTGTCACCTCGGCGCCGGCCGGGTCCACGATGCAGGTGCCGGTCTCGTCATCGAGCACGAAATTCTGGTCGCTCTCGCCCTTGCTGATGACTTTCCAGGCGCCCTTCTCGTTGCCGTCCGCCGCCGCGCTCCGTTCGAATTTTTCGACCTTGAAGCGGTACCACAGGCACGGCAGCGCCGTGAGTGGCCCGTGGGTGACGTGGTGCGGCAGGTGCCGGCCCCAGCCGCTCAGTTCGACGTAGCCCTGGGCCGCCGAGCGGATCCTGGAGGTGGGGGTGTCCTCGATCAGCCGCTTGCGGCGCAGGTACCGCCACAGGAACAGGAAGCCGGCGCCGGCGCCGGCGGTCACGGAAGCCCACAGCAGCCAGAACATCGGCGGCGGCATGCCCTGCAGGCCTTCCAGGGTGAACAGGGTTTCGAACAGTTCCACCGGGTCAGTTCCAGTTCGCGATCATGGCCGGCAGGCACTCGGTCCCCAGCACCGTGGCCAGTGCGCCCAGGGCGAAGAACCCGAGCAGCGCGAATATCGCCTGGCCGAGGTAGCGCTTCGCGGTGGTCTCCTCGCCGTGACTGGAGAGGACGAACGGATACCCGCTGGGCGGCCGGGCCAGGATATGGACGTCCGGCGCCGCCTGCAACTCGCCCAGCCGCCGCTGCGCCTCCACCTTCGCCTCGGCGCGGACCCGTTCCCACTCCCCGAGGTCCAGGCTGCCGTCGCCGTCGGCGTCGAAGCGACGCAGCAGGATGTCGTAATCCTGCTTCCATTCGGCGATGACATCGCGCAGCAGGGCGCCGGCACCACGCTCCAGGCCTTCCGGGCGGATGGTCTCGAAATACCCGAGCGCATAAAGGGGGTCGTTCGCATGCAGGCGGTGCTCGGTATAGCGAAACCTGCCACGGATGCTGATCCACTGCTTCTGCGCCGGCGGCCCTTCCACCGGTTCGCGGCTGTGGCCATACCAGACGTTGCTGTGCAGCGGCTGCACCTCGGCGCCGGCCGGGTGGACATGACACTCCCCGGTGCCATCGCGGAGGGTGAAAAGGTCGTCACTGACGCCCTGCTCGATGGTCTTCCAGTGGCTGTTCTTGCCCGAGCGCACG
Organism: Pseudomonadales bacterium; assembly: GCA_041682035.1. Classification (GTDB taxonomy): domain Bacteria; phylum Pseudomonadota; class Gammaproteobacteria; order Pseudomonadales; family JBFGWM01; genus JBFJWR01. The sequence goes on along the minus strand of JBFKKR010000035.1, from coordinate 77 downwards.
TACTTCGCGATCTCGTAGCGGTACCAGACACAGTCGCGGCCGGTGAGCCGCGCGGACAGGTGCTTCCCCTCGAACGG
>JBFKKR010000034.1:0-30438 GCA_041682035.1 Pseudomonadales bacterium | reverse complement strand
GTAGTGACGGATGACGTCGCGCAGCAGGTTGGCGCCGCCACCCACCAGCAGCACCATGTCGAGGTCGCCCCCGCGGCCGATCTTCTCCTGCATGAACAGGTTGATCTGCTGGCCGACTTCCTTCGCCGCGTGCGCCACGAGATCGGCGACATCGCGTTCCTTGCCCCACAGGGAGAGGCGCCCGTTGCCGATGGCCTGCTCGATCTGTGCGTCGCTGATGCGGTCGATCTTAAGTTTCTGCATCAATTCGCGCTTGACCTGTTGCATCACGTCCAGCACGCCGATCTCCTTGGTGCCGGAGAGCCGCACGTCGAGCCGGTCGGGCTCGCTGTCATCCTCGCCGGGACGGATGACGTTGATGTCGGTGGTGTGCCCGCCGATGTCGACGATCGCCGCGCCGTGCTTGATGCGTGTGGTGACCTCGCCGGTATTGTCGTCGATGACGTGGTCGATCCATGCGGCGGTGGCCTCGGGGTACACCGTGTTGCTCATGATGACCGGCATGGACTGGCCATTCTGTGCCGTCACCGGCCGCCGGACCGAATCCATCACCTCGCGGATGAGCCCGCTGTTGATACCGTCCGATGCATAGAAGTCATGGAACGGCAGTCCGGTGGCGATGCGCACCTTCTTGCCGCCGAAGCCGGCCTTGGTCAGCACGTGATTGATCAGCACGGTATTCAGGTTGGAGGTCGCGTAGCCGGCGAACTGGGTGTTCTGCGGCTCCGAGATGTGGGCCCCGACAGACCAGCGCTCGTCGCCGATCTCGTAGACGGAACTGCTCTTGCCGCCGCCCAGCTCGGTGACCTGGTAGCCCTGGCCGGCCCGAGACGGCAGCATGAATTCGGCGATCCGGCGGCCCTTGCCGTCGTCGTACCAGAAGGCGATCTTCTGTGCTGCGTAGCCGTTGTCGACGCCGATGTAGAAAAGATTATCGGTTTCGGTCTGGGTGCTGGTGCCACCGTCCGCCATGGAAATCTCCCAAGGATTGAGCAGTTGCGTTGCGTCTCGACCCGGAGACAGGCGCGCGTGCAGGGTGACCATATTTTACACACTGCGTTCCCGGCCGGCGACTGGCGCCGATTTGCAGATTGTAGTCCCTGGGCGCCAGGCGCGGGGCTCTGCCGGTCAGACGGCGGCGGCCAGCCCCTGCTGCCGGATGCGGACCTGCATGTCGAGGCGGCGGACCGGTGGGACCGGTACGTTGATCACCAGGCAGTGGCGGGTCTTCAGGGGCACGATCTTCTCCCGCCGGTCCGCCAGCAGGGTGCGGACCGTACGGCTGAAATCTTCCGCGGGGATGTCTGTCGGGATCTCCAGCAGCAGCATGCCGCAGGTGCTGAGACGCTCCACGAAGAAAGAGAGCGCCCGTTGCAGGCTGGCCGGCTCGCAGCCGAGCACGTGCACGAAGCAGAAGCGCAGGTTACTGCGGATCTGCCGTTCAGCCTGCTCCAGGCCGCCACGGAAGTGCCGCACGCCGGACGGTGTGATGGTGTGGTCGGTCAGCCCGGGCAGGGTGGACAGCATGCGCGGTGGTGGCTGCGAGCGCAGGCGCTCCCCGTTCTCGTCGACCAGGTAGATCTCGCGCCCGTCGCCGACCGCCTCGGTCAGCAGTCTGGCCAGTGGTGCGCTGGCCGGACCGACCTGTGCGACTGCGCCCGGCATGCAGCGTGTCAGCTCCGCCAGGCGGAAGATGGCATAGGCGTGATCGCGGTCAACTGCGAGTTCTTTTTTCTGAGTCAGGTAGAGCCAGGAGAACATGTTTATCCGTTCGGAGTGCCGTGCGAGGGCGCGAATGGTAGCAGGTTGGTAGAAAAGTGCATGTCGCGCCATTCAGCTTGTGTTCAGCGATTGGTGCTAGGAGGAAACGCCGCTGTTAGACTGTTTTTAAAGGCATTTTCGTAACGAGGCCGCACTTTGCACCGACGCTTCCTTCGCACCACCAGGCGGGCCGCCGGCCTGCTCTGGTTTGTATGTCTGCCGGCGCTGGCCGATGCGCCGGAGGCGCCGTTCGGGCTGCGCTGGGGCATGCAGGTGGACGCACTGCGCAAGCAGGTGCCGGAGCTCGAAGCCGACCAGCGCCGCGGCGACCTGCGCAGCTACATGGCGCTGAGCCTGCCGGATGACCTGGAAGGCGTGGCGCGTTATCACCTGCTTTTCGACCGCCATGCCGGCCTGGTGAAAGTGCAGTATCTCGGCACGCTGATCAAGCGGGACGCGACCGGCATGGTCGGGCGGGAGCGCTACCGGTCACTCAAGCTGGCGCTGGGCGAGAAATACGGCACCCCCGAGGTCGAGGAGATGTACGGGCTCCGGGACGCCACCGGGCCGCTTTCCTTCTACGCCTGCCTGAAGGCGGTTCCGTGCGGTTGGTGGCATTCCACCTACCGTCACCAGGGCATGAAGATCCGCCTGCAGCTGCACGGGGTGGACGATGGCACCGGCTTCATCTCGCTGGAGTACGAGTCACCGGATTTCGGGACGGCGCTGGGGCGCTACGAACGCGCGCGCGAACAGGCGGCCGACGCGGCGCTGTGAGGACGGGGCCGGTTCAGCAGGCGGCGACGAGCCGCTGGAACAACCGCCGGTGGGCAGGCATGTAAGGCAGGTATTCCGGGTGCCACTGCACACCGATCGTGAAACGGCGCGCGAGGTGTTCCACCGCCTGCACGATGTGATCCCCGTCCATCGCCACCGCCCGCAAGCCCTCGCCGGTGCGGCGGATGGCCTGGTGGTGCAGGCTGTTGATCCGCACCGACTGCTTCTGCAGCGTCCTGCAGAGCAGTGAGTCGGGTTTGAGTCGCGCGAATTTGAGCGGCAGCACGGTGTCACGGTTGTTGCGCGGCAGACGCATGTGCCGCACGTCCTTGTGCAGCGTGCCGCCGAGCACCACGTTCATGAGCTGCGCGCCGCGGCAGATGCCCAACATCGGCATGTCGTCCCGCTTGAGCGCCTCGGCGATGATCTCCCGTTCGAACTGGTCGCGCTCGGCGTCATAGACGTCCGGTTCGTCATCGGGCTCGTCGTAGAGCACCGGGTCGATGTCATCTCCGCCGCCGATGACCAGGCCGTCCAGGTCGGCGGGGACGCTGTGTATGCCAGGCCGCAGTCGCACCGCCTGGCCGCCGGCGCTGGCGATGGCCCAGGCCGTGAAGAACCAGGCGGCGTTGCCGCGGCGGGAGGGTCCGGTTATTCCGACGCGGGGTCGCCGAGCCATTGTTCCGAGCGCTCCGCCCAGTCCCCGAACAGGCCGGAAACCGGGTTGGAGAGGTAGCGTACGCAGGCCTCGCACATCTCGTCGAGCCGCTGTGGGTCGTTGATGAGTTCCTCCACCACGACCCAGTCATTCCAGGCGTCGCTGATGCGCCAGTCCTCCTCGTCGATCTGGCAGTTGGGCAGGCGGTAGTGCAGCGTCGGCCGCTTCTTGGTCAGCACGTCCTGCACCTTGGTCTTCACCCGGTCCTCGTCGATGTGGCTGAACAGTGGGTGCAGATCCATTGGCCGGTTGCGTGACGGGTTCGCCTCGAGGTAGTCGTCGATCAGCTGCGGCAGCTTCGGCTGGTAATCGGCCCGCAGCACCTTGCGCACGTAATCACGGGAAAACGGCTTGATGTGCGGAGTGATCTGCCGCGTGAAATCGGTCTCGTCGCGCTCCTTCAGCCACGCGTAGCAGACCAGGAATCCCTTCAGGTAGCGCAGGACGGTTTCATCATCGAGCGCAGGGAGTTCCTGGTTCATGTGCAGGCCGAAACCGTACAGCAGGGAGGAACGCGTGCCCAGCGCCCCGGCCGTGCGCAGGCGGCTGCACAGTTCGTCCAGCCAGTCCAGCTCGTCCATGGGAATCGGCGGCGTGACGACCTCGAACGGTACGAACATCCGGGCCACCGCGGAGACCAGGTCCTCGGAAAGATCCTTCAGGTCCTCGAGACTGTCCGGCAGGTCGATGTCGGTTTCCTCCCGCCCCAGCTCCAGCAGGAAGTTGTAATCCAGCTCGATGCGGAAATCACCGTACTTGGTGTCGCGCAGGACGTGCTCGTAAGGGCTGATGAGGCGCAGATTGCCATCCATCAGGTCCTGCAGCGTGCTGGTGATGCGTTCGATGCGCAGTCCGGCGAACTCCAGTTCGATGCCGACCCGGCGCACGCTGCCGTCCTGCTTTCTGAGCTGCGGTGGCAGCCGGTAGGTCTTTTCCATTGCAGTGCGGGCCTCCTGGAAAGGGGCGCGGATTCTACCGCGAAATCGGGCGGTGCTGTCGGTCGCCGCCGCAGCGGAATGAAAACACCCTGTGCTTGAACCAGGGATGAACCGGGCGCACCGGTGCCGGCTGCCGCACGTCAGCGCGCGCCGGGCCGCCGGATACCGGCCAGGCCTTCCTGCCGGCCGACCCGGGCCTGGTAGCCCAGCTCGCTGCGCGCCTTGTCGTCGCGGACCGTCACTTCCTGGCCCATCAGGTTGATGGCGAGCCGGGTGACGGGCGGCACGCCGCGCAGGCGCATGTTCTCCCAGGTCCATTCCGATGCCACCGCGGCGCGGCGCGCCAGCCAGCCGGGGAAGGACTTGTCCGGCGCCTTCACGCCCTGCGTCTCCAGCACCGCCGTGATGAACTCGCGCAGCTCAACCGGTTCGCCGTCGGTGAGGAAGTAGGTCTCGCCGCCGCGTCCCTGCCCGGCAGCCAGCAGCGCGCCCTCGACGACATTGGAGACGTGGCAGGTGGAGGTCAGGGTGCGGCCACCGTCGACCCACGCGAAGCGCCCGCTGTGCACGGCGGCCAACAGTTGCGGCAGCACCGAGGTGTCGTCCAGCCCCCAGATCAGCCGCGGCCGGATGATGATGGTCTGCAGGCTGTCGCGGTTGGCCTCCAGCACCAGGTCCTCGGCGCGCGATTTCGAGGCCGGGTAGCGCGGCAACGGGTTCGCCGGCTTCGGCGTCCGCTCGTCCAGGTTCACCAGCGGCGTGTGCCAGTCGGCGTAGACGGCCTCGGTGCTCACGTGCACCAGGCGCGGCACGCCGGCGGTCTCGGCGGCCTTCAGCACGTGCGCGGTGCCGAGCACGTTGGCGTGGTTGAAGGTTTCGACGGGCCCCCACTCGTCGACGAGCGCGGCGGCGTGGAAGACAACGTCGCAGCCCTGCATTGCCAGCTGCATGGAGTCGAAGTCGTCCAGGTCTCCGAGCACCGGGGTCGCGCCGACACTTTCCACCTTGCCGGCGGTGCGGTTGCAGCGCGCCAGGGCGCGCACCTCGCAGCCTGAACCGACCAGGGCGCGGATCAGGTTGCGGCCCACGAAACCGGAGCCACCGGTCACAAAAGCCCGCTGGATTGCCATCTTGCCGGTTCCTCCGGTGAACTGCGCTGGATCAACTATTCTTACACGCACAGCGAGCGTACACCCTGCCGGAATAGGTGCCAAACCGTTGACCTGGATCGCCTCGTCCCCCCTTTTGCGCAGCGCGCCCTGGATGCTGGCCTTGGTACTGCTGTCGGGGTGCGTCTCCCACGAGCAGCCACCGCCGTCCGGCTTCCTGCACAGCTACGAGGGCTTCGTGCAGGCGCCCTTTGCCGAGGGCATCTACGTGAAGGGCAATCCCAGGCTGAGTCTCGGCGACTACAAGACTTTCCTCATCGACCCGGTGCTGATCGCCTACCACGTCAGTGCCTATGACGAGGAGGTGCCGGAAGAGAAGATCGACCAGATCGCCACGGAGTTCCGCAACCAGGCGATCCAGGCGATCGCCGACAAGTACGAGATCGTCGACAAGGCTGGCCCGGGCGTGCTGCGCATCCGCGCGGCGCTGACCGACCTCGTGCCCAGCAAGCCGCTGCTGAACGCCTACTGGCTCACCAAGCTGACCGGCCTCGGGCTGGGCGGGGCGGCCATGGAGGCGGAGTTCATCGACTCGGTCAGCGGCGAAGTCGTGGTCGCGGTGATTGCCGCCAGCAAGGGCAACCCGTTCGACTGGCTGGGCGGCATGGTGCAGTGGAAGTACACGCAGGACGTGCTGAACAGCTGGGCGCGGCTGCTGCGCTCACGCCTGGACTACTACCACGGCCGGGAGGACTGGGAGAAAGTCCTGTGCGGCAGCGAGCTGCGCATCCACTACTCGCAGAACTGCGGCTACTAGGCCCGCCGATCAACTCAGCGCCGCTCGGCCTCGTCCCAGTCCTGGTAGGGTCGCTGGCTCAGGCTGGCATTGAAATAGCGCCGCTCGGTACTCACCTCGCGACCGATCCATTCGGGCAGTGCCACCGCCTCGTCCACGGCACCGAGTTCAACCTCGGCAATGACCAGCCCGGCGTTGCAGCCGGCAAACTCGTCGATCTCCCAGGTGTGCCCCGCGTGCTCCACGCGGTAGCGGGTCTTCTCGATGAGCGGTCCGCGGGAGAACTGCTCGAGCAGCTGGCGGGCATCCGCGGGCGGTATGGCGTACTCGAACTCGGCGCGCTCGATCCCGTGGCCGCCTCCCTTGACCGTCAGCATCGCGCGGTCGCCGGCCAGCCGGACGCGCACTGAATGGCTGTTCTCGTTGCACAGGTAGCCCTGCAGGTAGGCGATGCCCGTGGCGCCGGCGCGCCAGCCATCCCCGCTGACCAGGAATTTCCGTTCGATCTCGGTGCCCATGGCTGCTGCTCCGCCGGCTGGATTTCAGTTGCGGCATCACATTACTGTAAGGGTGTGCCAGCGCAAAGCCCGGAGTCGTGCCGTGATCCGGTTCAGCCATGAACCTGCAGGCGTATGGAGCGGCGGCCCGCCGTTGCACGCGCTGGACCGTTTCACCGGTTTCCAGCGCGAGCGGATCCTGCAGGAAGAACTGGAGGATGTCTCCGGCGACGATGACACCCGGCTGGTCTGCGCGCAGTGCGCCAGCGTGATCACCCGGGCGGGCGCCCGTTGTGAGCGCCACGGTGCGCACTTTCATGCCTTCTCGAATCCGGCCGGGGTGCGCTACCTGATCGCCTGTTTCTCGGAGTCGGCCACCGTGCAGCACGACGCGCCGACGCAGGAGCACACGTGGTTTCCCGGTTTTGCCTGGCAGGTCGCCCACTGTCCGGGCTGCCACGCGCACCTGGGCTGGCGTTTCTCCGGCGCGGCCGGCGAGGTGTTCTTCGGCCTGATCAGCGATCGCCTGCAGGAGGAGCCGCGGTCCGGCGGGTGAAGACGCGCACCGGCCCCGGCGTCAGTGTCCCGGCTCGGTCGCCGCCGCATCGGGCGGGTAGATGCGATGGAAGAACGCCAGCGCCGCCTGCAGGACCGCGTCCGGGTCCTCCACCTGCGGATAGTGGCCGACATCCGGCAGGTCGACGATGTCCGGGTCGGGAATGATCTCCCGGTAATAGTCCGACAAGTGGCGGCCGGAGACCGGGTCGAGACTGCCGTTCACCAGCCGCAGGGGCACGCGCGTCTTCTGCAGCGGTTCGACCCAGCGGGTGCGATTCTCGCGGCGTTCGTTCATGTAGCGGATCAGCAGGTGTGAATTGAGCTGGCCGTTGTCGCTGGAGACGAGTTCCCAGAAGCGGTCCAGTTCGCCGGGCGTCGGTTGCGTGTCCGGGCCGAACACCGCGCTGAACCCGCGGCCGAATCCGCCACGGCCCATCAGCCTGGAAATGATCGGCCCGAGCCAGGAGTTGAGCAGCTTCTGCACCAGGCGTGCGCGGTGCATCTCCGGGAACAGGCCGCCGTTGAGAAAGCAGATGCCGTACAGCAGGCGCGGGATATCACCCATGGTGAGGCGCGCCTCGTAGCGCGCCAGTATCTCCTGCACGACCGAGACACCGTAGTCGTGACAGAGGATGGCGAAGTCCCCGACGCCGAGGTGGTCGAGCAGCGCCTCGTGCATGTCGGCCTGCTCGATCATGGTGTAGCGGTGATTGCGCGGCTTGGCGGACCAGCCGAAGCCGAGCATGTCCGGCGCGATCAGGTGGTATTGCGCGGACAGTTCCTGCCAGATGTGAATCCAGTCCCAGCTGGCGGTCGGAAACCCGTGCACCAGCAGCAACGGCCGGCCACTCCCCGCGCGCCGGTAGAAAATGCGATGGCCGCGAAAGTCGAAGTACTCGCCATCCGCGCGCCACTGTTCGAAGGCTGCCTGTGCTGCCTCTTCACTGCTGAACTTCATCCGTGCTCCCGTGCGGAAATACGCAGTTCCAGTCCCTCGTTCGCGAGCCGTATTTGCGGGTCGCCGTCACGACGCACCTCGGTTTCGATCCAGTGGGCGATGTCATCAAGCTGCGCATCCGTGCGTGTCGGCTCGTGATGCGTGAGCAGTACCGATCCGACCTTCGCCTGGCGTCCGAGTTCGATGCCGCTGCGGTAGGTGCCGTGTCCCCAGCCGGCCTTGTCGCGGTATTCCTCGTCGGTGTACTGCGCATCGATGATCAGCAGGTCGCTGCCCTGCACGAACTCGGTGACCCGTTGCAACTGTGTCTCGACGATGTCCTGGTAGTCCTGGTATTCCTCGTCATCCGTGCTGTAAATGTTCACCGGTGGTTCGTAATCCCCGGTGAAAACGAACGAGGCACCGTCCGCCTCGACGCGGTAGCCGTAGTTCAGCACCGGGTGATTGAGCACCAGCGTCGTGATGCGGGCGCTACCGTACTCCACCGTCTCGCCCTCGCGCAACGTGGTGTACCGGATGCTGGCCTTCAGCTCGTTCTCGCGCACCGGGAAGTAGCAGTACTGCATCTGCTGCGAGAGGATGTCCTGCAGGCTTTTCCGGTATACCGGGTCGAAACCGCCGTAGAAACTGATCTCGTTGCCGGGCACGAACAACGGCACGAAGAAGGGCAGGCCCTGGATGTGGTCCCAGTGGGTGTGGCTGATGAACACCGCGCATTTCACCGGCAGCGCCGCCATCAGGTCCAGGCCGGTCTGGCGGATGCCGGTCCCGGCATCGAAAATGAGCGTGTCACCGGTATCGGTGATGACCTCGATGCAGGTGGTGTTGCCGCCGTAGCGCACGGTTTCGGTGCCGGGCACCGGCGTGGAGCCACGGCAGCCGCGCATGCGGATCAGCACTGTCTAATCCCCCCTGCCGACCTGCACGAAGGACCGCGCATTCTCGAGCTCGCTCTCCAGGGCCGGCAGCGCGTCGATGACATCCGTAAGCGGCATGCCGAGCCAGTCGGCGACCGGCGCCGGCAGCTGCCCCACCGCGGAAACGCAGTGCGCTTCGCCGGCGTGCAGCTTGGCGACCTGGTTGGCGGCGAATACCGCCAGGGTCAGCGCGTCGGCGTCGCCGTTTTCGCCGAGGTCGTGGTGGTGGCGGATGCACCCGACCAGCTCCCCGGCCAGTTGCCAGCGTTCCGCCAGCAGGGCGCCGACCGCCGCGTGGTCGGTGCCGAAGATTTCCTGCTCGATGATCTCGACGCCGCATTGCCGCGCCTTGGTGGCCTGCAGCACCTGGCTGTACTGCTCGGCGCGGAACTGCGCGAAGACGACCTCGCCGATGTCGTGCAGCAGGCCGGCGAGGAAGAAGCCGGTGATCTCGGTGCGCGGGAACCCGCGTTCCTGCGCCAGCAGCTTGGCGATGGACGCCGTCAGCAGCGAGTGCAGCCAGTAGTCGTCCATGTCGAAGTTGGCGTGGTTGGTGCGTGGCAGTGCGCCCATGGCGGCGATGCTCACGGCCAGGTTCTTGATGGTGTTGAAACCGATGTACACCACGCCCTGCTTGACCGAGGTGACCTTCTTGGAGAGCCCGAAGTAGGCCGAATTGACGAGCTTGAGCACCTTCATGGTGAGGATGGGGTCGTGCTCGACAAGCCGCACCAGGTCTTTCGGAGCCGCGTTGATATCGCCCGTCAGTTCCATGATGCGCACCACGTTCTGGGAGAACGTGGGCATTCCATCCACCAATTTGACGAGTTCTTCGTTGCTGGCCTGCATGGAAAAACGCCGGAACTGCCCGAAAAGTGCGCGCTTCGGCCAGTGTAGAGGCGGTGCCCACGATTTGCACATGCACCGGCGCGGGTTGCCACGGGCAGGCCGGCACATGTTTTCACAGCGCCAGCCGGCTTCCTATAATGGGTGGAAACCCGGCAACGCGTGATGGTGCGATGACTGCATCCCTTTTTGAAGTGGCCTTTTCCGGCGAGGTGCTGCCCGGTTTCGACGAGGCGGACACGCGCCGCAAGGTGGGAGCGCTGTTCAAGGCGAACGAGGAGCAGCTGGCGCGCCTGTTCTCCGGCAACCGCGTGGTCATCAAGAACAAGCTCGAGGAAGTGCAGGCGCGGAAGTATTTCCAGGCCATGCAGAAGGTCGGCGCGCTCGTGCACGTGCACGAAATGGAAACCGGCGCAGAACTGCCGATGGGTGCCTCCGCCCCGGCCGAAGCTGCGGCGGCGCCGTCGCCCAGTCCGCCGCCCAGGCCGGCCGCGCCGAAGCTGAACTTTCCCAAGCCCGGCGCGTTCAAGCCGGTGGCGCCGAAGCCGGCCGCACCGGCGCCGAAACCCGCAGCCGGACCCGCCCCGTCTGCGCCCGCCGCCCCCGGCGGACTGAGCCTGGCGGCGCGGGCCGGCAACCTGCTCGCCGATGACGAGTATCCCGAGAGCGAGGAACTGGACATCGACATCAGCGCCCTGCGCATCGTGGAGGCCGAGGGCAACCTGATCGATGACTCCGAGCGTGAGCAGAAGGAAGCAGTCAATCCGGACATTTCGGGCCTCTCGGTGGCCGAGACCGATGGCAACCTGCTGGGCGAGGACGAGATCGAACGCCAGGCGCCGGTGGAAGTGGATGTCTCCGGGCTGGATCTCGCCGAAGCCGACGGCAACCTGATCGACGACACCGAGCGCGCGGCGGAGAAAACGCCGGTCGATCCCGACACGTCGGCCCTGTCGGTCGCCGAGCAGGGCAGCAATCTCGTCGAAGAGTCCGAGCGCATCCGGAAGAAGGCGGTCGAGGTGGATACCAGCGGCCTGAGCCTCGGCGATTCCAAGTAAAGCGCCTACCCCAGCAGGGAGACGCTCTTGATCTGCGCGTAGACCGCTTCCCCCTCGGCCAGTTGCAGCCGCGCCTGCGCGCGGTGCGTGATGCAGGCGTGCAGCGTCTGGCCGTCGACCCGCAGTTCCACCATGACCAGGTTGTCGGACCGCGGCCGGATGGCCTGGATCCGTGCCGGGAGAATGTTCTGGATGCTGCTGTCGGCTGCCGCGGTCCGCGCCAGGCTGACGTCGCGTGCGTGCACGTAGACACCGGCGCCGGTTCCCGCGGGGCGCGGGGGCGCCGCGATCCACAACACGCCGTGACCGCGGCGGTCCCCGATCTGCAGCGCCTGCAGCCCGTGTTCGCCGGGCTGGTCCGTGTAACGGCACGCCAGCAGGGCGCCGGCGCGGGGGCCGGCGGAAACGGCCAGTTCGGTGTCGTTGAGCACGGTGGCCGTGGGGCCGTGCATCTGCACCCGGCCCTGCTGCAGCACGATGGTCTCGGCCGCCACCTGGGCGATATCCTCCGGTGCGTGGCTGGTCAGCAGCGCGATGCGGCCGGTTGCGCTGACCTGCTCCGCAAGCACCTCCAGCAGGGTGGCGCGCGCGGCGATGTCGAGCATGTTGAGCGGCTCGTCGAGCAGCAGCAGGGGGGCGTCCCGCAGCAGCGCGCGCGCCACCCGCACCCGTTGCGCCTGGCCACCGGAGAGGCCGGCGACCGGTCGCGCCAGCAACTCCTCAACCCCCAGCGCCGCCAGTAGCGCGCCGCCTTCGCGGTCGCGGCGGCCGGCCAGCGCCAGGTTGCCGCGCACGTCCAGGTGCGGGAAGAGATCATCCTCCTGGGCGACGTAACCGATCCGCCGGCGGTGCGCCGGCAGCCAGGTGCCAGCCTGCTGGTCGTACCAGGTCTCCCGGCCCAGCGCGATGTGGCCGTCATCCGCCCGCTGCAGCCCGGCCAGGCAGCGCAGCAGGGTCGTTTTCCCCGCGCCGGATGCGCCGTTGAGCCCGGTGATCCGCCCCGGCTGCAGTTCGAAGGCCGCCTCCAGGCGGAACCCCGGCCGCACCAGTTGCAGTGCGGCGCTCAGCCCCGCCATCCGGGTCTCCCCGCCGGGCGGCTGATCTGCGTAATCGTCAGCAACACCGCCGCGATGGCGATGAGGGTCAGCGACAGGCGGTGAGCGGCCGCGTAGTCGAACTGTTCCACGTGCTCGAACACGGCGATCGCCGCGACGCGTGTCTCGCCGGGCAGGTTCCCGCCGATCATCAGGATGACGCCGAACTCGCCGAGCGTGTGGGCGAAACCCAGGCAGGCACCGGCCAGGATGCCGCCGCGCGCCAGCGGCACGGCGATGCGCAGGAAGCGTGCCGGGCCGTTCAGCCCGAGCAGCGCGGCCGCCTCGCGGTAGCGCGGGGGCTGCTGGGCGAAGGCCGCCTGCGCCGGCTGCACCACGAACGGCAGCGAATAGATGACCGACGCGATCACCAGGCCGCTGAAGGAAAAGGCGAGACTGCTGCCCGTGAACTGCTCCCACCAGCTCCCGGGCGGGTGCCTGGGTGAGAATGCCTGGAGCAGGTAGAAGCCCAGCACGGTGGGTGGCAGCACCAGCGGGCTGGCGACCAGCACCTGCAGCGCCGTGCTGCCCCGGTAGCGCGCGTGGGCGAGGTGGTGCGCCAGCGGGACGCCCAGCAGGAGCAGCAGGCCGGTGCTGACGGCGGCCAGCCGCAGCGAGACGGCCAGGGCCTCCCAGTCCTGGGCCGGGAGCCAGTCACTCACTCGGCGCCGGCCGGTTCCGGCAGCGGCAGGTAGCCCAGCGCCAGCAGTTCCGCCTGGATCGCCTCGCTGCGCAGGGCGCGGAAGACGGCCACGGCGCCGGCCTGGTTGGCGCCGCCGGTGAGCACCACGCCGACGTGGACGATCGGCGGGTAGTCGCGCGCCGGCACCACCGAGTAGGAATTCCGCCGCAGGTGCTGCGCCAGCGGCAGCGCGCTGAAGGCGAGATCCACGCTGGCCGACTCCACCAGCTGGATCGCGTGGGCGACGTTGTTCGCTGTCACCAGCCGGGGCCGTACCTCGTCCCAGTACCGCATCCGGCTCAGCCACTCCTGCGCGGCCTGCCCGTAAGGCGCGGAAATGGGGTTGGGGATGGCGATCCGCAGCCGCGGGGTGAGGACCCCGGACAGGCGCGGCGGCTCGGTGGGCGGCCCGCCGGCCAGGATCAGCTGGCCGCGGGCATAGGGGTGAAGTTCGTCGGCGGCCGCCAGCCTGTCGCGGACCAGGCGCAGCGGGTGGCGCCCGTCGGCCGCCAGGAACAGATCGTAGGGAGCGCCCTGGGCCGCCTGCTGGTAGAGGGTGCCGGTGGAACTGCTGCTCAGTTCGATCGTTTGTCCGGACGCCAGCTCGAGCCGCCGGGCGAGTACCTCCAGCGTCGGCTGGAAGCTGCTGGTCACCGCGATTTTCACCGGTTCCGCCGCGTTGGCGGGCAGGGCCAGGAGGGCCATGGCCAGGGCCAGGATGCGGAACTGGCAGGTGTTCATGGCGGTGCTTCCCCGGTGGCTGCGGTGACGGGTGCGCGGGCGAGTCCCCAGACGGAGACCTGGCCCGCGCCGGCTGACAATAATACGCGACTCGCCTCGGCGACCGTGCTGCCGGTGGTGATCACGTCATCGATCAGCGCGACGTGTTCGCCCTGCAGGCGCCGGCGGGCGTCCAGGCCGGCGGTGAGGTTGGACTGCCGCGCGCGCCGGGACAGGCCACGCTGCGGGCGGATGTGCCGGGCCCGGCGCAGCAGGCCGGGCGCGTGCGGGATGCCGGTGGCGCCGCTGATCCAGCCGGCGACCAGCCGTGCCTGCTGGAATCCACGCCGGCGCAGCCCGTGCCAGGAGGACGGGATCTCGGTGACCAGGTCGGGACGTTCCGGTTGCCGGGCGATTTCCGCCAGCAGCGGTCCCAGCAGCGCGCGCCCCGCCTCCAGCCGGCCGGCATCCTTGAAGCGGGACATCAGCCGGTCCGCCGGCCAGGTGTAATCGGCGCCGGTGAGGGTACGGGACTGGGGCGGTGGCTCGCTCAGGCAGGCAGGGCAGGCCTCGCCGTGGTCGCCGCCCGGGAGCGGCAGGCCACAGCGCCGGCAGGCCGGGCAGTTGCGCCGCAGGTCAGCCAGGCAGCCGTCGCAGAGGGCAGCCCGCGTGTGCCCGCCACAGAGGGTGCACGCGCCCTGCAGGGAAAAATGTACATTAACTGATCTATTGTTAATCATTTGATTCCATGCCGGTTGACAACCCGGGGTTCGTACCCGACATTTGCCCAATGCATCCGGGCCCCCCGCCCGCGATCCGGACCGACACCGAACGAGGGTCAACCGTGACTGTATCCCACATCTCGCCGCTGCGGCACGACTGGCAGCTGGCTGAGGCGCTGCAACTCTTCGCGCTGCCCTTCAACGATCTGCTGTTCCGCGCCCAGCAGGCGCATCGCGAGCATTTCGACCCCAACGAAGTGCAGATCAGCACCCTGCTGTCGATCAAGACCGGTTCCTGCCCGGAGGACTGCAAGTATTGTCCGCAGAGCGCCCATTACAACACCGGCCTGGCGCGGGAGAAGCTGCTGGACGCCGCAACCATCCTCGCGCACGCGCGGCAGGCGAAGGAGGGTGGCGCCACCCGCTTCTGCATGGGGGCAGCGTGGCGGGCGCCGCATGACCGGGACCTGCCGGACCTGGTGGAGGCGATCGAGGGCGTGCGCGCACTCGGACTGGAGACCTGCATGACGCTCGGCATGCTCAGCGGTCACCAGGCCCGGACCCTGGCCGGGGCCGGGCTGGATTACTACAACCACAACCTCGACACCTCGGCCGCGTATTACGGGGAGATCATCACCACGCGCACCTACCAGGACCGCCTCGACACGCTGGCCAACGTGCGCGCGGCCGGCATGAAGGTCTGTTGTGGTGGCATCGTCGGCATGGGCGAGTCGCGCGAGGACCGGGCCGGCCTGCTGACCACGCTGGCGAACCTGCCGGAGCACCCCGAGAGCGTGCCGATCAACATGCTGGTACGGGTCGAGGGTACACCGCTGGCCGACCAGCCGGCACTGGAGCCGTTCGAATTCGTCCGCACCATCGCGGTCGCGCGCATCCTCATGCCGGCGTCCCACGTGCGGCTGTCGGCCGGACGCGAGGGCATGAACGAACAGACCCAGTCGCTGTGTTTCCTGGCCGGCGCCAATTCCATCTTCTATGGCGAGAAGCTGCTCACCACGCCCAATCCCGACCAGCACGCCGACCGCGAACTGTTCCGCAAGCTCGGCATCCGCGCCGAGGCCGGCGTGCCGTCGCAACCGACCGAGGCACCGGTCGAGCCCTGCCGAAAGGCGGCGGTGTAAGTACTTACTGCTGTCACAGATGTCGAATCGCCTGGAGAGTTGGGGCCTGGGCGCGGCCCTGCGGGCACGCGAGCAGGCCCTGCTGCTGCGACAGCGGCGGGTGCTGCAGGGTGCGCAGGGGCCGCACATCCGCATGGACGGCAGGGACTGCCTGGCGTTTTGCAGCAACGATTACCTGGGCCTCGCGGCACATCCGGAGGTGGTCTCGGCGCTGCGCACGGCCGCGGCCGATGCCGGGGTCGGCAGCGGCGCGTCGGCGCTGATCTGCGGGCGGCATGCCCTGCACGCTGAACTCGAGGAGGCGCTGGCGGATTTCATGCAGCGGCCCGCCTGCCTGCTGTTCTCGACCGGCTACATGGCGAACCTGGGCGTGGCCACGGCCCTGCTCGGGCGCGACGACGCCGTCTTCAGCGACGCCCTGAACCATGCCTCGCTGATCGACGCGGCCCGCCTCTGCGGCGCCGCCAAGCACCGTTACGGCCACGGCGACGTGCGCGAACTGCAACACCTGCTGTCCACGAACGTGACCGCGCGCCGGCGCGTGATCATGACCGACGGGCTGTTCAGCATGGATGGCGACTGCGCGCCGCTGGGCGACCTGGCGCGCCTTGCCGATCAGCACGGGGCGGCGCTCTGGGTGGATGACGCCCACGGCATCGGCGTGCTGGGAGACACCGGCTGCGGCACACTGGAGCACCTCGGGCTCGCACCGTCGCGCGTGGACGTGCTGGTCGGCACGCTCGGCAAGGCGTTCGGTGCGGCTGGCGCGTTCGTCTGCGGCGAGGCCGACCTGGTCGAGACGCTGGTCCAGCACGCCCGAAACTACATCTACACCACCGCGCCCCCGCCCCCGCTGGCCGCGGCCTGCCTGGCGGGCCTGCGCATCAGCCGCCAGGAAAGCTGGCGCCGCGAACACCTGCTCACGCTGGTGCGACGGTTCCGCGCCGGCGCGGCCGGGCTGGGCATCCCGCTGGCGCCGGACGAATCCCCGATCCAGCCCCTGGTGCTGGGCAGCACCGGCGATGCCCTGCGCGTCGCGGACTACCTGCTGGAGCACGGCATCCTGGCGCTGGCCATGCGCCCGCCGACGGTACCGGAGGGTACTTCGCGCCTGCGCATCACCCTGTCCGCTGCACACACGGAAGCGGACGTCGACCGCCTGCTGGAGGTGCTCGCAGTGGCGCTGGACGCCGCGTCGCCCGTCATCGCGCGCGCCTCGTGAACTTCCCGCACGCCTGCTTCGTCGCAGGCACCGACACCGGCGCGGGCAAGACCCTGGCGACCTGCGCCCTGCTGCATGCCCTGTCCGGACGCGGCCGGGTGGTGGCCGGCATCAAGCCGGTGGCAGCCGGCGCGGACCGGGTGGACGGGCGGGACTCCAACGGGGATGCGCGCGCCCTGCTGGCGGCCAGCACCCTGCCCGGGCTGGACATCGACACCGTCAACCCGGTGCTGCTGCCGGACCCGCTCTCGCCCCATATCGCCGCCGGGCGCGCCGGTGTGGCGCTGCAGGCCGGTGGTATTGCCGCGCAGGTCCGGGAACGGCTCGCGGGCCCGGCCGATCATTACCTGGTGGAAGGGGCCGGAGGCTGGCTCGCCCCTCTCGGGGAACGGGAGACCATGGCCGACCTGGCGCGTGCCCTCGGGTTGCCGGTTGTGCTGGTGGTCGGACTGCGGCTTGGCTGCCTGAATCACGCCCTGCTCACCGCCGCCGCCATCGACGCAGCCGGCCTGCCCCTGTTCGGCTGGATCGCCTCGCAGACGGAGCGTGACATGCAGGCCGTGGAGGAGAACCTCGCCACCCTCGCGGCCCGCCTGCCGGGGCGGATGCTTGGGAACCTGCCGTGGCAGGAACGCCCCGACCCCGCCGAACTGGCCGGATGTATTGTCCTGGACGGTTGAAAATCAGCGACTTACGGCTGGATGAAATCTGTACATTTGCTGGCCAGGCCTTATAGTAGGGTGATGGGAGCAGTGCGGATACGATCCGGGGGGCCGGTATGGCTGTCGAAGGGATAAGCGGAGGAACCACCTTGCAGAACGGTCTGCAGGGCGTTCAGAACGGGGTGCGCAAGGCCAGCGAGGCCGCGCAGGAGATCGCGCAGAACGGCACGACAGAACCGCTGGACACGGCGCAACTCGCCGAGTCCATTGTCGAGCTGAAGGAGGCGGAGGCGCAGGTCAAGGCGTCCGCGGAAGTGATCAGGACCGAGGACGACATCCTCGGCACCCTGCTGGATACCTCGGCCTGAGGGGGCCATACGGCGATGGCTTCAGCGCCCATCTTCCTGAACCCCGCGGTCGCGGCGACGCCGATCGCGCCTTTTACGCCGCTGGGCCGGCCCAGTACGGGCAGCGGCCCTTCCGTCACGGCCGAGGATTCCGCCACCACCACGTTCGCGCCGGTGGTGGAGGCCGAGGAGGCTCAGCGCAGCGGTGAACTGTCAGCACGCGATCGCGATGCCCGGCGCGGACGCGCCGAACCCGGTACGCCTGCTGCCACCCAGGAAGCCGCCGAGCAGCGCCGCGAGCAGGAGGAGATCCGTCGCCTGGCGGCACGCGATCGCGAGGTGCGGGCTCACGAGCAGGCGCACGCGTCCGTGGGCGGGCAGTATGCCGGTGCGCCTTCTTTCACGTTCACCCGTGGCCCGGATGGCGTGCGCTACGCCACCGGCGGCGAGGTGCCCATTGATGTGAGCCGTGTTTCCGGGGACCCGGAAGCCACCATCCGCAAGATGCAGATTGTCCGCCGCGCCGCGCTCGCGCCGGCGGATCCGTCCGCGGCCGATCGCAGCATCGCTGCCCGTGCGACCCGTTCCGAAGGGGAGGCGCGTGCCGAACTGGCCCAGCAGCGCGCCGAGGAATCCGCCGAACGGCGGGCCGCACAGCGCGGCGATGAGGATGAACCCACCGTACCCCGCGCCGGACGCAGCCTGTCGGACCGCTTCGCGGACACCGGCGCACTGGACGTCGACCGGCCGCCGCGCTTTGGCGCCATCATCGACACTGCGGCCTGATTCCCTGTCACCGCTCCCGCCATCGCGGTAAAATCGCCCGAATCTCCGGCGCGCGCCTGCGGCGCGGGCCACCTGATTCCCAGACTGGAGCTGCCCGATGCGAGAGTACCGTCCCCCCATTCGTGACATGCGATTCGTACTGCAGGAAGTGCTCGACGTGGAAGCGCACTACCAGAAGCACGGCTTCGAGGAAGTGGACGCCGACACGATCCAGATGATTCTCGAGGAAGGGGGGCGTTTCACCTCCGAGGTGCTGACACCGCTGAGCCAGAACGGGGATGCGGTCGGCTGCGTGCTCCAGAACGACGAAGTGACCACGCCGCCCGGATTCAGGGAGGCCTACCAGACCTTCGTGGAGAACGGCTGGACCGGCATGACCGCGGACCCCGGGATGGGTGGCCAGGGTCTGCCCAGCTCGCTCGGCGAGGTGCTCAACGAGATGCTGTCCTCCTCGGACGTGGCCTGGGGCATGTATCCGGGTCTGTCCCGCGATGCGGTGTACACGCTGCAGGCGCACGGCTCGCCGGAGCAGAAAGAGGTCTACTTGCGCAAGCTGATCGAGGGCAACTGGACCGGCACCATGTGCCTGACCGAGTCGCACTGTGGCTCCGACCTCGGCATGCTGCGCACGAAGGCGGTCCCGGAAGCGGACGGCAGCTACCGCATCAGCGGCGAGAAGATTTTCATATCCGCCGGCGAGCACGACATGTCCGACAACATCGTGCACCTGGTGCTGGCGCGCCTGCCGGACGCGCCGGGCGGCACCAAGGGCATCTCGCTGTTCATCGTGCCGAAGTACCTGCCGGACGCAAACGGCGAGCCGGGCGAACGCAACCGCCTGAAGTGCGGCAGCCTGGAACACAAGATGGGCATCAAGGCGAACGCCACCTGCGTGATGGTGTTCGAGGAGGCGAAAGGCTTCCTGATCGGTGAACCGAACCAGGGCCTGCGCTGCATGTTCGTGATGATGAATGCCGCGCGCATGGGCGTCGCCATGCAGGGGCTCGGACTCGGCGAGGCGGCATTCCAGTCCGCGGTGGCCTACGCGCGTGAGCGCCTGCAGATGCGCTCGCTGAGCGGGCCCAGGAATCCGGACCAGCCGGCCGACCCGATCATCGTGCACCCGGACGTGCGCCGCATGCTTTTGACCATCAAGGCGCTGGTGGAAGGCTCACGTGCGCTGGGTTACTACACCGCGACCCTGATGGATGCCGAACACGAGCCGGGCGACGCGGAAGAGCAGAAACAGCTGACCATGCTGCTCGGACTGCTGACCCCGGTCTGCAAGGCGTTCATCACCGAAGCCGGCTTCGAGTGCGTCAATCTCGGCCTGCAGGTGTTCGGCGGCCACGGTTTCATCAAGGAATGGGGCATGGAGCAGCTGGTGCGCGACTCGCGCATCACCACGATCTACGAGGGCACCACCGGCATCCAGGCGCTCGACCTGCTCGGCCGCAAGGTGCTGCAGTCGCAGGGCGAGAGCCTGAAGCTGTTCACCAAACAGATACACCTGTTCTGCAAGGAGAACGCCGACAACGCCGAGCTGAAGGAACTGGTCGAGCAACTGTCCGCGGTGAACCGGGAATGGGGCGACCTCACCATGAAGATCGGCATGGCCGCCATGAAGAACCCGGAGGAGATCGGGGCCGCGTCGGTGGACTACCTGATGTATTCCGGTTACGCGGCGCTGGCCTATTTCTGGGCGCGCATGGCCGTGGTGGCGCAACAGAAGCTGGCGGCCGGCGGCGAGGACGGGGATTTCTACCGCGCCAAGATCAGCACGGCGAAGTTCTACTTCAAGCGCGTGCTGCCGCGCACCCGGGCACTGGCGGTGACGATGACCGCCGGAGCGGACGTGCTGCTGGAACTCGACGAGGAACATTTCGCCTTCCTCTGAACGTGCGCCGGCCCAGGCTGTCCTAAGATTCCCTATTGACGAAGAACCGATTGCGAAGGAAGTGACCGATGGCAGAGTATCGAGCCCCCCTGCAGGACATGCGTTTCCTGCTGAACGAAGTCTTCAACGCGCCGGAACGCTGGGCTTCCATGCCCCGTACCGCGGAGGTCACGCCGGACCTCGTCGACGCGATCCTGGAGGAAGGCGGCAAGATCGCCGAGAACCTGTTCCTGCCGCTGAACCGCTCCGGTGACGAGGAGGAGTGCCAGTTCAACGACGGCGAGGTGACCACCCCCTCGGGCTTCAAGGATGCCTACAAGACCTACGCGGAGGGCGGCTGGACCGGTCTCGGCGGCAATCCCGAGTACGGCGGCCAGGGCATGCCGAAGATGCTCACCGTGCTGGTCGAGGAGATGATGTACGCCGGCAATACCTCGCTGACGTTGTACCCGGTACTGTCCGCGGGCGCTGCGCTGGCGATCGACACCCACGCCTCCGAGGAACTGAAGCAGACCTACCTGCCGAAACTGTACGACGGCACCTGGGCCTGCTCGATGTGCCTGACCGAGCCGCACTGCGGCACCGACCTCGGCATCCTGCGGACCAAGGCGGAACCGCAGGCGGATGGCAGCTACAAGCTCACCGGCACGAAAATCTTCATCACCGGCGGCGAGCACGATCTCACCGAGAACATCTTCCACCTGGTGCTGGCCAAGCTGCCGGACGCGCCGCCCGGGCCGAAAGGCATCTCGCTGTTCCTGGTGTCGAAGTACCTGGTCAACGAGGACGGCTCGCTGGGCGAGCGCAACCCGGTTACCTGTGGCTCGATCGAGCACAAGATGGGGATCAAGGGCTCGGCCACCTGCGTCATGAACTTCGACGGCGCGACCGGGTACCTGGTCGGTGAACCGAACCGCGGGCTGGCCTGCATGTTCACGATGATGAACTACGAGCGGCTCTCCATCGGCCTGCAGGGCGTCGGCCTGGGCGACATCTCCTACCAGAGCGCCGTGGCCTACGCGAAGGACCGCCTGCAGAGCCGCTCCCCGGCCGGTCCCCAGAACAAGGACAAGGCAGCCGACCCGATCATCGTGCACCCGGACGTGCGCCGCATGCTGCTGACGCAGCGCGCCTTCAACGAGGGCGGCCGGGCGTTCGCGTGCTACGTGGGCGCGCAACTCGATACGGTGAAGTTCTCCGAGGACGACGCCGAAAAGAAGCGCGCGGCCGACCTCGTCGCGCTGCTCACGCCGGTGGCCAAGGCCTTCTTCACCGACACCGGCCTGGAGGCCTGCATCATCGGTCAGCAGGTGTTCGGCGGCCACGGCTACGTGCGTGAGTGGGGCATGGAGCAGTTCGTGCGCGATGCGCGCATCGCGCAGATCTACGAGGGCACCAACGGCATCCAGGCGCTGGACCTGGCCGGCCGCAAGGTGGCCGGCAGTGGCGGCAAGCTGGCCGAACCGTACTTCGAGGACGTGCGGGCGTGGGTCGCGTCGCAACAGGGGAACGCGGCCATGGGTGAATTCCTGGCGCCGCTCACCGCCGCCACCGACAAGCTGGAGGAAACCACCCGCTGGCTGCTGGACAACGCCGGCAACGACCCGTTCGCGGTCGGCGCCGCGTCCTGCGACTACCTGCACCTGTTCGGCTACGCCGCGTACGCATGGATGTGGGCGCGGATCGCATCCGCTGCCCTGGCGGCGGAAGGTGGCGCGTCGGCGGACTTCTACGCCGGCAAGCTGGGTACGGCCCGCTTCTACATGCAGCGCCTCCTGCCGCGGCACCTCGCCCTGGCCGCCTCGGTCATGGCCGGCTCGGAGACCCTGATGGCGCTGAACGAGGCGCAGTTCTGACCCTTGTAGGTAAGGCTGCAGGAAATTTGTAGGTAAGGCGCTTAAGCCTTACCTACAGGACAGGCAGCCCTACCTGCCGGGCCGGGCCCCCAGCACCACGATGGTCTTGCCGCTTGCGGTGATCAGGTGCTGCTCTTCGAGCGTTTTCAGAACCCGGCCTGCCATCTCCCGCGAACACCCGACGATGCGGCCGATCTCCTGCCGGGTGATGCGGATCTGCATGCCGTCGGGGTGCGTCATCGCATCCGGCTGGCGGCACAGGTCGAGCAGGGCACGTGCGATGCGACCGGTGACGTCGAGAAATGCGAGGTCGCCGAGACGGCGCGAGGTGCTGCGCAGGCGGTCGGCCATCTGCGAGCCGATGGCGAACATCAGCTGGGGGTAGTCCCCGGCCAGTTCGCGCGCCTTCGGATAGCTCAGCTCCGCCAGTTCGCAGGCGCCCCTTGCGCGCACCCAGGCCGAGCGGCCGGCATTCTTGTCGAACAGGCCCATCTCGCCGAAGAAGTCGCCCCGGTTCAGGTAGGCGAGGATGATCTCGTGGCCTTCCTCGTCTTCCAGCAGGACAGTCACCGACCCCTTGATGATGAAGAACAGCGTGTCGCCCCGGTCACCGGCGTGGATGATGGTCTGCCCGGAGGGGTAGCGGCGGTGGTGCCAGTGTTGGAGGAAATCATCGGTGATTTCCATTTCCGGCGTCAGCGTCAGCGAAACCATGCGCGAGGCTGCTCCTGTGTGGCGGCGGGGTCAGTATATCCAGACCGGTAAATGCTGGCACGGGCCCCTGTATAATGCCCGCCCATCCTGGCTGGCGGAAACATGCATGGAAGTCACCATCGACTGGAAGGGCGCCGCGCGCTTCGACGCGGCCACCGGCAGCGGCCACATCGTGCCGATGGACGGACCGCCGGATCACGGCGGCGTCAATGCCGCGGCGCGGCCGATGGAAATGATGCTGGTCGGGCTGGGCGGGTGCACCTGTTTCGACGTGGTGCACATCCTGCAGAAGTCGCGCCAGGACGTGACCGGCTGCACTGCCTCGATCGAGGCGGAACGCGCCGATGAAGTGCCTGCGGTGTTCACCGCCATCCGCATTCATTTCCGCATCAGTGGCAACAACCTTAAGCCGGCCACCGTGGCGCGTGCGGTGGAACTCTCCGCCACCAAGTACTGCTCTGCTTCCATTCTCATGGAGCGCGCCGGCGTCGCCATCACGCACACCCACGAGATCGTGGAGGCCGCATGAGTCAGCGGGAACCACTGGCCGGGCTGCGCCACGTGGCGCTGTTCGTGCGCGACCTGGAAGCCTGCGAGGCGTTCTATTGCGATCTGCTCGGCATGCAGGTCGAGTGGCGACCGGATGCGGACAATGTCTACCTGTGCGGTGGCATCGACAATCTCGCCCTGCACCGGTCGGAGCGCGACACGCGCAATGCCGCGCAGAAGCTGGACCACATCGGCTTCATCGTCCGCAGCGCGGAGCAGGTCGATGCCTGGCATGCCTTCCTGCAGGAAAACGGGGTCGCGATCCGCACGGCACCGAAGACGCATCGCGATGGCGCGCGCAGCTTCTACTGCCTGGATCCCGACGAGACGCTGGTGCAGATCATCCATCACCCGCCGATCGCGTAGCGCGCGGTTGCCGATTTCCACCTGGCTTTACGTGGGTATGGCTGAAGCCTCACCTGCCAGGCGCTGGAGGTATCAAACGCGGTAGGACGTTTTCGTCATCACCTTCGCGACCAGTTCCATGCCCTTGCGCACCGGCAGGGGCAGTTCGCGCGCACCCTGCTCGCGCGCGTGGGCGGCATGCTGGGCCTCGTCCCGGTGCATCTGCTCAACGATGGCGCGGGAGCGCTCGTCTTCCTCCGGCAGGGACTGCAGGTGACTCTCCAGGTGGCGGCAGACCTGCTTCTCGGTTTCCTCGACGAATCCCAGGCTCCAGCGGTCGCCGGCGATGCCGGCAGCGGCGCCGATGCCGAAGGACAGCCCGTACCACAGCGGGTTGAGCGCGGTCGGCCGGGCGCCGAGTTCACGCAGGCGCTCCTCGCACCAGGCGAGGTGATCGGCCTCCTCCTCCGCGGCACTGCGCATGGCCTTCCGTACGCGGTCGTCGCGCGCCGTGGCCGCCTGGCCCTCGTAGAGCGCCTGGGCGCAGACCTCGCCGGCATGGTTCACCCGCATCAGGCCGGCGGCGTGGCGGCGCGATGCCTCGTCGAGCGGTGCCGTGGCGCCCGGCCGCGCGGGCGAGGGGCGCTGCGCGGGTGGTGCACCGCCGTGCAGCGTGTGCAGCCCGCGATTGAGCCGCGCCAGCGCCTGGTCCAGGGGGGAGAGCCGTCGTCCGCCGGTCATCGGGGCCGCGCCTCAGTCCGTGGCCGCGGGCAGGACTTCCGCCAGCAACGCGGAGGTCTTGCGCAGGTTCAGGCTCATCAGGCGGCCGATGCGCAGCAGCAGCCGCACGCCGATGCGCGGGTATTCGTCGAGGAGCGCCTCGAACCGGTCCTTGTGCAGCACGATCAGTTTGCCGTTGCTCACCGTCCGCACGCTGGCCGAGCGCGGGAAGCGGTCGATGACCGACATCTCGCCGATCGAGCGGCCGCGGTTCAGCGTGGCGATCTCCACCTCCGAGCCGGCATCACCCTTGAGCACCTGCAACTCGCCTTCCACGATGAAGCAGGCGAACTCGCCCTTGGCGCCTTCGCGGAACAACATCTCGTCTGCTTCGAACTCGATCAGCCGGAGAAAGCCGGCGACCTGTTCCAGTTCCTTCGGATTGAGATCGTCGAACAGGTTGACGTAAATCAGGTAGTCGACGATCTTGGCGTCGCGGAGTTCCTTCATGTGCCGTGCATCCCCAGCAAGGTCCTGGCCCGGCCCTGGAACCGGGCCGGATGGCAGAACATTAGCATGCCTGCGGGTGGGGGGGCGAACCCCGGCTGCTACCCTGATTGGATCGGAGAACCCTCCAGCAAAATGATGGTCATGCCATGAACTCGCGGGGAACGGCGAGGTGATCGGCGCCGTGCTGCGGCGGTTTTTCCGGCGCGGGCGTGGCCTGCCCCAGGTGCTCGGCGTCGGCGCCGTGCTGCTGGCCTGCTGGTTCCAGTTTTCCTCGCTGCCCGCCGTGGAGCAGCTGCGCCAGCGGCTGGACTTCCTGGTCTTCGATTTCCGGTTCAGCGTGATGCCGCTGCAGCGTCCCGAGGTGGGCCACGAGATCGTCATCATCGACATCGACGAACTCAGCCTGCGGGAACAGGGACGCTGGCCCTGGAGCCGGGGCCGGGTCGCCGAACTGGTCACGGCCCTTGCCGATCTCGGCGTCGTGGTGATCGCTTTCGACATCGTGTTCGCCGAACCGGAACGCAATCTCGCGCGCGAACTCGCCGGACACCTGGCGGGCGACTCGTCCATGACGCCGGCACGCGCAGCATGGCTGGATGATGCGGCCGGCAAGGTGGATTTCGACGCCCGGCTGGCGGGCGCGCTCGGCGCCACCGACGTGGTTCTTGCCTATTTCCTGCAGGCGGAACGCGAGACCCGGGTCGGTGAATTGCCACCGCCGGTGTACGCCCTGGATCCGTCACAGGCGCAGCGGCTCGCGATGCCGGCCATGCGTGGCTACACGGCCAGCCTCCCGCAATTGCAGGAGGGGGCGATCACCGCCGGCTCGGTCTCCATCGATCCGGACCTCGACGGCGTGATCCGCCGGGCGCCGTTGCTGTTGCGGTACGGCGACGGTCTCTATCCCTCGCTGTCCCTGGCGGCCGCGCAGGCCTACCTGTTCGCGGATACGGTCGACATCCAGATCGAGTCGCACGGCGATGTCGACGCCATCGCCAGCATCCGGCTGACGCAGGAGACCACCTACACCGATGCCGAGGGCCGGGTCATCGTGCCCTACCGCGGCCAGCGTGGCAGTTTCCGCTACATCTCCGCCTCGGACGTGCTCGAGGGGCGCCTGCCGGCGGGTGCGCTCGACTCGGTGATCGCGCTCGTGGGGACCTCCGCGATCGGTCTTGCCGACCTGCGCAGCACGCCGCTGCAGCGCAACTTTCCGGGCGTGGAGATCCACGCCAACGTGCTGGACGGCATCCTGTCCAAGGATATCCCGGCGCGTCCGGACTGGTGGCAGGGCGCCACCGTCGTCCTGTTGCTGTCCACCGGCTTCCTGCTGATGGTGTTGCTGCCGTTCCTGTCCCCGGCGTGGATGACGATCATCGCGTTCGCCATGCTGGCCGGAGTGATCGGCGCCAACTTCTATCTCTGGCAGGCGCACCTGCTCGACCTGCCGCTGGCGAGCAGCGTGCTGCTGGTGATGGCGCTCTCCACCATCAACGTGGTGGTCGGGTTCCTGCGCGAGAACGTCCAGCGGCGCATGCTGAAGACGATGTTCGACCAGTACGTCCCGCCGGCGCACATCGACTCGATGATGGACAGCAGCGGGAGCGAGAGCAGCTTCCTGGGCGAGAGCCGCAACATGAGCGTGCTGTTCTCCGATATCCGCAGCTTCACGACGATCTCGGAGAACCTGAGCGCCGTGCAGCTGAAAGAGATGCTGAATCTCTACTTCACGCCGATCACCGAGGCGATCTTCAACCACCAGGGCACGATCGACAAATATGTCGGCGACATGGTGATGGCGTTCTGGGGTGCGCCGCTGGACGACCCCGATCACGCCGTGCACGCGGTCACGGCCGCGTTCGAGATGCTGCAGATCACCGAGAAGCTCAAACCCACGCTGGCCGGGCGCGGCCTGCCGGAGATCCGCGTCGGCATCGACATCAATTCCGGGGACATGAACGTCGGCGACATGGGCTCGACCTTCCGGCGCGCCTACACGGTGCTGGGTGATGCCGTGAATCTCGGTTCGCGGCTCGAAGGCCTGACGAAGTTTTACGGCGTGCAACTGCTGGTCGGTGACGAAACCCGGCGTGCCGCCGAACAGGCCTACGCATTCCGGCTGGTGGACCGGATCCAGGTCAAGGGCAAGGAGGAGGCGATCCTGGCTTGGGAGCCGGTCGCGCGCAGGGATGAATTGGACGAGGCCACTGCGGATCGTCTGCAGCGCTTTCACGCCGCGCTGGAACGTTACCGGGTGCGCGACTGGGATGGGGCAGAGCAGGCGCTCAGGGCGTTGGCATCCGAGGAGCCCGGGCGGTTGCTGTACGGCATCTACCTGTCCCGCATCCAGCAGCACCGCGAGAAGGGCGTCGCGGACCAGTGGGACGGGACCTACCGGCACACCAGCAAGTAAGCCTTCTTTTTTAACGCCAAAAAAACCCCGGCTTGTGCCGGGGTTTTTTTGCTGAGCAGATCACGGCGGGGGAGAGCCGTCCTGGAGGAGGTTCTCGAAATCACTGTCCCCGTACCCGGTCTTCTCGGTGATGCCGATCTTGACGTGATCGTTCGGGTCGCCGGTATCCACGGTCGGTTTGCCGGTGGCCTGATCGCCGCCCTTCACATCGAACAGCTCAATGCTGCCGTCCCTGCGCACCAGTGCCGCGTTGTGCCTTTCGCCGGGTCCAATGGTGGCCCGCTTCCCGGTGTGGGAAATCACCGTCACCGTGCCTTCGAAGGCGATCACCGTGACGGATTGGCCGTCCTTCGCAACCTCCGCACTGTAGATCGTGCCACGGATCCCGATGCTCGCCAGTGGGGTTTCCACCTTGTAGTCATCGTTGTTCTTCTTGCCGATGGCGCCGGTCACCGTGCGGAAACCGCCGCGCACCAGCCGCATCAGGACCTTGTCCTGGGAGGCGCCGGCGCCGGTGAAGCTGTAACTCTCGATGCTCAATTCCGATTCTGCGTCGAGGGTCAGCAGTGCGCTGTCGACGAACCGCAACTGGGTGCGGCTGTCGGCTCCGGTGGAGACGGTATCCCGCTCGTTGACCAGCGACCGGCGCTGCAGTGCGCGCGCCTGGCCACCGGCGGTGGCTTCCACCGTGCCCTTGGCCACTACGACCTTGCCGGCCGTCGCCGACCAGGCCAGCGGGCTGGCGACGGTCATGGCGCAGAGCAGCAGGAGCGTGGCGAGTTTCTGGAAGACATGTGCATTCTGCGGAAATTTCATGTTGCTTTCGCCCATTCTCAAATTGAAATTCGTGCGTGTTGTTTGTGGTGGTGTCGGATCCGTTCTCACATCAGGTCGTAGCGAACGCCGACTTCGAACACGTGTCGCCGAACGTCGTAGATATTGATATTGGCGTTCTGCCAGCGTGTGCTGTACTGCGCCAGGAGCGTGAGGTTGTCATCCCACTTCCAGTTCACGCCGGTCTTGAGATCCAAAGTCCACTGTTTCCTGTGTTTCAGGTATGCCTGCAGTGCGCCGTTATGTCGCGTATATGCTGCACCAATGTCCAGGTAGGGCACCAGGTCATCCATGTTCGGCACGAGGTTCGGCGCATACTGCGATGCATTCAGGAGTTCTCCCCGCCAGCCGAAGCTGAACACGCGCCGGCCGTTGAGGTGGGTCGGCTCGCCGGCCTTGCCCGGTGGTGCCAGCGCCGGGACGGAGGGGTGATGGTCTTCGGCTGTTTCGTAGACGTAATAGCCCCGAAGCTCGTGGTGCACGTCCCCGATATCTTTTTCGCCGGTCAGGCCGATCAGGAACTGGTCTACATCCCGGCCCTTGGTCTCATTCTGCTGGTAGTCGATGCGCGCCATGCCCGTGACCAACTTGTGCTCCCAGCCACGGTTCCAGTCATAGCCGCCGGTGAAGGAACGCTCACCGATGATGCCCCAGATGGTACGGAAACGTTCGCTGTCCAGGTCATCCTGCTCCAGACGGATGGCAACCCGGTACAGTTCGCCCTTGTGCGTGACGCTGTAGCCGCCATTCAGCTTGTAACTGCGGCTGTCGAAATCTTCCTCGCCGAGGTTCTCGACCTGCTGCACCCTGCCAATCACATCCAGCGCACGACCTCCCGGCAGCTTGTGAACGTAATAGCCACCCATGGAGTAACGGTTGAACCATGCTGACTGTTCTTTCGCGGCGGCACTAAGCAGGGTCGGGGGGGTGAAAGCCGTGGCGAAGGAGCCGTGATACGTGCCCTCGTTGACATTACTGTCGTGGCCCACGTCGAAGCCCACCCACAGGCCCTTTTGATCTCCTTCCGCGCCAGCCTGCTCTGCCAGTGCACGCAAGTCGTTCAGACGTGAACGTTGCCCCGGGGTCAACCGCTGTTGTCCGGCCACCACCAGTTCCACCCGCGCCCCCTTCCTGTCCTTCAGCGCGATCTTGGCTTCGGCCAGGCCCAGCCGCGCATCGGCATTGTTCGGGTTCAGCACCAGCAGCCGGTCGAAAGCGAACAGCGCATCGCCGGGATGGCCGCTGCGCAGCGCCGCTTCCGCGAAAGCCGCGTCGAAGGACGGCGTGCCCTCGCGCGCTTCCTGTTGCGCCAGCCCCTGCTGGTAGGCTTCCTGGTACTTGCCGGCCTTGACCAGCGCTTCCACGCTGGCGGCCAGCGCCGGTGCGGAAAGCAAGCCGGTCAGTGCAACGACCGATGCGGCGCGAAGAGCTTTCTTCATGCTTCTGTTTCCTGTTCGTTGAGGTCGTGAAGGGGTGTGCGCGTACAACGACGTGGTCTCTGCTCAGTGGCAGCAGGCCGGTTCCCGGGCAGTGACGCGACAGTCATTTTTTTGTATTCGTGTGTTTTTGGCGGGCGGCCGCGTGGAAACACGCAGCTTGCTCTAACGGCTGTAATACTAGTTCCGCCGCCGCCGAAAAACAAACCGATGTGTGGTTTTGCTCAGGCCGAATCTTCGCGCCGGATGGCGCGGTAACCGATGTCCCGCCGGCAGAAGGCGTCCCGCCAGGAGATCCGGTCCACGGCCGTGTAAGCCCGTTGCTGCGCGGAACGCACGTTCTCGCCCAGCGCGGTCACGCACAGCACGCGTCCGCCACTGGTGACGACCGAATCGCCCTCGAGCCGCGTGCCGGCATGGAACACCTTGGCGTCCATGTCTGCGTCGAGTCCGCTGATCGGATCACCTTTGCGGTACTCCCCGGGATAGCCACCGGCCGCGATGACCACGCCGAGTGCCGGTCGGGCGTCCCACTCGGCCTCGACCTGGTCCAGCCTGCCGTCCAGGGCTGCATTGCACAGCACGGCGAGATCGGAGCGCAGGCGCATCAGGACCGGCTGGGTTTCCGGGTCGCCGAAGCGGCAGTTGAATTCGAGCACGCGTGGCGTGCCGTCTGCGCCGATCATCAGACCGGCGTACAGGAAGCCGGTGTAGGGGTGCCCTTCGGCGGCGAGCCCGGCAACGGTGGGTTCGATCACCTCGCGCATGACGCGGGCGTGGATATCGGGCGTGACGACGGGAGCGGGAGAATAGGCGCCCATGCCGCCTGTATTGGGACCCTGGTCACCGTCGTC
>JBFKKR010000033.1:0-31459 GCA_041682035.1 Pseudomonadales bacterium | reverse complement strand
CCGCATCCGGCTCGGCTATCGCGAGTGCATCGCCGGCGTGGAGGTCGGCCTGTACGGCATGCAGGCGGGCGGGTACCGGCGCCTGCGTATTCCGCCGCATCTCGCATACCGTGACCAGGGCGTGCCGGGGCTGATCCCCGCCAATGCACTGCTGGAGGTGGACCTGTACCTGCGCGAGATCGAACCGGGACCGGGGAGGGCCTGACGATGGCGTATGACGAGGCGTTCGCGGCGCGTATCCGCATCGAGATGGCCGGTACCCGCGGGCTGGGCGAGAAGCGGATGTTCGGAGGCGTCGCCTTCCTGGTAAATGGCAACATGGCCTGCGGCGTCATCGGGGACGAACTCGCCGTGCGGGTCGGACCCGACGCCTACGAGGCTGCACTGCAGGAACAACATGTGCGGGAATTCGATTTCACGGGCCGGCCCATGAAAGGCTGGGTGATGATCGGTAGGAAGGGGCTGGCCGGAAAAAAACTGGGGGCCTGGGTCGCGCGGGGCAGGGACTACGCCACGAGCCTGCCTGCCAAAAAGTCAGGGCAGATACCGGGCGCGAAACCGGCTCGAACACCGTAACCAAGGAGCATGACATGATCCGGAAACTGGCCGTTGTTCTACTGGTGACCGTCCCGTTGGTTACCGGTTGCGTGACCTATCGCTCCTACCCGGACGCGCGACCGGTCGTGGCGGGTTCGGGAACCGGCGTTGCGGCCACCTACCGCTACGATGGATCGCCCGGCATGTTCGGGGGTGGCAACGGGCTGAAAGACGCGTTCCGCAATTCCGCCGCGTTCTCCACCATGGAACGGGTGCAGCAGCCGGTGGACAAGGGCCTGTTCATCGATGTCACGGTCAAGATCCTGCCACCGTCGGTGCCCGCGATCGGATTCGGGTACCTGTCTTTCTCCACGCTCACGCTGCTGCCGGCATGGTCCACCCGCGATGGGTACGAGTTGTTGTTCGACATCTATCGCGACGGCGAACGGGTGCGCAGTTTCGATTACTCGTTCTACCGTGGTTCCTTCGTCTGGCTGCCGATGGTGCTGTTCATCTGGGTCAACGCGCTGACGCCGAGTGAGGAATCGGTATTCGAGGCGGTGGCACACCAGTTCCTGCAGGACGCGAAACCCTACCTGCACTGAGGCGTTTTGCGTCACCCGAAATAACCATGGCAGTACCAGTCGCCGGTGGGAATCTCCCGGTACAGCCACAGGCGCATGCCGTCGTTGCGGCGGGCCACGTAGTAGTCGCGGTGCACGGGCTGGTGGTTCCACCAGCCGGCCTCGATGCGCTCCGGTCCGTCCAGCAGTTCCATCGGTGCACCGCTCCAGGGCTGGCCGTTGCGCAGCGCGAGCGGCTGCGGTTCGGGTAGCAGCCACGCCGGGCGCACCTGTTCGCAGGCGACCTTGCCCGCCCTGCCTGGTGTCACCGGCCGCCAGGCCCGTTCCGGCCGGTGTTCGCTGACGACCTCGATGCCGGTGGCTGCGTTGTTTCCCAGCCGCGCATTGAGCTGGTCGACCAGGTCGTGGCGGCGGGTGCCGGTGCGCTGGAACAGGTCCTGGCTGCCCGCCGCCAGGCCGGTCAGCTCATCCGCCTGCAGGTCGATGGCGAGCGCCGGTGCCTGCAGGCGCGACTGTTCCAGTTTCAGGCGCGCCAGGGACAGGAAGATGTCGCCCCGGTGGCCGGGCGCGGAGAGCTGCACCGGGATCACCGTGGCGCCCTGCAGGCGGTGAAACAGGCGCAGCGTGAAGCGCTGGCATTGCAGGTGCCGCACCTGCAGCCAGGCTGACAGTTCTGTGACCAGGCGGCGCAGCGGAAACAGCAGCATCTGCTGGCTGGTGACTTCCGCGGCGAATTCCACCTCGGCATGAAACTGCGGCGGCGGTTCGTGAAAGCAGAGCCGGGCCGGCCGTTCCTGCACGAGGTCCGCCAGGCATTCCAGGAAGTCGCGGCCCCAGCGCTTGCCGAGGCTGCTCATCGGCAGGTCGAGCAGTTCGCCGATGGTGCGCAGCCCGACACCGTGCAAACCGCGCACCGCAGCGGGAAAACCCTGCAGGCACTCCAGCGGCAGGGCGGCCAGGCTGGCCTGCAGCACCCGGCTTTCCTGGCGCCAGCAGTGCACGCCGGATTGTGCCAGGTGTCGTGCCGCCAGTGGCGTCTGGCCGAGTGAATAGCGGGTGCTGTAGCCCAGTGCAGCCAGTTCCCGGTTGAGCCGGGCTTTCAGGCCGTCCAGCCCGCCGAACAGTTTCAGGGAACTGCCGATCTCCAGCACCAGTGCGGTGGGCGCCTGTATCGCCACGTGGCTGGAGAACATGCCGGCCCAGGCGGCAAGCCGGGCCAGTGTCTTCTGTTCCGCCTCCGGCTGCCGGTCCTTCAGCACCAGGTCATGAGACAGGCTCTGCGCGGTGGCGACCGTCATGCCGGCACGAATGCCGCGCTGCACGGCGGCCGGATTGCAGCGGTGCACCCAGGCGCGGGACTGCTCCCTGCGGATGACGACGATGGGTGTCCGGCTGCCCGGCGCATCGCCGTAGGTCTCCAGCGCCAGGTCCGGAAAATCGATACAGAGCCAGACCATGCGCAGCCCGCCTCCTGGTTCCCTGTTGTGCCCGTGCCGGCCCGCCCTGCACGGGAGACGCGTTATAAAAAAGCCCGGCTCCGGGGGGAGGAGCCGGGCGAGGGGTTCCCTGCCACTGGAAGAGGGGTTGGGGTTTCCGGCAGGGAGGGGACATGCCTGGTTTTTTCCCGGGCCCGGGCGAACAGTTCCTGTTGCGCGCCGGAGGTATTGCCGCGTACCGGCAATGGAAACGGCAGCGGTGGCGTGACGCGTTCCGGCTGGAAGCCGGGTGCGTCCGGCAGCGTGACCGCCACCGGTTGCGCTGGCCAGCTGCCACGGCATTTCAGGGTTTCCACGCGCAGGCCTTCCGGGCACGTCCGCAATGCCAGTCGCAGGGCGGCGCTGGAAGCCTGGCGGCCCGCTGCAAGCGGACGGAACAGGATGCACAGGGTGTCGCCATCACTGGCGCTGACCTGCAGCCGGCGTGACTCGCTGGCCAGGATATCCTTGTCCGACCAGCCCAGCACCAGGCTGCAGCTGCCTGAATCCAGCGACTGGTGCGTCGCCCACAGGGTCTCGCGGTCGTCCCGGGTGCGCACCCAGAGCAGTTTCTCCAGTTGCACGCGCTGGTGGGCCAGCGCTGGTGCATAAGGCGTGAAGGGCGGGTGAATCCAGGCGATCCAGCGTGCGTCCTCCGCACTGAGGCGCGCGAGCAGCGGCATCAGCAGTTGCAGTTCGCCGATGCCGGGACGGTTGATGAGCAGTTCCACCAGCCCGCTACGCGGCCAGCCACGGGCCGGCAGTTGCGCATCCAGCAGGGGATGGCCGCTGGGATGCCCGTCGGCGGGGCGGTCCTGCCGGTCCCGTGCGCGCCAGATGGCCGGGTGGCGCAGGAGCGCGCCTATATGCGTATGCGCATCCTGCGCGTCGTGCTCATCTGTACAGGCTGGCTGCATGGCCATCTGGCGCATCCCCCGCTTCAACGAATCCTGCGTGTCATACGTACGTTCGCACGCTGCCGACCAGCACGCCCTGGATGCGGACGCGGGAGGCCTCGTACACCATGGGTGAAAGGGCGCTGTTTTCCGGCTGCAGTTCGATCCGGTTGTCCGGCAGGCGCCGGAAACGTTTCAGGGTGGCTTCCTGTTCGTCCACCAGGGCGACCACGATGTCGCCGTTGTGCGCGGTATCCTGGTGCCGGATCACGGCGGTGTCGCCGTCGAGCAGGCCGATCTCCACCATGGAGTCGCCGCTCACGCGCAGCAGGTAGCGGTCCTCCTGCAGGAACAGCTGTTTCAGGTCGAGTTCCTCGCCGCCGGGCAGGGCCTCGATCGGGCGGCCGGCGGCGATGCGTCCCTGCAGCGGAATGGACAGGCGCTCCGTGGCGTCCGCGTCCGCAAGCCGCAGGCCGCGGCGGGCCCGTGGCTCGCGCACCAGGTGGCCCTGTTCGATCAGGCTGCTGACGTAACCGTGCACCTGGCTCCTGGCGCGATAGCCGGCCTGTTCGGCGATCTCGCGCAGGGTGGGTGCGTAACCGTGTTCCGCCACGTGATCACGGATGATGTCGAGGATGCGTTTCTCAGCCGGCAGCATGGGGTGGGGCCTTTGTATTTTGTTCTGCGTTTGTTCTGCCAAAGAATAGAACAAACGCAGAACGAATGGCAAGGCCCGGGAAGCGCCGGCGTGGAAAAAACGGGGCAGAAAAAAAATGCCCCCGGTAGACGGGGGCAAAACACCACTACGAGGAACAAACCGGTGTCGGAGACGGGAACCCGCGAAGGTTCCGGATTGTCGCGGGTATCTCCTTGGAAAACCGTGACTTTCGTCGATTTCAAGGTGGTCTATAGTATGGCGACGGGCTGTGCGCCGTCTGGTCGTGGCGCGCCAGATCATGGGTAGATGCCGCCATTGAAGGGGAACAGGCGCCTCATATGTCAGGATTCGCGACGGTACTAAGCAGCTGGACCTCGGCGCTGCTGCAGACCCTGCAGCAGCAGGGCGTGGACGGCCGCCCGCTGCTGCAGCAGGCCGGCCTGGATCCCGCCCTGTTGAACGATCCCAATGCCCGCTACCCGGTGAATGCCCACAGCGAACTGTGGCGGCTGGCGGTTGCGGCGACCGGCAACGAGGCCATCGGCCTGCGCGTGGCCGTCAATGCCAAGCCCACCACGTTCCATGCGCTGGGGTATTCCATCGCGGCCAGCGCCTCGTTGCTGGAGGTGTTCGAGCGGGTCCGGCGTT
This sequence comes from Pseudomonadales bacterium, assembly GCA_041682035.1. Taxonomy (GTDB): domain Bacteria; phylum Pseudomonadota; class Gammaproteobacteria; order Pseudomonadales; family JBFGWM01; genus JBFJWR01. The sequence goes on along the minus strand of JBFKKR010000033.1, from coordinate 26,661 downwards.
ATTTCCGCATCGTCACCGACGCCGCCGAGTTCGAGATCGTCCACCAGGGCGATGTCTACAGCCTGAACGCGCACGTGCCGCCGGAGCGGGTCACACCGGCGCCGCAGGCGCTCGATGCGTTCATGGCCCTGATGGTGCGCTTCTGCCGGGAACTCTACCCGGGCGAATTCCGGCTCTGTGGCGTCCGCCTGCAGCGCCCGCGCCCGCGGGATGTACAGCCGTACCTCGACTACTTCGGCGTGGAGGTGGAGTTCGGCGCGAGCAGGAACGGTATCTGTGTGCCCGCCAGCATTGCCGAGGCGCGCCTGCCCACCGGCAACCCGGAACTGGCGCGCATCAACGACCAGGTGGCACGCGAGTACCTCGCGCGGCTGGAAAAGCAGAACATCTCCAACCGGGTGCACGTCCTGCTGACCAGCATGCTGCCGTCCGGCACCGCTTCGCAGGAGAACATCGCGCGTGAACTGCACATGAGCCTGCGCAGCCTGCAGCGGCGGCTGTCGGAGGAGGGCGTCACATACAAGGAACTGCTGGACACCACGCGCCGCGACCTGGCGCTTTCCTACATGCGCGAAGGCGAGCGGTCGGTGAGCGAGCTGACCTTCCTGCTCGGATTTTCCGACTCGAGCAGCTTCGCGCGCGCCTTCAAGCGCTGGACCGGGCAGTCCCCGCGGGAATACAAGTCGGCGCGCGCATCCCAATGAAGAACCTTGTGCTACGCGCCACGATCGCCGTGGCGACACTGCTCGTGACCGCCTGTGACAGTGCCTCCGATGGCGGCAACGAAACGGATGCAGGGTTACGGTTCGGAACGCCGCTGAGCGCCGAGCGCCAGGCGCTCTACATGCAGAGCTGCCACCTGTGTCACCGCAACGACGTGCCGGGCATCCCGCGCGCGGGTGACCCGCAGGACTGGGAAAAGCGGAAGCAGCAGGGCCTGGACGTGCTGGTGCGGCATGCCATCCGCGGCAACCAGGGCATGCCGCCGATGGGCCTGTGCCAGGACTGCACGCAGGAGGACATGCGCGCGCTGGTCGCCTACATGGCTGGCATCGACCTGGTTGCTGACAGCTCCGAGCGCTCGGAGAACGATCCTGAGCGTGCGCAACAGCCCTGAGCGTGCGCTACAGCCCTGAGCAGACGGGGATCAGTCGGGACGGTGCGGAAAGCCGTGCCGGTCGCGGTTCCAGTCCTCGAACGCGAACAGGTAGGGGTGCGTCTCCGGCTGTACGAATCGCCATTCGTTCTCGGTGTTGAAGCGGATGGCGTTCTGCATCATGGTCAGGTCCAGCCGCCATTCGCCGTTCTCCTGCACCAGGAACCAGGGTGCGCAGTGGCGGCGGTGCACGGGATAGCGGAACACCGCCCGGTTCCCGTCGGTGCGCAGTTCGGCCAGCGGGCACTGGCGGTAGGTCTTGAAGACGTTGTCCATCTGCGCCGGCGTGACCACCCAGTCCCGCAGCATGGTCCGCGTATCCTCGCTGTAGACCGACAGGTCCGGGTTGGCATTGCGGGCGCGCATGGCCTCGATGTAGGCATGCACCACCTCCAGTGGTGAGCGTTCCTTGCGCTGGCGTTCCTCCGGCGCCATCGGCGCCTCGTAGCCCTCGCCGATACGCGCGTCCGTCGTGGCGCCCGCGCCCATCGCCGCCGGCGCCCAGGCCTCGCCCTCGAAGCCGAGGTTCTGACGCGCGCGGATGGCGCGCTGCACGATGAGTTCGGTGGTCGCGGCGATACCGTCGGCGATGCGGTCCTCCTGGAAGAAGGGCACCATCTGGCGCTGCTCGATGTAGGCGATGAACGCATCGACGTACACGCCCTCCAGCGACTGGCTGACCTCCAGCCGGACCTCGTCCTGCGCCGGGTCGATCACCAGCAGCAGGCCGTGCCCGGCGCTGCTTTTTTCCCCGACTTCCAGCTTCGCGAAGCGATCCAGGGCGAAGCCCTCGATGTCACCGGTTTTCTCGCTGGTCAGGATCGCGTAGTCGATGCCGTGGTTGAGCAGCAGTTCCAGGTGCACGAGATCGAGATTGCGCAGTTCCTTCTCGTCCAGCAGGCGGGCGGTGTCGTAGATGCGCGAGTCCGGGACCCGGTGGCCGAAGCCCTCGCGCATCTCCGGATACAACTGCCGGTACAGGAGAAACACGCCGATGATCACGGCCCAGACGATGATGCGCTTCGAATACGACGGCGCCGATCGGCCGAGCGGCGTCTCGGAACTACTCAAAATTCACCTCTGGCCGGGACCGTGATCCTGCATCGGCCTGGAAGTACGCCTTGCGCCGGAACCCGCCCGCGGCCGCGACCAGGTTGGCCGGCATGCGGCGGATCGCGGCGTTGAACTCGCCGGCGGCGCTGTTGAACCGCATGCGCGCGACGTTGATGCGGTTCTCGGTGCCCTCGAGCTGCGCCTGCAACTCGAGAAACTGGTCCGCGGAACGCAGTTCCGGGTAGTCCTCGCCCACGGCGAGGATGTTGCGCATCAGGGCGCCGACCCGTTCCTGGGATTCGTTGATGGAGGCGATCGCCGCGCTGTTCTCCGGCGGGCGGCCGCCCAGCGCCTCCAGCTGCGCGCGGGAGTCCTGCTGGTTCTGTAACAGTTCATCCATGGCCTCGCGCATGTTCCGGCGGCCCTGTGTACGCCCGACCACGACGGTCTCGAGCGTCTGTTTCTCGTGTTCCATGAACGTGGTGACGGTCTCCAGCAGCGCCGGCACCAGGTCGGCCCGGCGCTGGTAGGTACTTTCCACCTGCGCCCAGGCGGCGAACACGCGTTCTTCCGCGTTCACCAGCGAGTTGTGCAGCCAGCCCCAGAGGAGGAGCGGTATGACTGCGACCAGCAACAGCACGCTGACCAGTTTTCCGCCGCCGCCGGTGGCGCCCGGTTCGTTCAATGATTGCCCGACATCCTGCACCATGTTCACCTCTTCCCCGTTGCTTCCAGTAAGCAGCACGACACCCGTCACGGCCAGCAGCGCCGCAAAGGCGATGAGCCACCGGCCTACCGCGGGGGCGGGCGGCGTGGCGTGGGCCGGCGCTGCCGGCCGGTCCAGCCCCAGGCTGCTCCGTAGCTGTGCTGCCTGTTCTTCCGACAGCAGGCCATTGCGCAGCATGCGGTCGATTCGTTCGGATGGGCTCATGCCTGCAACTCCCGCAAAGTCCGGGCGGCCGCCTCCGGCGTCAGCCGGCCGGTCTCGATGCCCGCGAGCAATTCCTCGCTGCGTGCCGCGTCTGCCGCGCGCAATTCCCGCACTGATCGTATGACCGAGTCAATGCGCTGGCGCATCGTCGGCCGGGACACGCCGTAATCACGCGCCAGCTGGGAGAGGTTGCCGGCCGTGAGCAGGAAATCCTCGATCAGCCGCCGCTCCGCCGCACCGAGGCGGGCGAGCCGCGGATAGGGTAGTTCAGCTTCCAGTTGCAGTCCGCAGGCACGACAGGCGCGCCGCGCGATGAGCAACTCCGAGCCACATTCGCAGCATCGTGCAGAGGATTGCGGCTTTGTTTCCATAATGAAAATTATATTGCCATTAAATATTATTAAATGGAAGTAAAATGGAATGTAAAATTACAAAATGACTAATCAAGGCTGTATCTCGTCTGGATGTGTAAATAAGTGAAATATGTAAATTAGTCATTTATTACTATCTGCGGGTATAAAAAATAAAATTAATATAACTGTGAGGTTGTTCAGAGAGGGTTCAGCCTGGCCCCGGCAAACTACGCCAGACAGTGACGGGGACGGACAGGAACGGGCCGGCCCGGCACGAGAAAAAAAGCAGTCACTACGAACCTTGCGGGGAGATCAAAAGAATGAATGAGAAAGTGACCCAGATAGGCACGCCGCCGCCGGCCATGGCCTCCATCGCCCAAACTCTCACATGGCTGGCCGTGCTGGTCGGATTGGTGGGTTTCAGTTCCATTGCCAAGGCGAGCGACGTGCGTACCTTCCAGCCCCAGGGCTGTGAATTCAAGGCATCGATCGCGCGTGACGCCGAGGTGAAGCAGTCCTGGCGCGGTGAGAACCCGATGACGACCGCCGTGCAGAAGAGCAAGGGCGGCGTGGTGCGCACCTCCTGCGGCTCCTACTTCGTGCAGGACTGGCGGGCTTTCCACCAGCAACTGCCGTCCCAGCTGGAGCGCGCAGCGCGTCTCGCGGGCATCGAGCATCCGCAGACTGCGATCCGCAGGACGTCGACGGGCATGGTGGCGAGCTACTGGGGGTTCCGGGGCACCGGCGCCACGCGCACCTTCTTCCGCTCGGACTCGTACGTGGGCAACCGCTCGTTCATGGAGATCGTCGTCCTGGCCCACCCGGAATACCTGAATACGCAGGATGTTCGCCAGACGCGGACATCGGTCCGGCGCTAGCTGGCAGCCTGTTTCCATGAGAAAAACGGCCCGCTCAGGGCCGTTTTTTTTTTGCGCTTGCGCGGGTGGTCACGCGTTATCATGGCCACAGGAAGCAGGTTACCCGAGGGGTAGGCATGCAGCGCGGAGTAAAGGGTGGCCGGATCACTTTCAACCCGGAACGGGCCTGCGAGGCCGTGCGCAAGGTCAGTCGCCGCTGGTACACCGCGGACCAGCTCCCGATGCTGCCGCTGAAAGATTGCAACTTCGGCGGTTGCCAGTGCAAGTACAAGTTTCACGATGATCCCCGGGGGGGGGAACGCAGGGTCAACGACGACCGCCGTGAGGACCTCCGCTTCGAACCCGGCAAGGACGACCGCCGTTCCGGACGCGGCCGGCGCCGTGGGGATGCCTCCTGGAAGATGGAACTCTAGCCGCTCACACCGTTTTTCGGGTGATTCCCCGTCGCCTGGATTCCTCCCGGCGCAAAGTCTGTAAATTGAGCCTTTATTCACGGCCCTGCCGGGCCGAACCGCCGGAAGTGGAAAACAAAAATCATTGCAGGGTCGCCGGACCCGGCAAATGGCATTATTTTGAAGCAGATACGCGAAAAATATGGCGAGGAACCGGGGATTCCATGATCAAGGCAATCTACCTGGAACCCGATATCGGGCGCTTCAGGGCGCTCAGGTGCGAGTTGCGCGGCCTGCTCAGCGAAACGCGGGGCATGGCGCTGGTGGATCATGCCCGCGCCGAGCGGGACCTCTGGCTGGCACTCGCCCGTGAACAGTACGATGTCGTGCTCGTCGGGTATGCGCTGGCCGAACCGGATGACGGGGTGCGGGACTCCGTGGTCATCCGCCTGCTGAGCCGCGATACCTCCCCGGCATTGGTGATCCTGAATGCGCCCGAACTCATGGCGATGGACCACGCGCGGCTGGCCTGGGTGGAACAGCACCGCCTGCTTTACCTGGCCGGCGAGGACATGGCGCCGGACCGCCTGCATGAAGCCCTGCAACTGGTTCTCGCTCGCCGCATGAACATCCTCGTCATCGATGATGACCCCGAGGATTACGAACTGATCCGGGTGCAACTCGCGCTCGATGGTTCGCGCCATTACGTCACGACCTGGGCGGAAACCATCGAGCAGGCAAAGGAACTGGTCGCGGCGAGACCGGACGAGTACGACGCGTATATCGTGGACTACAGGTTTCCGTCCGGGAACGGGGTGGAACTGATCCGCGACCTGCTGGCCATGGGTGTAGACAAGCCGATGCTCCTGGTCACCTCGGGTAACAGGATCGAGATCGAATCCGAGGCGGTGCGCCTGGTCGGACGCGGCCAGATGAAATTCCTCAACAAGAAGCACCTCGGCGCATCGCAGATTTCCAGTGCCCTGCTGCACTGAGACGCGCCCGTAAATCTCCGAAAAAACTGGTTTAACACGGGCAATCCTGCTAAATCTTCTAGTAGGAAGAGCCGGTTCGGACTCTCACGAAGGATGCCGGTGTCATGAACACGCCGCCCGCCCCAAACGTCTCCATCCGCCGGCCGGGCCCTGCGCCGGGGAGGGCTGCTTGAGCGTCCAGGGCAATGACTTCACCAAGGTCCTGCTCATCGAGGACGACCCGGACGACCGGGAGATCATCCGCGACCTGCTGTTCGGGCGTGCCACCTCCCGCTACTGCACGTACTTCGTCGAGACCGTGGCGACCACCGAGGAGGCTCGCAAGATCGCGCGCTTCGATCGGCACGACCTGTACATCGTCGATTTTTACCTGGGACCCTCGGATCGCCACGAGACCGGCCTGGATTTTGTGCGTGAAATGTTCAGAGAACCAGACCGTCCACCGGTCATCCTGATCAGCGGGCAGGAGCGTTTCACCCTCGACGCCGAGACGATGAAGTGGGTGGCGGATGACCGCCTGGTGTTCCTGCACAAGAACGACCTGAACAAGGAGACGTTATTCAACGCGATCGACCGCGTCATCGGGCGTTTCATGCGCATCCTGCTGGTCGAGGACGAACCGGACGATTACGAGATCGCGCTCTACCATTTCAAGCTGGCGCCGGGTCACCGTTTCAAGGTGCACTGGGCCAAGAGCATCCTCGAAGCAAAACTGGAACTGGACGAGCACGATTTCGATGCCGTGCTGGTGGATTACAAGCTGGGTTCCGAGTGCGGCCTGAGCCTGATCCAGCACCTCATCGAGAAGAACAGCAAGTTGCCGCTGGTGCTGTTCACCGGCTTGTCCGAACTGAGCTTCGGGGAAGACATCATGCGCCTGCTGGCGCGCGGCCAGCTGGAATTTCTCGCCAAGCAGGATCTCAGTCCGAAGAAGATCGTGCAGTGTCTGAACCGGGCGGTTTCACACTGAAGGGGTGAGACAGACCCGTTTACTCCGTCTGCCCGGTTTTGTCCTGGCGTGACTGGCTGCGGTCGTACTCTCCCCACGCATCCAGCATCAGGTAGGCCACCCGCTGCCCGGTTTCGCGATCCAGGACGATGAAGTACCAGTCCATGGTGGTGCATTCCAGGGGCAGAAAGAGCAGCCTGTCCAGATCCGGGTGCTGCGCCCTGAACTGATCCCAGGCGGCTTTCGATTCGGCCGACTTCGGCGTGATGCGCGCCGGATCGAGCGCCCGGGAACGAATTTCCTCGAGATGTGATGCAACCGGCCGGTAGCGTTCGGCCATTTTCTGGTACGCCACGAATTCGAGTACGAAGCGGTTGTTCTCCTCCGCATCCTGTGCCGGCAGCGCGTACGCCATGAACGGCAGGTCGCGTTTCGCCCGCTGGAAATGCGCCTCGGGGAGCTTCTCCCACGCCAGTTTCGACGCCGGTATGACCTCGAAGCGGTCGGCGGCGAACACCAGTGCGGCGGGCCGTTGCTGGTAGATGACATGTCCCCCGTAGACCAGCGCAAGAACCTGCGCGAGCACGACCAGCGCGATATCCGTCTTGACGCCCCGCTTGGCCGGCACGTACAGCAGGAAGGTCAGGACCGGGCCGAGGATCGCGTCGACCGGCACGAGGATGCGCAAGGCCTCGTAGACGTTCTCCATCCGGAAAAATCCATCGGGATACCAGAAACGGATGGTGATCCAGAGAAAGGCGCCGATCAGCACGACGCTGAAGCAGCAGTGCCACAGGAAAGCACGGGCGCGCGCCCTCAGGTGAAAGCGCCTGGAGCCTGGCGTGTCATCCACGGTGATCGAATCGTCCATCTTCCGCATGCTCACGTTGATTCCCCCGCCTGGCGCATGGATGTTCCAGGCGTGGAGGTCCGCTTCATGCAGGGGCCTCTTCCAGCAGCATGGGAATGATTCCACGGATTTCAAGGCGGGTCGGGAGCGCGGTGGATACCGTGGTGGCAAGTCATTGAAAAGACTGGTGCCCAGATGGGCGTTGAACCTATGAACTGCCGCTTGGAAGGCGGCGCTCACTTGGCTGGTTCAGCATTTGCGATGCGATGTCTGATCCCCCAAAGCCTGGGGGTCTCTGGAAAGCAGGGGGAGGTTCGGTGCGGCCAAATTCCGCGTAAAAAAAACGGCGGGCAGTGCCCGCCGTTCACATCATCACCAAAGCCTTATGACTTTGCCAGCGAGTCCCTGATTTCGCGCAGAAGCAGTACCTCTTCGGATGGCTTGGGCGGTTCCGCCGGCTTTTCCTCTTCCTTGGCCTGCATCCTGTTGATTCCCTTGATCAGCATGAACACGGCGAAACCGACGATCAGCAGCGTGATGCAGTTGTTCAGGAACATGCCGTAATTAACGGTGGCCGCACCGGCTGCCTGGGCGGCTGCCAGGGAGGCATACTCCTTGCCGTCCAGGGCAACAAACAGATTGGAAAAGTCGATACCCCCCAGCACCATTCCGATGGGTGGCATGATCACATCGGTGACCAGTGACTTGACCACAGTACCAAAAGCCGCACCAATAATGATGCCTACAGCCATATCTATCATGTTGCCTTTCATGATGAATTTTTTGAATTCATCCAACATTGGTTGTTCTCCGTTAAAAACCTTGTAACCCGAACGCATGTACTGCTGGTACGGGACCACTGTCTGCGTGATGCCAGCGCGGGCAGGAATGTATCACGTTCCGGGAGCCTCGGAAGTCTTTTTCCGTCCAATTCATGAATGGGCAGATCATGACTGAATTTTCAGCTTTGCCGCGGTTTTCGACCTGGCCTCGATCATGATCGGGTCGAGCCCTGGCCGAACCCTTGCCTTGGGAGACATGGAGTCCTGTGAACCTTTTCCCTGGAACTTAAGGTGTAAACCATGTGACCGGAATACACCCAAAAAGACTGGTGCCCCAGATAGGAGTTGAACCTATGACCTACCGCTTAGGAGGCGGTTGCTCTATCCACTGAGCTACTGGGGCGCGGGCGGGATTCTAACAACAAAATGGGCACTGGCTGCACCGACCGCGCGGTCAGTGGTATGGTGAGGAACGTATTGTCCGTCCCCCATCTCTTGCATGCTCGATTCCCGTCCCCTCCTGCTGCGCTCCGGCTTCCCCCCGCTGGTGCGTGACCGGCTGCAGACGCTGCAGGTCAATCTCGGCTATCTCTGCAACCAGAGCTGTACCCACTGCCATGTCAACGCGGGCCCGCACCGCACGGAGCTGATGGACCGCGAGACCGCGGACCTGGTGCTGGACTTCCTGGAGGCGCGGGGAATTGCGTTGCTCGACCTCACCGGGGGCGCGCCGGAACTCAATCCGCTGTTCCGCGACGTGGTGCGTCGTGCGCGGTCCCTCGGCGTGCGGGTGATGGATCGCTGCAACCTGACCGTGCTGTCAGAACCGGGTCAGGAGGACCTCGCTGCCTTCCTGGCTGAAAACGGGGTCGAGGTGACAGCATCGCTGCCGTGCTACACGGAGGAGACCGTGGACGGGCAGCGGGGCCGGGGCGTTTACGAACGGAGCATCGATGGCCTGAAGGCGCTCAATGCGCTCGGCTACGGCAGGCCGGGCAGCGGGCTGGTGCTCAACCTCGTGTACAACCCGTCGGGGCCATTCCTGCCACCGCCGCAGGCAGCACTGCAGGCGGATTACCAGCGTGAACTGCGGGCGCAGCACGGGATCGAGTTCAACGAACTGTTCACGATCGCCAACCTGCCGATCGCACGGTTCGGCGCGGTCCTCCTGGCGAAGGGGGAGTACGAGAACTACATGGACCTGCTGCGCGGGAGTCACAATCCGGACAACATGAAGTCGGTCATGTGCCGCACCCTGGTCAGCGTGGACTGGCGCGGCTATGTCTACGATTGTGACTTCAATCAGATGCTGGACATGCCCCTGCTCGCCACCGACAGCAAGCGTCCGCATCTCTCCGACCTGCTCGCCACGGAACTCACCGGGGCGGCAATCGCCGTGGGCGAACACTGCTACGGCTGCACCGCCGGCCAGGGCAGCAGTTGTGGCGGCGCGCTGGGCTGAGCCGTGGCGCCACCCGTTTCCGTCATCATCCCGGCATTGAACGAGGAGGCGGATATCGGCGCCTGCCTGGCATCCCTGTCTCCGTTGCGCGCGGCGGGTGGCGAGATCATCGTCGCCGACGGCGGGAGCACCGATGCGACCGGTTCGGTCGCCGGCGCGCACGGCGCCGTCATGCTGACGGCGACGCGGGGGCGCGCCAGCCAGATGAACGCGGGCGCCGCCCGGGCGAAAGGTGAACTGCTGGTTTTCCTGCACGCCGATAGCCGGCTGACGGATGCGGCCTGTACAAGCCTGCTGGCGACGCGACCGGCCGACACCTGGGGACGCCTCGATTTGCAGTTCGATGAACCGGCGTTCCGGTTCCGGCTGCTGGGTTGGATGATCCGCCAGCGCTCCCGCATCACCGGCATCGCCACGGGCGACCAGGGCATCTTCGTTTCACGCGTGCTGTTCGAGCGGGCGGGCGGCTACCCGGCCATCCCGCTGATGGAGGACGTGGCGCTGTCGAAGATCCTGCGCAGGATGCAGCGGCCGCTTTGCCTGCACGCGCGCATCATCACCTCGGCGCGCCGCTGGCGCGAGCGCGGCTACCTGCGCACCATCCTGCTGATGTGGCGGCTGCGGCTGGGCTATTTTTTCGGGGAAAACGTGCAGCGGCTGGCGGCGCGGTACCGGTGAGGTGATTGCCCGCGGGTAAGGCTGAAGCCTTACCTACTTGCTGGTGTGGGTGTAGACGCCGTCCCAGTCGTCGTCGGGCGGGTTCGCGCGGTAGGCCTCGATCCGTTCCAGGTAGATCTCGTGGATTTTTACGCCGGGCTCGGCGCGGTGCAGTTCGCGGAACAGCTTGTGGGCGTGCAGCCAGTCGCACGCGCGGTAGGCGGCGAGCGCCTGGTGGTAGGCTTCCAGCGCGGCGCGCTGTGCCTCGTTGAAGTCCTCCAGCAGGGCCAGCGGTTCGAAGATCTCCACCGGTTCGTCCTTGCCCTTGACCCGCACGCGGTCCAGGTCTCGGTAGGCGAATCCGGGCGCCGCGGCGCGCGTGTACTCGCTGGCGATGAAATTCGCGCCGTACTGCTTGGTCAGTCCCTCCAGCCTGGAGCCCAGGTTCACGGCATCGCCCATGACCGTGTAGGCCATGCGGAATTCCGAGCCCATGTTGCCCACGCTCATGATGCCGGTATTGACGCCCACCCCGACCTGGATCGGCGGCCAGCCCTTGGCCACGAACTCGTTCCTGAGTTTCTCCGTGGTCTCCAGCAGTTGCAGGCCGGCCAGTACGGCGTTGTGGGCATGCTGGTCGTCGCGCACCGGGGCGCCCCAGAAGGCCATGATGGCATCGCCCATGTACTTGTCGATGGTGCCGCGGTTATGGTGGATGACCCGTGTCATCGGGGTGAGAATCTCGTTGATGATGCGGGTCAGCTCGGTGGGTTCCATCCCCTCTGAGAGCGTCGTGAAGCCGCGCACGTCCGAGAACAGCACCGACAGTTCGCGGCTCTCCCCCTCCAGGCCGAAGCTCTCCGGGTTCTCGCTCATCTCCTCGACCAGTTCGGGCGGGACGTAGTGGCCGAACACTCCGGAAAGGCGCCGCTTGTCCCGCTGCTCCAGGAAGAAGCTGAAGAACAGGTTGGAAAAGATCAGCATGCCGACCATCACCAGCAGCATGGCGTACTCGGTCGCGAGATTGAGTTCCGACCAGGCGTACATGTTGCCGTAGAGGATGCCGGACACGATGACGACGGTGAACAGGAAGGCGAATACCGGCGCCAGAATCGGAACCACCAGCGAGAAGAACACCCCGATGACCAGCACGGCGATGAACTCGATGCCCTGGACGTAAGCAGGCCGGTGCTTCAGGCGCTGATCGAGAATGCCGGAGGCGATATTGGCCTGGATCTCCACGCCCGGGTAGACGTTCTGCACCGGGGTGGAGCGCAGGTCGAGCAGTCCGGCGGCGGAGGTCCCGATGATCGCCACGGCGTTCTCGAGAACCTCCGGCTCGATCTGGGCGTTCAGCACCTCGGTGAGCGAGATGTAGGGGAAACTGCCCTGCCTGCCGAGGTAGGGCACCAGTATCGCGCCGCGGTAATCCACCGGCACCCGGATGCTGCCGATATGCATCGCTTCAAGACCATACTCGATCTCACCCTCGGCGTAGCCGTCGGCGATCTCCAGCCGGATGGGCGGATTGCCCAGCAGGGACCGCACGATCTGCGTGGCCAGCGAGACATAGGCCTTGTCGCCGTCCCGCATCAGCAGCGGGAAACGACGGAATTTCCCGTCCCGGTCCACCAGTGGATTGTGGAAATAGCCGGCGGCGGGCACCGCGTCCTGCAGCACTGCGAGATTGGCGCCGTAGCCGACCGTCGAGAGAAACGGCACCTTCTGTTCGCGCTCGTTGAGCACCAGTGCCGGTTCGGGCAGCCTGCCGGTGCGGATGGGCTGCCCGTCGATGCGGTCGTCCGTGCCGAAATAACCGAGCACCACGTTGCGGCCCCTGAGGCTGCGGGCAAACACGGCGTCGTAGTCCAGTTCCGGCGCCATGACGGAAAAATGCTCGACGAATTCCCTGTTATGTGACAACGGCCCGTCGGCCAGCAGTTGCAGCAGGGGCAGTCCGGAGCTTTCGTCCCGTTCGGAGAACACCACGTCGAAGGCGAGCAGTCCGATGCCGTAGTAATCGAAGAGCAGGTCGATCATGTAGGCGAGCCGTTCGCGGGGCCAGGGCCAGCGGCCTTCCTGTGCCAGGCTCTTCTCGTCGATATCGAGAATGACGATGCGGCGGTCGACCCGGTTCTCCAGCGTCAGGTTGAGGCGGGCGTCGTAGGCCAGGTACTCCAGGTCCTCCACGAACGGAATGCGCCAGAGGTGGGCCGCGTGCGCCAGGAACAGAGCGACGATCAGCAGGTTGGCGAGGTGGCGCGGGAACTGTTTCAGCTTCATCCGGGAACCCGGGTAATGCCGGCGACGATGCGTATAATGGTAGCGTTTCGTCATCCGTGCGTCTTCGAAATCACCCCATCATGAAGTTCTGCAGTGAATGCGGCGCCCCGGTCAGCCGCAAGGTCCCGGCGGGGGATGACCGTCCCCGGCATGTCTGCGATGCCTGCGAAACCATTCATTACCAGAATCCGCGCATCATCGCCGGCTGCCTGCCGGTACACGAGGGCCGCATCCTGTTGTGCCGGCGCGCCATCGAGCCCCGGCACGGCTACTGGACCCTGCCGGCCGGTTTCATGGAGAACGCGGAGACGGTCGAGGAGGCCGCCGCCCGCGAGACCCGCGAGGAAGCCTGCGCGGAGGTGACGCTGGACGGCATCTACGCGGTATTCAGTGTCCGCCACATCAACCAGGTGCACATGTTCTTCCGGGCGACGCTGGCAACCCCGGATTTCGCGCCCGGCATGGAGTCCCTGGAGACACGCCTGTTCGCCGAAGACGAGATTCCCTGGGACGACCTCGCGTTCCCGACCGTCATCAAGACGCTGCGTTACTACTACAGGGACTGCGCCACGGGCGAATTCGAAGTGCGCGTCCGGGATATCGAATACCGGCGCGGGTAGGGCAAACTGTTGTTCCAATGTTGTCCTTTTGTAGGTATGGCTGAAGCCTTACCTACATTGGGACAACTCCTCTGGGTAAGGCTTCAGCCTTGCCCGCGCCGATCCTACTGGCAGACCATCAACTGCTGATCCCAGCCGGCTTCCTCGTCGAGCCACGGTGAGCCTTCCTGCTCCGGATCGGTCTGCGGCCGCTCCTGTGCACCCTGGTCGATCAGTTCGGTACCCTCCGGCCCGTTGTCGATGAGGGAGATCGACGGCCCGGTACCGGTGATGCCGGCGCCACCCTGCGAGGTGGCGGTGACGACCAGCCCGTTGTCGGTGACGGAGAAAATGCCCGCGGTGGACGGGAAAGCGATCTGGCTGAATGCCCCGGTCACGCCACTGTCGGATTGCGCGAACTGGAACTGCGAACCTCCCGGCGGAAAAAACCCGGGCAGGGGCAGGAGCAGCAGGGAACCACCCAGGGTAAGCGAGCCGCTCTGGACATCGATGAAGTCATAGCTGGTGCCCTGTGCGAAGCCCGCCAGTTCGATGACAGTGGTCATGTTCGGTCCCAGCACGAGGTTTCCGAAGAACGTCGACGTGCCCGGAGAACTGCCGGGTGCGAAGGTGCTGTTGTCCAGTGTCGTGGTGGCGGCGTAGACGACGGCGCCGTCGCCGCCGACCTTGAAGCTGCCGCCGTTCACGTTGAGATTGCCATTGGTCCCGAGGAAACCACTTTGCACGTTGACTGTGCCGCCGTTGATATTGATATTGGCTCCGAACACATCGATGCCGCCGAAGAAGCCGCCCTGGCCGCGAATCGAGGTGGTTCCCCGGTTCTGCGTAAAGGTCGAGCCAAGCAGGAAAGCAAGGTTGTCGACGACCAGTGTGCCTTCATTGACGAAGGGGGCACCAAGTGTTCCCGCGAAGCCGAAGGACGGAGCGCCTGCGATCATGCGCATCGTTCCACGGTTGGTCAGGGATGCGAGGTTGGTCAGCGGGAAGGGACACGAACTGCAGACTCCGACGCGCGTTGCGCCGGCGACGATGTCCTCCTGCCCCCGTACAGAATTGAATTGCAGGTTGCCGCCAACGGGATTTACAAAGGCCCGACCCCCGAGATCGAAGATGCCCCCATCTGCCACCAGCGTGCCTCGCCACGTGCCGATCGGGCCCAGCAGAAATGTGCCGAACTCGCTCTCGAGCCGCCCACCAGAAAGCAGGTTCACGGTCGCCGTGCTGGCGTCGAAATCCAGGCCCACTTCGCGCACGTTGAATTCCAGCAGTCCGGACACGTTCAGCGTGTTTGTCACCGTGACCTGCGTGCCGAGGTCGGTACCAAGCACGAAAAGACCACCGGCGGGCTTGGTCGAGAACAGCGAGCCGCCCTGCACGTTCAGCGTGCCGGTATTCATCGTACCGCCCAGCATGCGCATGGTGCCGGCATTGTTCACTGTCGCCGGATTGAACCCTGCGGCGTCGCTCAGCAGGAAGGTGGTGCCGCGGTTCACGGTGAAGGTGCCGGCGGTGACCGTCAGGTCGGCATCGTCCAGTTCCAGGGTGCCGGCGCCCAGCGTGAAGTTGCCCAGTGCGACAGTGGCGTCACCGGTCATCCGGTGATCGACGGCGCCGAGAATCCGCAGCGTGCTGTTGCCCGCGCCATCGGTCAGGCCCGGGTCGCTGAGAAAGTTCAGTACGCCGCCACTCCAGTTGAAGCGGCCATAAACGGGGAAGTCACCGAAATCCGTATCGAAATGCTGGTTGGCGTGATAGGTGCCGCTGCGCAGGTTGAAAGTGCCCGGATTCAGCACGAATCCTGCGGTGAAACCGGGGATCCCGCCGGAGTCGCCATTGTCGATGTTGAAGACGCCGTTGTTCGTGACGCCGCCGCTGAAGCCGGTGAAGGCCACCGAGCGTCCGAGAACGTTGGTGGTTCCGTCGTTGGTGAGGTGTGTGGCCAGGCTGATGTTGTCGGTATCCGCGCCGGCGGCGCCCAGGTTGAGCGTGCCGGTATTGGTGATGCTGCCGCTGCCGCTGTAGGTGGATGTGCCGCCAAGGGTCAGAACACCGGCGTTGCGTATTTCCGGGGCGATGAATCCCTTGGTGCTTGCCGTGCCCGACAGCGTGGCGCTGTCCCAGGTGCTGTTGGCCGTCGACCGCAGGTCCAGCACGACGCCCTCGATATTCTGGTTGCCCGGGCCAAGGTTCATCGCGTCGGTGACTGCCAGCGTCACGATGCCGCCGTTGCTCAGGCTGCCCCCATCCGTCCAGTTCAGCGTGTTCACGGTCACCAGGCCGTTGACGCCGGGGTCGCCCTGCGCCCCTTCCAAAATGCCCAGGGACGCCTGTCCGAGGTTCAGGGTATTGCCGCCGACCGTGCCATGCGTGGTTGCGCCGGCGTCGGTCAACAGGTTCAGGTCTGCCCTGGCGCTGCCGTCTCCGCCCTGGTAGTCGACCGTCAGCGAGTTGAAACTGAAATCGAAGGCGCTGAGGATCAGGTGATCGTTGGCGAAGTTCTCCGCGCCGTCCCCGTCGAACCCGTTCACGAAGACATTGCCGGCGAGGATGTTCTTTGCCGTCCAGAACACGGTTTCGGCAATGAAAGTGTCCCCATCCAGCGTGAGGGTTCCGTCCCCGAGGTTGATGCTGCTGTCACGGAAACTGATCGCGCCGCCGGTGCCGCCGAGATTGGCACGGAGCGTGAGGTTCAGGCCGGTTTCCGAGCCGATGTCGCCGGCCTCGCCGAGCGCATCCCCGATATCGTCGTTGATGAAGATGTCATCGTGCGCCAGGAACAGAAGTGACTTGATGCCGCCTCCCGCGGCCTGCCCGATGCCGTTGAAGTCGAGCGGGGCAGCCAGGATCAGGTCGCCCTCGTCACCCCCTGCCGGGTCGCTGCTGGTCTGCACCATCACGGTGTCGAACATGGTCAGCCCGAGCAGCAGCGTGTCGATGTCGAGTACCGCACTGCCGGTCCCGCTGGGGCCGTAGCTGGTGGCGGCCGTGCCGGCATTCGTGACATTGAAATCGCAGGGGACCTCGCAGAAGTTGTCGATCGTGATGTTCACCGGATCAATGAGCCACGTGCCCCATCGGCCGGCCGGCGCCCGGGCATCCGGGATGACGTTGATGTCGATCCACAAGCGGCCCGAGGTCTCGACGAACCCACCGTCGCCGCCCCCGGTGCCACCGCGTGCCCGGAGGTCTCCATCAATATGGGCGGCGTTGTCGGCGTACACGATCACCGTACCGCCGTTGCCCTGGTCGGCTGCGCTGGCCGTGGTGAGTGACCCCTCCCCGATGAATACCGAATCACCTGCCCGCAGCACGATATTGCCGGCATCATCCCGTCCCACCGAGTCGGCGCTGACCAGTCCCTGCTGATGAATGGTTCCGGCGAATATCTGCACGGAGCCGGAACGGGCATGCAGCTCACCGAGTTGCAGCACGGTGTGCTCCGGCGCCTGCACCTCGAACTGGATTTCGGGGCTGGCGATATCGGTCAGTTGCAGCCGCTCGCCTGCTGCCAGCGTCACCGAGCCGCCATCCGCCTGCAGCAGGCCTTCGTTGACCAGGTCCGGCGCGATCAGGACGATGTTGCCGCCGGTCCCGGTGCGAATCACACCCTGGTTCAGGATGCTGCCGGTGACGCCGTTGAAGGAGAGATTGCCGGTGAGGAAGTCGTGGTCGGACAGGTTCAGCGTCGAGGCGATGAAGCTGGCGGTATCGATCACCGCGTTCGGCCCGACCACCACGCCGTTCGGGTTGACCAGGAACACGCTCCCGTTGGAGAGCAGCTGGCCCAGGATCTCCGACAGGTTCGGCCCCGTCACGCGGTTGAGTACCGCGTCGGTGCTGCTCTGCTGGATGAAGCGGGTGACCTCGTCTGCGGCGATGGAGAAATCGCGCCAGTTGATGACCGAACGGCCACTGCTGTACACGTTCAGCGTCGCCGCATCCGGCGTCTCCATCGAGACGTTGCCCGCCACCACGTCCGCCCCTGCAGGGTTGGCTGAAGCGACGGCTGGCGGAAGGAGCAGCAGGCCGATCAGCAGGCTGCCGGGAAACGATACACTGCGACGTGTTTCGCGCATGACACTGGCCCTCCCTAGGGCGCCATGGAGGCTGGCCACGGACGGGCCCCGCGTCCGGTCTTCATCCTCTCGTTATTCTGCGGCCCGCAGGCGGTAGCTGACACCGTACGAGGGTACGATGCAATCCACAGGGCCGAAGTGAATTCAAACTTTGGGAAAGTTGCGACGTACTCCGGCCGAATACCGGTATCCTGGTTCCCGCGGACACGTATTTCAGATCGGGCAGAGACATTCGAAGTACTCCTGCCGCGCATCGAGTTCGTCGACGAGCGTGAACAGGTCCTCGTTGATGTCGACCCGCGTGGGCACGGGCACGACATCCTGGTTGAGAAAGTTGCGCGGCTCCTCCAGTCGGATCAGCACGGTGAGGTCCGGGCTCGTATAGGATGTTTCGTTGCGACCGAGGTCGAGCACGCCCTCCTGCGTCACCAGCTGCACATGGCCGTTGCGCGTGCGTACGTACAATCCGGGCGGGTTTCCCGTCAGCTTGTGCTTCCCGAACAGCTTGTTTCGGTCGACCGGCACCTGGTCAGGGCGCGGGTTCGGGTTGTCCAGGAGGAACTTCGGCAGCACCGGCAGGGTCACCGGCCGGGAGTCGGCGTCCGGCAGGAAGGCGCCCTGGCGCGTGCCGATATCGAACTCTCCGGCCGCGTTGCCCAGGAAAATGCTGCCTTGCCATACGTAGCTGTACAAACCATCCGGCAGCGAACCTCCCGCGGTGAGTTGTCCTCGGAGCGGTCCCTGGCTGCGACAGAGGCCGCGGCAGACGAGGTCGAACCCGGTGCCGCGGATGCCGGTGGTCGCCACCGGGGTGCTGACCCGGAACCGGTCCGGGCTCTCGCGGCCGATGGCGCCGGTCAGCGTGCGCATGCCACCCTTGAGCAGCCTGTAGCTGGCCTCGTTCTCGCCGGATTTCGCGGCATAGTATTTCTGCGCCTGTACCTGGAACTCGGTGCTGTCCTGCAGCGACACGCGCGTGTCGTCGCGGAACACCAGCAGGGCATGGCTGCCTGCGCCGGTGGTCAGCACCTCCTGCTCCAGCACCGGGCCGCCGAGCGTCATGGCCCGCTCCTCGCCGTCCTCGCCACGTGCTTTCAGGGTGCCGCGCAGCAGGCCGATCCGGCCTACCACGCTTTCGTGATCCGGTACCGGTTCCGGCTTGAGCTTTGTGGCTTCCTTCTCACAATCGTTCTCGCAGAGCCTGGCGTCGAACTCCGCGCCATTGGCGTTCACCGTGCCGAGCGGTGTCTCGAGCTTGAAACTGCCCGGTTGCGTGCGCGAGATCGATCCGGCGCTGGCCCGTATGCCGCCGCTGTGCAATGACAGGGCGGCTTTTTCCTCCAGGTACTGGTCCACGGTCAGCTGGCTGTTGGGGCGCAGGGTCAGCTTCGCGTCGTCCAGAAAGCGCAGGATCACGAAGCTGCGCGGGCCGGTCTCGATCACGTCCGTCTCGAAAATTTCCGCATCCTTGCCGAGGATGCGCGGCGCTGCATCAGCGAGGCGCGCGGCGGCCGCGCCGCGGGCGAATTCGGCGACCCCCACCTTCCTGTCGGCGGCCGCGGGGGCTGCCAGCGCGATCAGCAGAAGCAGCAGCGGCGTGGAGCGGGGCGCGAACGGGTGGAGCATCATCGGGCGCATCAGTACTTGAACACCAGGTAGGTATGCATGAAGAAGTCGCCTTCCTCCGTGCTGACACCGTCCTGCAGGGCCATCGCCCAGTCCAGGCGCAGCGCGAACTGCTTCCAGGCATAGCGCAGGCCCAGCCCGGTGCCGGAAATCCACTCGTGCTCGAGGGTGCCGCCCTGCGGAGACTGCAGGTCGCGGTAACCGTGGTCGTAGAACCAGTGCAGGCGCGCCTTGTTGTAGCTGGGGGCGACCAGTTCGCTGCGGAGCACGTAACCGGAATCTCCCGCCAGTTCGCGCTCTTCGTAGCCACGTACGCTGGCCAGTCCGCCGAGGCCGAGCTGTTCACCGGGGATGAGGGCATCGTCGCTGTACTGGCCGGTCAGGTCGAAATTGAAGCGCCAGTCGCCCGCGAGACTGAAATTGCCGAAACCGGCGAAGCGGATGGCCTGCCAGTTCTTCGGCGCGTCGGCACGTACCGCCCGGTAGCGGGTGCTGGTGTTCGCGTAGCCGCCGGGCAGGTTGTGCAGTATTTGCAACTGGGAACCGTACTTGACCAGCGCGGTCTCGCGGCTGACCGCGTAACGGATGCCCAGTGGCCGGCTGCGCACGTTGGTTCCGATCGGGATGTTCGCGAAGCTGATGTCATTCGTGAACAGCTTGTCCTCCACCGAGACCTGCACCTCCTGGTCCAGGTGGTCTTGGATGCGCGGCAGGTACTTGGAGAAATTCACACCGTAGATCTCGCCGGCGCCACGGACCTCGAAAAAATTTTCCAGGTTGCCCGAGTCCACGTCGGATTCCGCGTAGTAGGCGCCGAGGTTGCCACCCAGTGCGTACAGCGGTAACGCGTAGCTGATGCCCACCTGCCGTACATCGTCGATATAGTGCTTGTGCGGGCTGGTGGTCCAGGTGAGGTTGAGGACGTGATCGCGGTCGAACAGGTTGGTGTGCTGGTAGCCCACTGAAAGACGGTTGGTGCCGGTGCTCTCGCTGCCGGTGTTGCGCAGGATGGAGAACACGCTCCAGGGCCTTGCATCCCGCGCGCGCAGGGTGGCGTCCACGGTGCCGGGTTGCTCGCCTTCCCGGAAGCGGATCTCCACGTGCTTCACCGGGTGACGGTTGACGTATCGCACGTCCCGCGCAAGCGTCTTGACGTTGGCCGCGGTTCCGGTTTCGAGCCGCACCAGGCTGCGGCGGATGTTGTCCGCGCTGAAAAACCGGTTGCCTTCGACGGCGATGTTGCCCACGGTGTAGTTGACCACCTGCAGGAATACCTGGCCGGCCTCAAGCGTCTGCGGCGGCAGCACGATACGGTAGAAGGACCAGCCCGCGTCGCGAACGGCTGCCTCGAGTTCCTTCGCCGTTTCCAGCAGATCGTCCAGGGACAGTTCCTGGCCGATCCTGGGCGCGAGAATGGCGTCGGCCTGAGCTTCCGGAATGGGCAGGGGGTCGGAGAGGGTGAAGCCCGTGACCGTGAAGGACACCGGCGGCGGCGCGGCGGCGGTCGCAGCCTGTACTGCGGGGCTGGCGCACAACAGCAGCCACAGCAGTGGAGCGAGTACGTGCGAACCAGTAAAAGCGCGCTGGTCCGGCGGGTGTCGGCGATGTCTCATCGGCCCTGCGATTTCCCCGTTCAACCGTGCCTCTCCCTGGCCAGGGTGCCGGACCAGACGTGAGCATCCCCTGCATTCTAGTCCCGAATCGCGGCTTCGGCAGGGCAGGCTGCGACCGGGAAGGTCAGCCGGGTTGCGCTTGGGCAGGTCTGGCGCTTCGCGTATATTCCGAAAATTGCAGCAAATTTATAGAGGGGCAGTCAATGATCTACACCCTGGACAACCGCCAGGTCGACATCCGTGGCGAGGAATGGTTCGTGGCGCCCGGTGCCATCCTGGTCGGCTCGGTGGTGCTGGAGAACAACGCCAGCATCTGGTTCAACACGGTGCTGCGCGGGGACAACGACACCCTCACGGTCGGGGAGAACAGCAACGTGCAGGATGGCTCCGTCCTGCATACCGACCCGGGCCTGAAACTGACCATCGGGAAGAACGTGACGGTCGGCCACAAGGTCATGCTGCATGGCTGCACCATCGGGGACAACAGCCTGATCGGCATCAACGCGGTGGTGCTCAACCGCGCGAAGATCGGCAGCCACTGCCTGATCGGCGCAAACTCGCTGGTGCCGGAGGGCATGGAAATCCCGGACGGCAGCCTGGTCGTCGGCTCGCCCGCGAAGGTCAAGCGTGCACTGACCGATCCGGAGCGCATGATGCTGCAGCTCAGCGCCCAGCACTATGTCGAAAACGCCCGCCGTTACCGTGACAAGCTGGCGCCGGATGCCCGTTATGGATCCACGGCGGGTTGAAAGTCCCTGCGTCCGGCGCTGCACGCTGGATGAGCACGACATCTGTGTCGGCTGTCACCGCTCGATGGCCGAGATCATGGCCTGGCAGGGCATGTCTGACGGCGAGCGGCTCGCCACGCTGGAGCGGGCTGCGGAACGCCGGACGGCCTTCCGGGAGAGAAGGAGAAAGCTGAGAGATGACTGAAATCGGAACGCCACTGACGGCGCACGCACGGCGGGTCCTGCTGCTGGGCAGCGGCGAACTCGGCAAGGAGGTGGTGATCGAACTGCAGCGTTACGGTGTGGAGGTGATCGCCTGCGACCGCTACGCCAACGCGCCGGCCATGCAGGTGGCGCACCGCAGCCACGTCATCGATATGCTCGATCCCGGCGCGCTGCGCGACGTGATCGTGGCCGAGCACCCCGACCTGGTCGTGCCCGAGATCGAGGCCATCGCCACCGACACGCTGCTGGAACTGGAGGCGGAGGGTTACACCGTCATCCCGACCGCGCGCGCGGCGCGGCTGACCATGAATCGCGAGGGCATCCGTACGCTGGCCGCCGAGGAACTGGGTCTGCCCACCTCGCCGTACCGGTTCGCCGATGATCGCACCGGCTTCGATGCGGCGGTGGCGGCGCTCGGTTTTCCCTGCGTCGTGAAGCCCATCATGAGTTCGTCCGGCAAGGGTCAGAGCCTGGTGCGCGATGCCTCGGACGTGGACGGCGCCTGGCTGTATGCACAGCAGGGCGGCCGTGCCGGTGCCGGGCGCGTCATCGTGGAGGGCTTCATCGATTTCGATTACGAGATCACGCTGCTGACGGTGCGACACGTCGATGGCACCACGTTCTGCGAGCCGATCGGTCACCTGCAGGTCGACGGCGACTACCGCGAGTCCTGGCAGCCGCAGCCGATGTCCGCCACCGCGCTGGAGCGCGCCAGGCAGGTGGCACGCGAGATCACCGATGCGCTGGGCGGCCACGGCATCTTCGGCGTGGAATTGTTCATCAAGGGGGACGAGGTCTGGTTCAGCGAGGTCTCGCCCAGGCCGCACGATACCGGGCTGGTGACGCTGGTATCGCAGGATCTCTCCGAGTTCGCGCTGCACGCCCGCGCCATCCTCGGTCTGCCGGTCCCGGTGATCCGGCAGACCGGCATCGCCGCCTCCTGCGCGCTGGTGGTGGAGGGTGATTCCGCCGGGGTCCGCTTCGGCAACCTCGACAACGCCCTGCGCGAACCGGATGTGCAGCTGCGGCTCTTCGGCAAGCCGGAAGTCGCCGGCAGGCGCCGCATGGGCGTGGCGCTGGCGGTGGCGGACGACGTGGATGCCGCGCGTGCGAAGGCACGTGCAGTGGTACAGAAAATCGAAGTCACCCTGTAGGGCTGAAGCCTGACCTACGACCTGCCACCTGGTTCGCCGAGTTCCGCCGGCGCCCGTACGCGCACGGTCCGCACGCGGTTCTCCTGCACCTGCACGACCTCCATCTCGTAACCTGCCAGCCGTACGCAGCAAGGCAGTTCCGGGATGTGTTCCAGGTACTCGGTGATGAGGCCGTTGAGGGTCTTGGGTCCCTCGGTGGGGAGTTGCCAGCCCAGCGAGCGGTTGATGTCGCGCAGCAGGGCGGTGCCGTCGATCAGGTAAGAGCCATCGTCCTGCGGGTGGATTTCCCGGTTGCTCGCCGCCAGGTCGGTGGTGAACTCGCCGACGATCTCCTCGAGGATGTCCTCCAGCGTCACGATGCCCTGGATGTCACCGTACTCGTCCACGCACAGGCCGATGCGGCGCTTGTGCTTCTGGAACTGGAACAACTGCTTGTTGAGCGGTGTGCTCTCCGGCACGAAGTACGGCTCGCGGGCGATCTGCAGGATCATCGCCTTGGTCGGTTCCTCCACCTGGAACAGCCGCGAGGCGTTGCGCATGTGCAGGATGCCCAGCACGTTCTGGATATCCCCGCGGTAGACCGGCAGCCGCGTGTGCTGGGTGGTCTTCAGGGTCTCCATGATGTCGTTGAGGTCGTCATTGATGTCGATGCCGACGACTTCCGCCCGCGGCACCATGATGTCCTCCACGGTGACCTTGTCGAGGTCGAGGATGTTCAGCAACATGCCGTGACGCCGGCGCGGGATCAGCGACCCGGCCTCGTACACCACCGTCCGCAGTTCCTCGGCGCTGAGCTGCTCCTCCTGGCTGTTGGCCTGCCGGACGCCGATCAGGCGCAGCATCCCGTTGGTGATCAGCGCGAGCAGCCAGACCAGCGGGTAGAGCAGCTTCAGCAGCGGGATCAGCACCCAGGTCGCCGGGAAGGCGACCGCCTCCGGCCGGGTCGCGGCGAGGGTCTTGGGCGTCACCTCGGAGAACACCAGCACGGTGAGCGTCAGCAGACCGGTGGCGATGGCGATGCCGGCGTCACCGTACAGGCGCAGGCCGATCAGCGTGGCGATGGCCGAGGCGAGGATATTGACGAAGTTGTTGCCGATCAGGATCACGCCGATCAGGCGGTCGGTGCGCTCGAGCAGCCGGCTGGCCCGCAGCGCGCCGGGGTGACCTTCCCGCGACAGGTGTTTCAGGCGATAACGATTCAGCGACATCATCGCGGTCTCGGAACCGGAGAAGAACGCCGACAGCAGCAGCAGGAAAACCAGCGCCGTTGCCAGCATGCCGAGGGATACCTCTTCCAATCAGATTCTCCCCAGTACCAGTTCCAGCACGAGCTTGCTGCCAAAATAGCCCACCAGCAGCAGGATGCCGCCGCCCAGGGTCCAGCGCACCGCCGTGGTGCCGCGCCAGCCGAGCCGGTGGCGGCCGATCAGCAGGGCGACGAACACCACCCAGGCCAGGATGGAGAAGAACATCTTGTGCGCGATGTGCTGCTGCAGGATGTCGTCGACGAACAGGAACCCGCTGGCCAGTCCCAGCGTCAGCAGCGCCAGCCCGGCCCAGACCATCTGGAACATCAGCGATTCCATGGTCTCCAGCGGCGGCAGCACCTGGATGATGCCGACGGTCCGCTTCTGGCGCAGGGCACGTTCCTGGAACGCCAGCAGGATGGCCTGCATGCAGGCCATGATGACCACGCTGTAGGCGAGGATGGACAGCAGGATGTGCGCGATCAGGCCACTGTCGAAATCATCGCGCGGGTGGGCGCTGGCAGGCATCACGAGGCTGGCCAGCACCGACAGCGCCGCGACCGGGAACAGCGGCACGAACAGGTTCTCCAGCGGCCGCAGCACGCTGCAGGCGAGGATCAGCCCGGACGCGGCCAGGCACACCAGGGAACTGACCTTGAAGAAACTGAGGTGAAATCCCTCCGGCAGCAGGATCAGCGCACCGGTGCTGACGGCGTGGCCGGCGACGGCGAGCGCGCCCAGGCCCAGCACCAGCCCGCGCGCGGGCTTGCGGCTGCCGGCGAGCGTCTGTGACTGGCGGACGGCGCTGAAGAAATAGCACAGCACGGCGACGACGCCGGGCAGCGTGGCATTCATCATGGGAGGCACACGGCGCTCATGGACAGCGGGAGATCTTCATAAGGGACCCTATGTTACCGGAACTGCTTGGGTATACTAACGGACCCTGACGACAGCATTCCCTGGATTCCCGTGTTCGAAACCCTATCCGACCGGCTGACAGACAGCCTGCGTGTGCTCGGCGGCAAGTCCCGCATCAACGAGGAGAACATCCGCGACAGCCTGCGGGACATCCGCAAGGCGCTGCTGGAGGCGGACGTCGCGCTGCCGGTGGTCAAGCAGTTCATCGAGACGGTCCGGCAGCAGGCGCTCGGCCAGGAAGTGATGAAGAGCCTCAGCCCGGGGCAGGCCTTCGTGCGCATCGTGCATCGCGAACTCGTCGACGTGATGGGCGAGCCCGCGACCGGCCTGAACCTCGCGGTGCGGCCGCCCGCGGTCGTGCTGATGGCGGGCCTGCAGGGCGCCGGCAAGACCACCACCGTGGCCAAGCTGGCGCGTTACCTGCAGGAGCGCGAGAAGAAATCCGTGCTGACGGTGAGCGCGGACGTCTACCGCCCGGCCGCCATCGACCAGCTGGAGCGGTTGTCTGCCGATGTCGGCGCCCGTTTCCACCGCACCAGCACCACCGACGACCCGGTGCAGGTGGCCAAGGATGCCATCGAGGAGGCGCGCCGGGTCGGCGCCGATGTGGTGATCGTGGACACCGCCGGCCGCCTCGCCATCGACGAACAGATGATGGACGAGATCCGCCGCATCCACGCCGCCATCGATCCGGTCGAGACGCTGTTCACCGTGGACGCCATGACCGGCCAGGATGCCGCCAACACGGCGAAGGCGTTCAACGAGGCGCTGCCGCTGACCGGCGTCGTGCTGACCAAGGCCGACGGCGATGCGCGCGGCGGCGCGGCCCTGTCGGTGCGGCAGATCACCGGCAAGCCGATCCGCTTCATGGGGGTGGGCGAGAAGACCGAGGCGCTGGAGATGTTCCATCCCGAGCGCGTCGCCTCGCGCATCCTCGGCATGGGCGACGTGCTCTCTTTGATCGAGGAAGCCGAGCAGAAACTCGACAGGGAAAAGGCGGAAAAGCTCGCGCGCAAGGTGCAGAAGGGCCGCGGCAAGACCTTCAACATGCAGGATTTCCTCGACCAGCTCCAGCAGATGAAGAACATGGGTGGGGTGGCCTCCATGCTCGACAAGCTGCCGGGTATGGGGCAGATGGCGCAGGCGGCCCAGGGCCGGGTCGACGACAGGCAGTTCGCCCGCATGGAGGCCATCATCCTGTCGATGACCCCGCACGAGCGGAAATACCCGGATGTCATCAGTGGTTCCCGCAAGCGCCGTATCGCGACCGGCTCCGGGACCGACATCCCGGAGGTCAACCGCCTGCTCAAGCAGTTCAAGCAGATGCAGAAGATGTTCAAGAAGCTGAGCAAAAAGGGTGGCATGCAGGCCATGATGCGGGGCATGCAGGGTATGATGGGCCCCGGCGGCATGGGCGGCCCCGGCGGGATGCCACCAAGGTTCTGATGTGGGTAAGGCTTCAGCCTTACATTCAAACAGACCGCACAAATGCCAGCCAGAAGCCTGACCTGCGGGCAGTGGCCCAGGCGGTTGACACTAAATGCTTGCCACGACGGGAAATTATTTCCGTCCAGGGTGTTCTGTTTCCGCTCGCAGTTCTCTAAAATATGCGCCTTTTTCGCAGGGGCTACGCCCGACAACTGAGGCACGATTGATCATGGTCAAGATTCGTCTGGCGCGCGGCGGCGCCAAGAAAAATCCGTTTTATCAAGT
>JBFKKR010000032.1:0-31721 GCA_041682035.1 Pseudomonadales bacterium | reverse complement strand
TCAGGTCGCAGACCTCCAGCTTCCCGTTGAGCACGAGCAGGGCGGTCTGCATGGAATCGAACAGCTGTTTCTGCATGGATGATCCGGCCGTTGACTGCACTCCGTGATTCCGCAGGTGCGTTCCGCACCGTGTTCTGTCCGATTGCACCGATTCGGGAACCAGCAACAGCAAGTTTTAGCAAGATTCAAACCACCTTGCCCCGGCCCCGCTCCGCTTTGGAGCGCGTTGCGTAAGCCATTGTTAGTTTTGATTAAAATCAAATGATCCGGCGGGTCGCGGTGAGCTCGGCCAACCCGTGGCAAAGCATGTGCCGCGATCTACGCACTATTATAGTGCGTATCGGCCCGATTACTGGGCGGAAGGGAGGAATGTGGCGGGTTGGGAGGAGGCTAGCGGTCGGGTGTGTTCTGCAGCAGGAAGAAGCGCACCTCGGCGCTGCTTTGCACCGGTTCGCCCTGTTCATCCACCACGACGACCTTCAGGCGGTGCTCGCCGCCCGGGACGTTCTCGGCGACCAGTGACGTGTCGGTTGCCGGCGGGCCGGCCTGTTCGCCGTCCACCCATACCTGCAGCCGGTGACCTTCCTGCAGGTCCGGCTCGAGGCTGGCGGTGACGCGGACCTTGCCGTCCACGTCGCGCAGCCGGGCGTCGTTGGCGGGCTTGGTGACCGTCAGCACTTCGTAGCCGGCGGTTGCCTCCTCCTCCGGTTCGGCCGGTGGGCCGATCCGCTCGGGCAGCGGGAAATTCATGACCGGCAGGGGCTTCACCTGGATGCGTTCGGCGCCATCGGCCGGCTCCTCGTCGGAAAAGTGCAGGTTGCCCTCGGCATCGCGCCACTTGTAGATTTCCGCGCCGGCCGGCAGCGCGAGGGGGAGACAGGCGCAGAGCGCCAGGAATCGAAGCAGCTTGCGGCCGGTCATGGTCCACCTCCGGGAAGAAGCCCGCTCATGCTCGCGCAAGTCGGCGGTGGCGTCAAAGGCCGCGGCCGCCACCGGGGCGCAAATCCCGCGAAAAAAAAGAGGGGCCCGAAGGCCCCTCCCGTCTGTTGCCGGCTGACCGTGTCCGCGCAGGACGCCGGTCGCCTCAGACGCTGTAGTACATGTCGAACTCGATCGGGTGCGTGGACATGCGCAGACGGTCCACTTCCTCCATCTTCAGGTCGATGTAGCCCGCGATCATGTCCTCGCTGAACACGCCGCCTTCCAGCAGGAAGTTCTTGTCGGCCTCCAGCGCCTCGAGTGCCATTTCCAGGCTCGAGCAGACGGTCGGAATCGATGCAGCCTCTTCCGGCGGCAGGTCGTACAGGTCCTTGTCCAGGGAATCGCCCGGGTGGAGCTTGTTCTTGATGCCGTCGAGACCGGCCATCAGCATCGCGGAGAACGCCAGGTACGGGTTGGCGGTCGGGTCCGGGAACCGCACCTCGATGCGACGCGCCTTCGGGCTGGAAACCCAGGGGATACGGATCGACGCGGAGCGGTTGCGGGCCGAGTACGCCAGCATGACCGGTGCCTCGAAGCCCGGCACCAGGCGCTTGTAGCTGTTGGTGGAGGCATTGGTGAAGGCGTTGAGCGCGCGTGCGTGCTTGATGATGCCGCCGATGTAGAACAGCGCGTTTTCGGACAGGCCACCGTACTTGTCGCCGGAGAACTGGTTGTCGCCGTTCTTGGAGAACGACTGGTGGCAGTGCATGCCGTTGCCGTTGTCGCCGACCAGGGGCTTGGGCATGAAGGTGGCCGTCTTGCCATAGGCGTGGGCGACGTTGTGCACGCAGTATTTCAGGATCTGCAGTTCGTCGGCCTTGGCGACCAGCGTGTTGAACTTCACGCCGATCTCGTTCTGGCAGGCGGTGCCCACCTCGTGGTGGTGTACTTCCACTTCCAGGCCCATTTGCTGCAGGGCGCCACACATGGCGGCGCGCAGGTCGTGCGCGGAGTCGACCGGCGGAACCGGGAAGTAACCGCCCTTGATGCGGGTGCGGTGACCGAGGTTGCCCGGCTCGATTTCGGAGTTGGATGCCCAGGCCGCTTCCTCGGAGAAGATGCTGAAGCTGGCAGCGTTGATCTCGTTGGTCCACTTGACGTCGTCGAAGACGAAGAACTCGGGTTCCGGACCGAAGTAGGCGGTATCGCCCAGGCCGGTGGACTTCAGGTATTCCTCGGCGCGCTTGGCCAGCGAGCGCGGGTCGCGGTCGTAGGCCTGCATGGTGGCGGGCTCGATCACGTCGCAGCGGATGTTGAGCGTGACTTCGTCCGTGAACGGGTCGATCACGGAGGTCGCGTCTTCCGGCATCAGGATCATGTCGGACTCGTTGATCGCCTTCCAGCCGGCGATGGAGGAGCCGTCGAACATCTTGCCGTCGTCAAAGAAGCTGTCGTCCACGCCGCTGGCGGGGATCGTCACGTGCTGCTCCTTGCCGCGCGTGTCGGTGAACCGCAGGTCCACCCACTTGACGTCGTTGTCCTTGATGAGTTTCAGGGTTTTGGCTGACATCGTGTTTTCTCCACTACTCAGGTCAGGTTGGGTATTAGCGCGATCCACCAGCAGGCGAGCGCCCGGGGCGAATTACGGTGGTTAGGCGGTGGCAATATGCGTGCCACCCTCGGGGGGTGAAAATAAGAGCGATTTCAGGGGCTTGTGGTCTGTTGCGCAAGACTGGTTGTTCCAGTTTGGTGCGATTTGTTTATTTGTGCCCGGTCATGGTGCGCTCTTTCCCGGCTACCTGCAGGAGGAGGTGGATGTCCCGTTCCTCGCGCCAGATACGCGCCACCGAGTGGCCGTGTACTCTGCACCACGCCGGGATGTCATGCAATACCCCCGGATCCGTCGCCACCACCTCCAGTTGCGCGCCGGCCGGCAGTTGCCCGATCCGCTGCTGGGTCCGGATCACCGGCAGGGGGCAGAGCAGGTGACGGGCGTCGAGCTGTTCCGGGCCGGTCACACGTACCAGTCCTGCGGAATCTCCGTGCTCCGCAGTGGTGCAACCTGCAGCAGTTGCCCGGTCTGCCCATGGCGCTGGACCTCGACGCTGACCCGCTCGGCGTCCCGGCCCTTGCCGAAGCGGGCGACGATGCGGGCGGCCGTCTCCAGGTCCGCTGCGCCCGGCTCCCCGTCGACCAGCGCCAGCGGGCCGTTGTGGCTCACGCTGCGCAGGGCGATGAAGGATTTCCGGTAGCCTTCCAGGAAGTGGTTCTCGCCTTCCTCGCGGCCGATGATCAGCTTGAAATGCGGTCCCGGGCGGATGTGCCGGCCGACCTTCAGCAGCAGGATATCGTCCATGGAGTAGTCGCGCCGGTCGCGCGCCTGCCAGAGATCGGAGAGCTTGCGGGCGTAGTTGGGGTCGGTCAGGAAGCAGCAGCCGCCGGCGGGCTGGGCGAAGTCGCGGAAGCCGTACTGCCTGGCCAGTTCGATCTGCGGCGTACGGTTGCGGCCGTGGAAGTCCCGCAACAGGGTACGGTCGATCCAGCCCGCGCGCTCGGGCAGGGTCGGCTCCAGCAGTTTCGCGCACAACGGCCGCACCAGGCGGTCTTCGGCGCCGCTCTCGCGCGCGATGACGGGCATGGACTTCTTCAGCTGCGATTTCGGGCGCTGGCCGATCACCTCGCCCGTGATCACGAAATCGAAACCGCGCTGCAGGCCCCAATCCAGTGCGCGCCGCACCATGAACACCTTGCAGTCGAGGCAGGGATTGAGGTACTTCCCGTAGCCGTGGCGCGGGCTGAGCACCACCTCGTTCTTGTATTCCTCGGCGATATCGATGAAATGCAGGGGGATACCGAGTTGTTCGGCCGACCACAGGGCATTGTTGCGGCGCGGTCGGTCGGGATCCTGGCGGCGGATCGACTGGGTGTGGCCCTCCACGCAGAAGCCGGTGTAGAAATTGAGCGCCTCGACCTCGATCCCCTGGTCGAGCATCAGCCGGGCAGCGAGCATGGAATCCAGCCCGCCGGAGAGCAGGGCGACGGCCTTGCGGGTCATGATAGCCAGATCATATTTTGTTCAGGGGGCGCGAAGTATATCGGATTTGTCCGTATAATCGCGCGCTCGCCGGCGCACCGCCCGGCGCCTGACGCCCCCCGGAGACTCTCATGACGCGTGGCACGCGCAACATCGCCATTATCGCCCACGTCGACCACGGCAAGACCACGCTGGTGGACTGCCTGCTGCGCGAGTGCGGCATGCTCGCGCGCGGCAGCGAGGGTGACGAGCGGATCCTCGACCGCAACGACCAGGAGAAGGAGCGCGGCATCACCATCTTCTCCAAGCAGTGTTCGCTGCGCTGGCAGGACTGGCAGGTGAACATCGTGGACACCCCCGGCCACGCCGACTTCGGTGGCGAGGTCGAGCGCATCATGACCATGGTCGACGCCGTGCTGCTGGTGGTGGATGCGGTCGAGGGGCCGATGCCGCAGACGCGTTTCGTCACCATGAAGGCGTTCGAGCAGGGGTTGAAGCCGATCCTGATCGTCAACAAGGTGGACCGCGACGGCGCGCGCCCGCACCAGGTCATCGACGAGGTGTTCGACCTGTTCGCCTCGCTTGACGCCAGCGAGGAACAGCTGGATTTCCCGGTGGTGTTCGCCTCCGCCCTGCGCAACCGGTCCGGCACCGAGCCCGACCGGCTGCAGGACGGCATGCAGGCGGTACTCGAAGCCGTGGTCAGGCATGTGCCGGAGCCGGATGTGGCGTCCGCGCGCGAACCGTTCCAGATGCAGGTGTGCTCGCTGGAATGGTCCAGTTACGTCGGCGTGCTCGGCATCGGACGCGTGCGCCGCGGCCGCGTCGAGCGCAACCAGCAGGTCACGCTGGTGGGCATGGACGGCAAGCGCCGCGACGGCAAGGTGATGCAGGTCTTCGGCTACTCCGGGCTGGAGAAAGAGGAGCGCGCCAGTGCGCAGGCGGGCGACATCATCTGCCTGTCCGGCATCGATGGCCTGAAGATTGGCGACACCCTGTGCGCGCCGGCGAAGCCGGAAGCGCTGCCGCCCATCCACGTCGACCAGCCGACCGTGCGCATGACCTTCCAGGTCAACAACTCGCCGTTCGCCAGCCGCGAGGGCAAGTTCGTCACCTCCAGCAAGCTGGCCGAGCGCCTGCAGCAGGAGACCCTGCACAACGTCGCCCTGCGGGTTTCTCCGGGCGACTCCCCGGACCGCTGGCTGGTGGCGGGCCGGGGAGAACTGCACCTCTCGGTGCTGATCGAGACCATGCGGCGCGAGGGGTACGAGTTCGGCGTCTCGCCGCCGGAGGTGATCTGCCGCGAAATCGACGGCGTGTTGTGCGAGCCGTTCGAGACGCTGGTGCTGGACATCGAGGACGACTGCCAGGGCGCGGTGATCGAGGAACTCGGCCGCCGCAAGGCCGACCTGAGCGACATGATGCCGGCAGGTGCCGGCCGGGTGCGGCTGACTTTCCTGGTGCCGGCGCGCGGACTGATCGGTTTCCGTTCGAAGTTCCTCACGCTCACCCGGGGCACCGGCATCATGAGCCATGCCTTCGCGCACTACGGACCGCAGCGCAGCGGCGAGATCCGCCGCCGCCAGAACGGCGTGCTGGTCTCGATGGTCACCGGCAAGGCGCTGGCCTACGCCCTGTTCAACCTGCAGGAGCGCGGCCGCATGCTGATCGGGCCGGGCACGGAAGTCTACGAGGGCATGATCATCGGCATCCACGCGCGCGACAACGACCTCGTCGTGAACCCGCTGAAGGGCAAGCAGCTCACCAACATCCGTGCCGCCGGCAAGGATGACGCCGTGCTGCTGACCCCGCCGATCGATTTCTCGCTCGAGCAGGCGATGGAGTTCATTGCCGACGACGAACTGCTGGAGGTGACCCCGCAGTCGCTGCGCATCCGCAAGCAACTGCTGACCGAGAATGACCGCAAGCGCGCCGCGCGGGGTGCCTGATCCGCGCGGGAACCCGGCGCTGCCCGCCGGCGCTTTGAATATTCCCGCAATGGGTTACAGTGAGTAGCAGTACTAGGCCGGAGAATACAGCTTGCGCCTGCTCTATCCGGAAATCGGCCCCTTCGCGGAACACCGGCTCGAAGTGGAGCCGCCACACGTCCTCTACGTGGAGGAGTCCGGCAATCCGGACGGCATCCCCGTGCTGTTCGTGCATGGCGGTCCGGGCGCCGGTTGCGCGGCGTTCAACCGCCGCTTCTTCGACCCGGCCGAATACCGCATCATCCTCTTCGACCAGCGCGGCGCGGGCCGCTCCGAGCCGCACGCCGAACTGACGCACAACCACACCGGCGCGCTGGTGGCCGACATGGAGACCATCCGCGCGAAACTCGGCATCGACCGCTGGATGCTGTTCGGCGGTTCCTGGGGTTCGACGCTGTCCCTGGCCTACGCCGAGGCCCACCCGGAGCGGGTGCTCGGGCTGGTGCTGCGGGGCATCTTCCTTTGCCGCCGGCAGGACATCGAATGGTTCTACCAGGACGGGGCCAGCCGCGTGTTCCCGGAGTACTGGCAGGATTTCATCGCGCCCATTCCCGCGTCCCGTCGTCACGACATGGTCAGCGCCTATTACGAACTGCTCACCGGCGACAACGAGCTCGCCCGCATGTCGGCTGCGAAGGCCTGGTCGGTGTGGGAGGGCCGCACCGCCACCCTGCGCCCCAACGAGGGCCTCGAGCAGCACTTCAGCGAACCGCACCTGGCGCTGTCGCTGGCGCGGATCGAGGCGCACTACTTCAAGCACAACGCGTTCCTGGAACCGAACCAGCTGATCCGCCAGGCGCACCGGTTGCAGGGCATCCCGGGCGTGATCATCCATGGCCGGTACGACATGATCTGTCCGGCGGACAATGCGTACGCGCTGCACCAGGCCTGGCCGGAAGCCGAACTGCAGATCATTCGCGACTGCGGCCATTCCGCCACCGAGCCGGGGCTGGTGGATGCGCTGGTGCGCGCCACGTCCAACATGGCGGTTGTGCTGGGCAACTCCGCTTGAGGGCACTGCTGCAGCGCGTCCGCAGTGCGCGCGTGGAGGTCAGCGACGAAACGGTCGGCGAAATCGGGGCGGGCCTGCTGGTATTCCTGGCGGTGGAACGGAACGACACCACGCGCCAGGCCGACCGCATGCTGGAGCGTGTTCTCGGCTACCGTGTCTTCGCGGATGCGGACGGGCGCATGAACCGGAGCCTCACTGACGTGCACGGTGGCCTGCTGCTGGTTTCGCAGTTCACCCTGGCCGCCGATACGCGCAAGGGCACGCGGCCCAGCTTCACGCCGGCGGCGGAACCGGCGCACGGGCGTGCACTGTACGAGTATTTCCTGCAGCAGCTGGAAACGTCGCACCCGACGGTGGCGGCGGGGCGCTACGGCGCCGACATGCAGGTCTCGCTGGTGAACGACGGCCCGGTGACCTTCCTGCTCGAGGTGCCTGCTTGAGCTGGCGCATCGCCGCCGACCTCGTGCTCGTGCTGCACCTGGCCTTCATCCTGTTCGCATTGCTCGGTGGCCTGCTGGTATTGCGCCGGCGCTGGATCTTGCTGCTGCACCTGCCGGCAGCCGCCTGGGCCGTGCTGATCGAGTTCGCCGGCTGGTACTGCCCGCTGACGCCGCTGGAGAATCATTTCCGGGAACTGGCGGGGCAGGCGGGCTACGCCGGTGGTTTCATCGAGCACTACCTGCTGCAGATCATCTACCCGCCGGGGCTGACACGTGAAATCCAGGTGGTGCTCGGTGCGATTGCACTCGGCGTGAACGTGGTGGTGTATGGCGTGGTGGTGCATCGCTGGCGGAAACACGCCCCGTAGGTCAGACCCTGTAGGTCAGCCTTCAGGCTGACGCCAGGATCCCCGTGCGGCTGAAGCCGCACCCACAACCCGGGATTCAGTCCTGCGGTTCCGATTGCTCCACGAACCGCCCGAAAAACAGCCCGGCCTCGAACAGCAGCCACATCGGGACGGCCAGCAGTACCTGCGAGATGATGTCGGGCGGCGTCATCAGCATGCCGATGGTGAAGCAGCCGATGATGATGTACGGACGCTTGTTCGCCATGCCCTGCACGTCGATCACGCCCATGCTGATCAGGATGACCGTCGCCACGGGAATCTCGAAGGCGATGCCGAAGGCCAGGAACAGCTTGATGACGAAGTCCAGGTAGCGGGTGATGTCCGTCATCACCGCGACGTTTTCCGGGCCGATGGAGGTGAAGAAGCCGAACACCAGTGGGAACACCACGAAATAGGCGAACGCCAGCCCGAGGTAGAAGAGCACGATGCTGGAGACCAGCAGCGGCACTGCGATCTTCTTCTCGTGCAGGTACAGCCCCGGCGCCACGAACATCCAGAGCTGGTAGAGGACCACCGGCATGGCGACGCAGAGCGCGGCCAGCAGTGACAGCTTGAATGGCGCCAGGAAGGGGGACGCCACCTCGGTGGCGATCATGGTCGTGCCGGCCGGCATCAGCGCGCGCAGCGGTTCGGAGAGCCACTGGTAGAGCTCGTTTGCGAAGGGATAGAGCGCCAGGAAGGCGATCAGCAGCGCGAGGACCGCGCGCAGCAGCCGTTCGCGCAACTCGGTCAGGTGCGCGACGAGCGGCTGCCCCTCGTCGGCCTGCCCATCCGGTGCCTTGCCGGGCGCCTGCGCTGCCATGGCGTCAGGCAACATCCTTGCTGGCATCGGGCTTGGAGGGTTCCGTCGTCGTCGGCGGCTCGTCGCGGGTGAGATCCCCGTCCAGTTGCTGCTGCATCCTGCGCGCGCCTGCCTCGACCTGCTTGCCGAGTTCCTCCAGCCCGAGGCTGCGGCGTTCCTCCTCCAGCTTCTGGCGCAACTCCTCCGCGCGCAGCTCGCGCTGCACTTCGTCGCGCAGGGACTGGAAACTGCGCCGCAGCCTGCCGAGCATCACGCCGAGCGTGCGCGCCGCCTCGGGCAGGCGTTCCGGCCCCAATACCAGCAGGCCGACCACGGCCAGCAGCACCAGTTCCGCGAAACCGATATCGAACACCGGCCGCAGCCCGGGTCAGCTGGTCTTGGACTTGTCGCCGGCATCCGTGCCCGGCTTGACGTCGTAGACCTGGCCGGATTCCGCCGACTTGTCCTTCAGGGATGCCTGCGTGTCGTCGGCCTTGCCGTCGCCGTCCTCGTTCATGGCCTTCTTGAAGCCCTTGATCGCGCCGCCAAGATCACCGCCGAGATTGCGGAGCTTCTTGGTGCCGAACAGCAGCAGCACGATGGCCAGGATCAGCAGCAGCGACCCAATACTGATTCCACCTGCGCCCATGATGATTACACCTCTTCAGTTTCCGACAAGTTCAGGACACCCCGGCGCCACCGCGCGCCGCCTTCTCGGCGTGGCCGGAAGTGTGCAGGCGTCCCTCGAGTTCCTTCAGGACATCGCGGTAGTCCAGCCCCAGGTGCGACAGCATGACCAGGCTGTGAAACCAGAGATCTGCGGTTTCGTGCACGAGCGATTTCGATCCTTCCGACGCGGCGTTCTTCGCGGCCAGAATGGTCTCCGTGGCCTCCTCGCCGATCTTCTCCAGGATCTTGTCCAGGCCCTTGCTGTGCAGGCTGGCGACGTAGGATTCGTCCGCGCTCGCGTTCCTGCGCGCACGCAGCAGATCGTCCAGTTCCGCCAGCACGTCCGTGCTCATGTCATTCTCCGTACATTTCCCGCGGGTCTTTCAGCACCGGGGCGATGATCTCCCAGCGGCCGTCGCGCAACTCGTGGAAAAAACAGTGTTCACGCCCGGTGTGGCACGCGACACCGCCCACCTGTTCCACTTCCAGCAGGATGGTGTCCCGGTCACAGTCGAGCCGGATCGCGCGCACCCGCTGCACGTTGCCGGACTGCTCGCCCTTGCGCCAGATCTTCCCACGCGACCGCGACCAGTAGACCGCGCGACCCTCTTCGGCGGTCAGGCGCAGCGACTCGCGGTTCATCCACGCCAGCGTCAGCACCCGGCCGCTGCCTTGCTCCTGCGCGACGACCGGCGCAAGACCCTGCTCGTTCCAGTCTACCTGTTCCAGCCAGCTTGTATCAGTCGGATTCACGGGACCTGCACGCGCGATTTCGAAGCCATGGGAGGATTTCCGGGCCATTTGCGCCAGCATAGCGCAGTCGCCCGGGCCGGATGCGCGCCGCCGCCTGCGTCGGCAGGAGGTGGCGTCCGCGCCCGGAAAGCAGAACCGGACCGCGCATCCGTGCCGGACTTCAACGCCGCCGTCTTCCCAGCAGCCACACGCCGACCAGGGCCAGCACCCAGCTGGTCGCGGGAATGGTGTTCGCCAGGCTGACCGAGAAATTGCTGGCGACGGCCACCGCGCTGAGCAGGAACGCGCTGCCGGTGACGAGGCCCCAGTTCACGCCGCGGTCGCGGTTCAGGTCGCGGTGCAGGTCGTTGAGCACCTGCTGCTGCTGCGCGGCCAGCTGGTCGAGCTGGCGAATGCGGCGCAGGGCATCGGTGGCCAGCTGCGGGAGCGCGGGAATCTGCTCGACCCAGTCCGGCGCGTGCGACTGCAGCGCGCGCATGAAGCTCTGCGGGCCGAAGCGGTCCTGCATCCACTTCTCCAGGAATGGGTGGGCGGTACTCCACAGGTCGAGCTGGGGATACAGTTGCCGGCCCAGGCCCTCGATGTTGAGCAGCGTCTTCTGCAGCAATACGAGCTGCGGCTGTACCTCCATCCGGAACCGCTGCGCGGTACGGAACAGGTTGACCAGGAACAGGCCGAACGAGATGTCCTGCAGCGGGCGCTCGAAGATCGGCTCGCAGACGCTGCGGATGGCGGCCTCGAATTCCGTCACGCGCGTATCCGCCGGCACCCAGCCCGACTCCACGTGCAGTGCCGCAACCTGCCGGTAGTCGCGCTTGAAGAAGGCGAGCAGGTTGCGGGCGAGGTAGTACTGGTCCTCGTTGGTCAGCGAGCCCACGATGCCGCAGTCGACGGCGATGTACTGCGGCCGCTCCGGGTCGTCGACATTCACGAAGATGTTGCCGGGATGCATGTCGGCGTGGAAGAAGCTGTCGCGGAAAACCTGGGTGAAGAAGATCTCCACCCCCCGCTCCGCCAGCACCTTCATGTTGGTGCCGCGCGCGCGCAAAGCCTCGGTGTCGCCGATGGGGATGCCATGGATGCGCTCCATGACCAGCACGTTCCGGCGCGTGAAGTCCCAGTATACCTGCGGCACGTAGAGCAGCGTGGAACGTTCGAAATTACGCCGCAGGTGCGAGGTGTTCGAACCCTCGGCGACGAGGTCGAGCTCCCCCATGATGGTGTGGTCGTAATCCCTGACCACCTCCCGGGGATGCAGCCGCCAGCCCTCCGACCACCACCGTTCCAGCAGGTAGGCGAAGAGGTACATGAGCGAGAGATCCTTGCGGATCACCGGGCGGATGCCGGGCCGGATGATCTTGACGATCACCTCTGTCTGGTCGGGCAGCCAGGCTGCGTGCACCTGGGCGACCGAGGCGGACGCCAGCGGCTCGGTGTCGAAGCGGCTGAACAGTCGCGTGACCGGTTCGCCCAGCGCCTCCTCGACGATCTGCCGGGCGGACTCGCCGGGGAAGGGCGCCACCTGGTCCTGCAGTTTCTGCAGTTCGTCGGCGATGTCGTCCGGCAACAGGTCGCGGCGCGTGGACAGGACCTGTCCCAGTTTCACGAACACCGGTCCGAGCGCCTGCAGCGCCAGGCGGATGCGCTCGCCGCGCGGTCCTCGCTCGCGGCGCACCCAGCCGGTCGGCAGCAGTCGCAACAGGAACAGCAGCGCGCCGCGGCCACGCGAGGCCGGCAGCAGTTCCAGCAGCCGGTAGCGGGTGAGGACGCGCAGGATATGCAGGAAACGCGTCACCCGGGTCATGGCGCGGTTTCCTGCGCCGGGGCGAGCCGCTGCCGGATGCGCTGCAGTCGCGCCTCGAGGCGCTCGACCGCGTCCCGTGTCTCGCTGATTTCCCGGAACAGCGCCTGGCCCTCGCCGGCGGTGGGCAGGCCGGCCTCGTTTTCCAGGTACTCCTCCACGTCCATGCGCAGGTGGCTGCCGGTGCGGCGCAGCCAGCCGGCGGCCTGGTTCAGCAACTGCCCCAGGCCCTGGCCCGCCACGTCCCCCAGCAGCGGGCTGAAGAGGGCGCCGGTATCGACCTCGAGATCACCCAGGCAGTCGGCGATGGCGCCGGCCAGCGCCGTGTCGCCGTGCACGCTCATGCGCTGGCCGAACAGCAGGCTGCGGTTGCCGGGTTGCATGGCCAGTTGCATGAACACCACCGAGGATGCCTGCAGGGCGCAGTCCGCGTCCGTGGCCGCGGTCTCCTCGACCACCACCCGCTGCGGGGTAATGCGCAGCACGAACTGCCAGCCGAGGTCCTCGACATCGATGCCGATCGAGCGTCCGGCATGTTCAGCCAGGCGCCTGCGCGTCGCCGGGTCGGAGTCGATGACCGCGTTGACCGGCTGCTCGACCAGGCGCATCGGCGGTGGCCCGGGGAATGGAAACGGGAATGCCAATGCGGAATCCTCAGGGACGGACGCCGACGTGCGCCGCGACGATGCCGCCGGTCATGTTATGGAAGCGGACCCGTGCGAGACCGGCCTGCTCCATCATGCCACGCAGGGTTTCCTGGTCCGGGTGCATGCGGATGGACTCGGCGAGGTAGCGGTAGCTCTCGCTGTCCCCCGCCACCAGGCGCCCCATTGCCGGCAGCAGGTTGAAGGAGTAGCCGTCGTAGATCCGCCCCAGCACCGGGTTCTGCGGCCTGGAGAACTCCAGCACCAGCAGGCGCCCGCCCGGGACGAGCACGCGCGCCATGGAGGCCAGCGCCCGCTCCTTGTCGGTGCAGTTGCGCAGCCCGAACGCAATACAGACGCAGTGAAAGCTGCGATCCGGGAAAGGCAGGTTCTCGGCGTCGGCGATCACGTACTCGACGTTGCCGCAGAAGCCCCGGTCCAGCATCCGGTCCCTGCCGCGCACCAGCATGGCGGCATTGATGTCGGTCATGATGACCTGGCCGCCGGTTCCGACCACGCGCGAGAAGTGGCGGGTCATGTCGCCGGTGCCGGCCGCGACGTCCAGCACGCGCTGGCCCGGGCGCACCGCGCTGAGTTCCAGCGCGAAACGCTTCCAGGCACGATGGATACCGGCCGACATGAGGTCGTTCATGAGGTCGTACTTGTCCGCCACCGAGTCGAAAACGGCGGCGACACGGTCCGCTTTCTCGTCGACGGTGACCTGCTGATAGCCAAAATGGGTGGTTTTGGGCACTTTCTGATCCCTGGGTGGGGCTGAAGCGGATTTTAACGCCGGCAGGCCGTCCTGTCTGCGCCGGGACGCCGTGGCGCCAGCCTGCGGCGGCCCGTGGCGCCGGGCAGGAAACCAGCATGCGGGCGCCTGAAAACGATTTCTCCGGGCTGCCGGAAATCGCTTAAATAGTTAGTAAAACAATAGGTTGCGTGTGAATGGTCGGCCGATTGTCAGTTTTTCAGCGCCGGTGATAAACTCGACCGACAGTTGTCCGGATACCAACAATGAACGACGGAGCCAGCAAGCGGCGCGCAAACGGCCGCGGCAAGGGAGGGGACAAGCGGAAAGCCGAACTGGCTGACAGCCGCATCACCGCGCTCGCCGATATCAAGCTGGCACAGGACCTAAAAAAATACACCCACCAGATCTGGCTGGCCGGCCTGGGCGCGTTTTCACGTGCCGAGGTGGAGGGCGGCAAGGGCTTCGAGAAGCTGGTCAGAACCGGGGAAGAAATCGAAAATCGCACGCGTGACGAAGTACGGAGGCAGATTGGTTTGGCCAATTCAAAAGTGGGTGACGTCCGATCCGTCGCCGAGAACAAGGTTGAAGAAATGAAATCCAAGGCCACCGACACCTGGGACAAGGTGGAGCGCGTCTTCGATGACCGCGTTTCCAGGGCCCTGAAGCGGCTCGGTGTGCCGACCCGTCGTGACGTCGAGGCGCTCGAGGAACGGGTCAAGGAACTCACCAAGAAGATCGAAAAGCTCGAAGGCCGCTGATCCGGTCCCACCACGCTGCGCCACGCCCGGTGACGCAGTTCCGCCGACCGTTACAGGATGTAACGGCTCAAGTCCTCATCTCCCGCCAGTTCTCCCACCTGCCTGTCGACGTAGGCGGCATCGATCCGTAACGGCTCGCCACCGGCCAGGCCCTGGTCGGCAGCCGAGAAGGAGGCCTCCTCCAGCAGTCGCTCCATGACCGTGTGCAGGCGCCGCGCGCCGATGTTCTCGGTTTTCTCGTTGACCTGCCAGGCGATCTCGGCGATGCGGCTGATGCCGTCCGTGGTGAACTCGATCTGCAGGCCCTCGGTGGCGAGCAGGGCACGGTACTGGTCGGTCAGCGAGGCATCCGGCTCGGTCAGGATGCATTCGAAGTCCTGCGGCGAGAGTGCATCGAGTTCGACCCGGATCGGCAGCCGGCCCTGCAGTTCCGGAATCAGGTCGGAAGGCCTGGCCAGGTGAAATGCGCCCGAAGCGATGAACAGCACGTGGTCGGAGCGCACCATGCCGTGCTTGGTCGAGACCGTGCAGCCCTCGATCAGGGGCAGCAGGTCGCGTTGCACGCCCTCGCGCGATACATCGGCGCCGGCGTACTCGCCACGCTTGCAGACCTTGTCCAGTTCATCGAGGAAGACGATGCCGTTCTGCTCGACCGCGCGGATGGCCTGGCTGCGCAGGTCCTCCTCGTTGATCATGCGCGCCGCCTCTTCCTCGGTGACGTGCTTGAGCGCGTCCTTCACCGTCATCTTGCGCCGCTTGGTGCGTCCGCTCAGCACGCTGGAGAACATGTTCTGCAACTGGCTGGTCATCTCTTCCATGCCCGGTGGCGACATGATCTCGACGCCGACCGGCTGGCTGCTGACGTCCAGTTCGATGGTGCGCTCATCGAGGTCGCCCTCGCGCAGCTTCTTGCGCAGTACCTGGCGCGTGGAGGAATCGCCTGCGCTCCCCTCGCTGCCGCGCGGCGCAGGCAGCAGTGCATCGAGGATGCGCTCCTCGGCGGCGTCCTCGGCCCGTGCGCGCACCTCGGACATCTTCTCCTCGCGCACCATCTTGATGGCGAGGTCGGTGAGGTCGCGGATGATCGAATCCACCTCGCGGCCGACGTATCCGACCTCGGTGAACTTGGTGGCCTCGACCTTGATGAACGGCGCGTTGGCCAGTCGCGCCAGGCGGCGGGCGATCTCGGTCTTGCCGACGCCGGTGGGCCCGATCATCAGGATGTTCTTGGGCGTGATCTCGCTGCGCAGCGACTCGTCGACCTGCTGGCGGCGCCAGCGGTTGCGCAGCGCGATGGCGACCGCGCGCTTCGCGCCCTGCTGGCCGATGATGTGCTTGTCGAGTTCGTGAACGATTTCACGCGGCGTCATGTCGGACACGGTTATTCCTTCTCTTCGTTCAGCGCTTCGATGGTGAGCGAGCGGTTGGTGTAGATGCAGATGTCGGCGGCGATGCCCAGCGACTGCTCGACGATGGTACGGGCGTCCAGTTCGGTGTTGTCGAGCAACGCGCGCGCAGCGGCCTGCGCAAAGGAACCGCCGGAGCCGATCGCGATCAGCTGGTCTTCCGGTTCCAGCACGTCACCGTTGCCGGTGATCAGCAGCGAGGCCTCGCGGTCGGCCACCGCCAGCAGCGCCTCGAGCCGGCGCAGCGCGCGATCGGTGCGCCAGTCCTTCGCCAGTTCGACCGCTGATCGCACCAGGTTGCCCTGGTGTTTCTCCAGTTGCCCCTCGAACCGCTCGAACAGCGTGAAGGCATCCGCGGTGGCCCCGGCAAAACCCGCCAGCACCTTGCCGCCGTAGAGCCGGCGCACCTTGCGCGCATTGGCCTTGACGACGGTGTTGCCCATGGTGACCTGGCCGTCGCCGCCGATCACCACGCAGCCGTTGCGGCGCACCGATAAGATCGTCGTGCCGTGATACTGTTCCATGTTCCTCACCCGCGAAAGCGCAATCCGTTCATTGTTGGGGCGCAGCGGTGCATTTCAAGCGGGGTCGCACAGATTCCCGGGTACAGGCGCCCGCTCAGTTCGCGTTGCGCTTGAGGACCATGACCTCGATGCCGGACTTGGCGAGCCGGTTGCGCGCCGCGCTGACCTCGCGCCGCGTGCCGTAGGGGCCGGTCTGCACGCGATGCCATACATCGCCCTGCGTCATGGTGACCTTCTCGATCTGCACGTCCAGTCCCAGCAGGGTGAGTTCCGCGCGCAGGCGGTCGGCGTCCTCCAGCCGGCGGAAAGAACCCGCCTGCAGGATGTAGTGCACCGGCGCCGAGGATTCGGTGTCCCGGTTGCCGCTGGCATACTCGGGCACGTCCGGCACCACGACCTCGCTCTCCGGCAGGCGGGTCCAGAACTCGAACTCCTGCGGCCGCGCGTTGCGGACGCTCTTTGCCGGTTCGGTTCCCGCGCCCGGTGATGGCTGCGGCTGC
The DNA here is from genome assembly GCA_041682035.1 of Pseudomonadales bacterium. Lineage (GTDB taxonomy): Bacteria > Pseudomonadota > Gammaproteobacteria > Pseudomonadales > JBFGWM01 > JBFJWR01. The sequence goes on along the minus strand of JBFKKR010000032.1, from coordinate 15,329 downwards.
GGCAGGCTGACCAGCCCGCCCGCGTGCAGCGCCACGAGTGCGAGCGCGCCGAACACGGCGCCCCCGGCAAACCAGCCGAAGGGACGCGGCGCGCCGCTCTCTGCCGGCGCCTTGCGCACGGCCTGCTTGCGCGCTGCCATGCGCTTACATCCGCTCCGGCGCGCTGACGCCGAGAATGTCCAGGCCGTTGCGGATCACCTGCCGCACGCCGAGGCTCAGACAGATGCGCGCGTTGCGCAGGGCGTCGTCTTCCACCAGCACCCGGTGGGTGTTGTAGTAGAGGTGAAAAGTGCTTGCGAGTTCGCGCAGGAATACCGCGAGCGAATGCGGGGCAAACTGCTCCGCCGCCTTCTGCAGCATGTCCGGCCAGGCCTCCAGCCTGCCGAGCAGTTCCTGTTCCTGTGCCTCGGTGAGCAGGTCGAGGTGCGCCAGCGCCTCATCGAGGTCGAACGTGTTCCCGGCCTCGGCGTTCTTCTCCAGCATCCGGCAGACCCGCGCATGCGCGTACTGCACGTAATAAACCGGGTTGTCCTTGCTCTGGCTGACCGCGAGGTCGAGGTCGAAATCCATGTGCTGATCGGACTTGCGCATCACGTAATAGAAGCGCGCCGCGTCGTTGCCGACCTCGTCGCGCAACTCGCGCAGGGTCACGAAGGAACCGGAACGGGTGGACATGGAGACCTTCTCGCCGCCGCGGAACAGGTTGGCGAACTGCACCAGTTGCACCTGCAGGCGTTCGGCGTCGAGTTGCAGCGCGGTCACCGCCGCCCGGACCCGGGGGATGTAGCCATGGTGATCCGCGCCCCAGATGTTGACCAGGCGGTCGAACCCGCGCTGGTACTTGTCGAGGTGGTAGGCGACGTCGGAGGCAAAATAGGTGGTCTGGCCGTTCTCGCGGCGCAGGACCCGGTCCTTCTCGTCGCCGAACGCGGTGGCGCGGAACCACAGCGCGCCGTCCTTCTCGTAGGTCATCCCGGCCTGGTCGAGGCGCTCCAGTTCCTCGGCGATACGCCCCCGTTCGCCGAGGCTGCGCTCGGAGAACCAGAGGTCGTAATGCACGCCGAACCCGGCGAGGTCCTCCCGGATGTCCTCCAGCACAGTGCGCAGCGCGGCGTTGAGTACCTGCAGGAAGGCGTCCGCGCCCAGGTGCGCCCGCGCCAGCGCGATCCATGCGTCCAGGCGCGTCTCGGGGTCCTCGATGGCCTCGACGTCCCCGAACGAGTCCGGCGCCGTCGCGAACAGTGCCGGATGGCCGTTTCGCAGGGCGTCGGCGATCTCGCGGACGTATCCGCCCTGGTAGGCGTTACCGGGGAAGGGAACCTCCAGGCCGCCGGCTTCCAGGCCGCGCAACCAGACGCTGGTCGCCAGGATGTCCATCTGCCGGCCCATGTCGTTGACGTAGTACTCGCGGTGGACTTCGTGTCCGGCGGCCTCCAGCAGGCGCGCCAGGCTGTCGCCGTAGGCGGCGCCACGGCCATGCCCGACGTGCAACGGGCCGGTCGGGTTGGCTGAAACGTACTCGACGTGGATCCGTTCCCGCCGCTCGGGCTGGTGGCGGCCGTAGCGCTCGCCCAGTTCCAGAACGCCGCGCAGCACGCCGGACCACTGGTTGCCGGTGACGTGGAAATTGATGAAGCCGGGGCCGGCGATCTCGGTCCGCGCCACGGCCGGGGGCAGTTCCGCCACCTGGAGAATCCGGTCGGCCAGTTGCCGCGGGTTGCAGCGCGCCACCTTGGCCAGTTGCATGGCGATATTGCTCGCGAAATCCCCGTGCGTGCTGTCGCGCGTGCGGTCGATGCGGGGCTCGACGTCCGCCTCCGCCGGCAGTTCGCCGGCCTCGATGAGGCTTTGCAGCGCCGCGCGCAGGCTCTGTTGCAGTTCAGGGATCATGCCGGTTGCCTGGATTCGGGGGTGCCTGGAAAAAGGGGCGCTCATTATGCGGAGCACCCCGCGCCATGCCAAGGCCGGCGCGCGCCCGTGCCGCATTTCTGGTCAATAGAGATCAAGCGGGTCGACGTCGAGGTGGACGCGCAGGCCGCGGCGCGCGGGCAGTGCGTCGAGGCGGGCGCGGATCTGCGGGAGTACCTGTTGCAACCGGGCGCGGCTGGCGCTCCACACCACCATCTGCTGCCGGTGCCGGCCCGCCCGCCGAGGCATGGGCGCAGGCACCGGGCCCCACAGCTCGAATCCGCCGTCCGGGCGCAGGAGCGGCTGCAGGGCCTCGCGCAGGTCCTGCAGGACCTGCTCGGCATCCCGCGCCTGCGGCGAATCCGCGCTGACGTTGGCCAGCGCGGCAAACGGGGGCAGGCCGGCGGCCTGGCGTTCATCCAGCAGGTGCCGGGCCAGCGCGTCGTAGCCGTCCCGCACCAGGATCTGCAGGGCCGGGTGGTCGGGCCGGCGTGTCTGCAGCACGACCTCGCCGGGACGGTCCGCCCTGCCGGCGCGGCCGGCGACCTGGGTGATCAGCTGGGCGGTTCGTTCCAGGCCGCGGAAGTCGCTGCTGAGCAGTCCGCCATCGGCATCGAGTACGCCGACGAGCGTGAGCGCCGGGAAGTCGTGCCCCTTGGCCAGCATCTGGGTGCCGACGAGGATTGCCGGCGCTTCCGCCAGGATGCGCGCATGAATCTCGGCATGCCGCTGCTGACTGCGTACAGCGTCGCGGTCGACGCGGATCACGGGGATGTCCGGGAACAGGTTCCCGAGGTGGTCGCTGATGCGCTGGGTGCCGGCGCCGAGCATGGTCAGTGCCCGGAATCCGCACGCGGGGCAGGCCCCGGGAATCGGCCCGGTCCCGCCGCAGTGGTGGCAGCACAGCATGTGCCGGGAGAGATGCACGGTAAGTGGGCGGTCACACCCGGGGCAGTCGAAAGCATGCCCGCAATCGTCGCAGAGCAGCACCGGTGCGTACCCGCGACGATTCTGGAAGATCAGCACCTGCCCGCCGTCGCCCAGGTGTTGGCGGATGCGCGCCAGCAGCGGTCGGGCGATCCCGCTGTGCATCTCCTGGTGGCGCACGTCGAGCAACTCGATGGGCGGTGGTGGCGCGCCATGAATCCGCTGCGGCAGGGTGAGGTGCAGGTAGCGGCCCCGGCGCGCGTTGTGCAGGGATTCCAGGCTGGGCGTGGCGCTGCCCAGCAGTACCGGGATGCCTTCCTGCTGCGCCCGCTTGACCGCGAGATCGCGGGCGGAATAGCGGAACCCGTCCTGCTGCTTGTAGGAGGCGTCGTGCTCCTCGTCGACGATGATCAGGCCGGGATGACGCAGGGGCGTGAGCACGGCGCTGCGCGCCCCCACCAGCACTGACCGGCGCCCGTCCCGCAGGTCCAGCCAGGCCTGCAGGCGCTCCCCCTCGCCGATGCCCGAGTGCATCACGGCGACCTGCTCCGCCCCGCAGGCGGCGGTCACCCGCTGCAGCATCTGCGGCGTCAGGCTGATCTCCGGCACCAGCAGGATCGACTGCCGGCCGGCGCGCAGTGCCCGGGTGATCAGTTCCAGGTAGACCGCCGTCTTGCCGCTGCCGGTCACGCCGTGCAGCAGTCCGGCGGCGTAGCCGGGTTCCGCAGCGGGGAAGGCGTCCAGGACGCGCTGCTGATCCGGGCTGAGCGCAAAGGCTGCAGCCGGCGGCGGCGGCGCCTCCAGCCGCGCCGCTTCCAGTTCCACCGCCTCGATGCGGCCGCTGTCCGCCAGTGCGCGCAGCAGGGCCGCAGCGAACCCGGCATCCTGCGCCGCGCCGCGGGTGGCGGGGCCGTTGTCCGCCAGCCAGTGCCATAGTGCCAGCTGGCGCGGCGCTCTTGCCGGTGGTTCGCTACCCGGACGGATCTGCCAGTGTTTCTGCAGGCCGGCCGGCAGCGGCAGCGGCCGGCGCATGGCCGGCGGCAGCAGGCTGAACAGCGCCTCGCCGAGGGGGTGCTGGTAGTACTGGCTCGCCCAGCGCGCCAGGCCGAGCAGGGTGGCCGGCACCACGGGGCGCGATTCGAGCAGGCCCTGCGCCGGGCGCATCCGGCCGGGATCAGCCAGCGAGCAAGGACCATGCGCCATCACGATGCCGGCCAGGCGGCGGCCGCCGAAGCGTACTTCCAAGCGCATTCCGGGCGCGACCGCCGCAACCGCCAGCCCGGCGGGCGGCAGGTAGTCGAAGGTCGTGCCAAGCGGAACTGGCAGGGCGACTTTCAGGCAGTCCTGCGCGGGCGTTTCTGGCAGCGTTTGTTCTTTTTGATCAACCACATCGGTCGTGGGCGGGCAGGCGCCGTCCCGGCGCGGGAGCGACGCACTGCCGCTTGCGTCCACCGGTCGGCAGGGGTCAGGCATGTTGCGTCAAAGCCGCTGGAAAGTCGAGTCCGAAGTGCCCCGGCGGCTTGTCCTGTGGCGCGGAACTGTATATGATTCGCGCCCATTTCCCGTCAGGAGACGCTCCTCGCGGGTTCCCTGAATCACTGGCACAGATACGGCATTGGCGGCATGAAAGCAGATATCCACCCGGCATACGATGAAATCACCGCGACCTGCAGCTGCGGCAACGAGGTGAAGACCCGCTCCACGCTGTGCAAGGACATCCAGCTCGATGTCTGCTCGGCCTGCCACCCGTTCTACACCGGCAAGCAGAAGGTGATGGACACCGGTGGCCGCATCGAACGGTTCAATCGCCGCTTCGGCCGGGGCGGCAAGCCCGCCTCCTGAGGCGAGAGCGGCAGACCTGCGCGGTCCTCCCATCCTGGAAAGGGCGCTGCTGTGCGGCGCCCTTTTTCTTTGTCTCGCGTTTTCCGGGCAGCTTGCCGCGGCGCCCTGTTCGCACTGGACCCCGGTGCGCTGGGAGACATCGCTGCGGGCCCTGGACGGCGACACCGTGCAGACGGCCGGCGGCGAGCGCATCCGGCTCATCGGCATCAACAGCCCTGAATTGCGCGGCAGGCGGGGCGATGCCGAACCACTGGCCGGTGCGGCGAAACGCAATCTGGAAGCCTACCTGGAGACCGGGGAACGCTTTGGCCTGCTGCCCGGCGCCGATGCCCGGGACCGCTACGGTCGTACGCTGGCCCATGTCCGGCGTGATCCGGGCTGGGATCTCAGCGCCCTGCAGCTGTCGCGCGGCCTCGCCATGCAGGTCGTGGTGGGCAGGAACCAGATGCACGCCGATTGTTACCACCGCCGGGAGCAGGCTGCCCGGGGCGCCGGACTGGGCGTCTGGTCCGAGCCGAAGTTCAGGGCCCGGCCGGCGTCCGGGCTGACCGGCACCGATGCCGGTTTCCTGCGGCTGCGCGGGCAGGTGCGCACGGTCGGGCAGACCCGGGGCGCATACTGGATGGAACTGGACGGGCCGGTGGTGATCAGACTTCCAAGGAACAGCCTGCCGTCGGGGGTTGATCCGGCGCAGTGGGTCTCCCGCCGCGTCGAGTCGCGGGGCTGGCTGGTCGACCGCCGGGACGCGCGCGCCGTCCGGGAGCGCGGCTACGCGCGCTTCCTGCTGCGCGTTGATCATCCGCTGCTGCTGGAGTGGTTGCCATGAAAAAGTCTGTCCGGATCATCCTGCTGGCGCTCACGCTGCTGGGTTCCGGCTGCGCGATGAACCCCGCCACCGGCGAGCGCGACCTGGTTTTCATGTCGGAGAACAGCGAGATCGCGCTCGGCCGCGAGTACAGCAAGCAGGTGCTGGCGCAGATGCCGGCCTACGCGGACGAAAAGCTGCAGGCGTATGTGCAGGCGGTCGGTGAAAAGGTGGCGGCCATCAGTCACCGCAACAATCTCTTCTACCGCTTCACCGTGCTGGACACACCGGATATCAACGCCATGGCCCTGCCCGGCGGCTACATCTACATCAACCGCGGCCTGCTCGCGCACCTGAATTCAGAAGCGGAACTGGCCGCCGTGCTGGCCCACGAAGTCGGCCACGTCACGGCCCGGCACACGGTCCGTCAGCACGCCAGCGGGACGCTCGCAAGCGTCTTCAGCACGGCGGTTGCGATCGGGACCGGCGTGCAGCAGGCCGGCGACCTGGCCAACCTGCTGGGTACCGCCGTGGTGCGCGGTTACGGCCGCGAGATGGAACTGGAGTCGGATCGGCTGGGCGCGGAATACCTGGCGCGCGCGGGTTACGATCCGCAGTCGATCGTGGGCGTGTTACGAGCGCTGAAGGCGCAGGAGCAGTACGCGGAGGCCCGTGCCCGCGCCGCCGGCGAGGAATACCAGGGCTATCACGGGCTGTTCGCCACCCACCCGGATCACGATACGCGGTTGCAGCAGGCGGTTTCCGGAGCCGCCGCGCTGGTGTCCGGTGCGCCGGCCGTGCGGCAGGCGGAGTTCCTGGCCGCCATCGAGGGCATGGAGTTCGGCGACAGCACGCAGGCCGGGGTACGGCGCGGGAGCGCGTTCTACCACCTGCCGCTGGATTTCGCGCTGCAGTTCCCGCAGGACTGGCGCATCGAGAACCTGCCGGTGGCGGTCATCGGGCACACGCAGCGGAAGGATGCCTTCGTCGTCCTGACGGTGCAGGACCTGAACAAGAAGCAGCCGCCCGAGGCGTTCATCCGCGAGCGGCTCGGCATCGACAAGCTGGAGCGCGGCGAGGCGCTGACGGTCGACGGGATGGATGGCTACACCGGGCTGCTGCCGGCCCGCCTGCTGGGCGGGGAGCAGGGCCGGGTGGCGGTCATCTACAAGGACCGGCAGGCTTTCATCTTCCAGGGCCAGACGGCGAAGGGCCGGAAGTACAACACGGTGGATGCGGAGATCATGCAGACCATCCGCGGCTTCCATTCGCTGCGCCCTGACGAGAAGGAGAAGGCGCGGGCTCCACGCATCCACCTGCACCGGGTCAGGCGCGGCCAGACCTATGCCACACTGGCGCGCAGCTCGGTGCTGCCGAATGACCCCGAGACGGTGCTGCGGCTGCTCAACGGGGATTATCCCGCGGGGGAGTTGGTGGCGGGCCGGCAGGTCAAGGTGGTGCGCTGAGTGCGCGCGGCGGTTGCAGATCAGTGATCTGATCTAGACTGAAAAGAAATCATGAATTTTGCGTCGCCACCCGGGAAGGGGCGCGCAACGCCCGGCCGGCAGCCGGTGCATGCCACAAGGTCAGCGATCCCATGGAACAGGAAACCATGCACGACTTTCTCCGGGAGGCGGCGCTGGATTACCACGCCAAGCCTTTCCCCGGAAAGGTCGAGGTCACCATCACCAAGCCCACCGCCAATGCGCGCGACCTGGCGCTGGCCTACAGCCCCGGCGTCGCCGAACCCTGCAAGGAAATTGCACGCGACGCCGAACTGGCCTACCGCTATACCAACAAGGGCAACCTGGTGGCGGTGATCTCCGACGGCAGCGCCATCCTCGGCCTTGGCAATCTCGGCGCACTGGCCAGCAAGCCGGTGATGGAAGGAAAGGGCGTGCTGTTCAAGCGCTACGCCGGCATCGATGTCTTCGACATCGAGATCGAGGCCGAGAGTCCGCAGGCCTTCATCGACACGGTCGTGCGCATGCACAAGACCTTCGGCGGCATCAATCTCGAGGATATCAAGGCGCCGGAGTGTTTCGAGATCGAGCGCGAGTTGTCCGAACGCTGCAACGTGCCGATCTTTCACGACGACCAGCACGGCACGGCGATCGTCACCGCGGCCGGCATGCTCAACGCGCTGGAACTGGCCGGCAAGATTCCCGCCGAGGCGCGGGTGGTGTGCCTCGGCGCGGGCGCGGCCGCCATCGCCGGCATGAAACTGATGGTTGAGCTGGGCGTGCAGGTGGAGAACATCCGCATGATCGACCGGATGGGCGTGATCCACGCCGGGCGCGAGGGCGTCAACCAGTACAAGGCGCAGTTCGCGGCCGAGACTTCGGACCGCACGCTGCAGGACGCCATCGAGGGGGCGGATGTCTTTCTCGGGGTCTCCGGCGGCAACCTGCTCACCGCCGATCACCTGCGGCGCATGGCGGACAAGCCCATCGTGTTCGCCTGCGCGAACCCGGAGCCGGAGATCCGTCCGGAGGTCGCACACGCGCTGCGCAAGGACGTGATCATGGCGACCGGCCGCTCGGACTACCCGAACCAGGTCAACAACGTGCTGGGGTTCCCTTTCATCTTCCGCGGTGCGCTCGACGTGCGTGCGACCTGCATCAACGAGGAGATGAAAATGGCCGCCGTGCACGCGATCCGCACGCTCGCCAAGGAGGAGGTGCCGCAGGTCGTGCGCGAGGCATACGACGGCATGGCCCTGGAATACGGTCCGGAGTACATCATCCCCAAGCCGATGGATCCGCGCCTGATCGGCGTGGTGTCGCAGGCGGTGGCGCAGGCCGCGGTCGACAGCGGTGTCGCGCTGCAGCCCATGCCGGATCACTACCCGCTGAAGAGCGCCGAGGAGGCGCGGCGCTACATCCCCTGACCGGCGTCCCCTAGAAGAGGAGTTCCGGCCGGCTGCCGCCGTCCGGCGCGTCCGGATGTGTGACGCCCGGGATGGGCGGCTCGGGTTCGGTGCCTTCGATGAACATCTCGAACACACCCCTGCTGCTTCCCGGCGGGGCAGCCTCGCCGCTGTCCGGGTCGATGCGGATATTCAGGATGCCGTCGGGCTGGCGCATGGTGGCTTCCGGCTGGTCGCGCAGCGCCTCGCGCATGAACCGGATCCAGATCGGCAGCGCTGCCGTCGCGCCGTACTCGCGCTTGCCCAGCGGTGTCTCCTCGTCGAAGCCGACCCAGGCCGTGGCGACGAACTTCGCGTTGAAGCCGGAGAACCAGAGGTTGCGCGCGTCGTCGGTGGTGCCGGTCTTCCCGGCGATGTCCTGGCGGCCGAGCACGCGGGCGGCGCGCCCGGTGCCGTGCTGGATCACGTCCCGCATCATGGAGTTGAGGATGTACACGGCGCGCGGATCCATCACCCGCGGCGCCTGTTGCACCTGCCACGCGGCCGGTGCGGCGGGTTCCGGTCCGGCGGGTTCCGCGGTCACCCCGGCGACGGGGGCCGTGTCGCTGTCCGCGTCCGCTGCGGCGACTTCATCCGCGTCTCCGCCCTCGTCCATTTCCATCTCGGCCTGGACGGGGGCGTCACCGGGTGCCACGGCGGCTGCAGGGACAGCGGCCTTCTGCAGGCAGGCAGGGCAGACCACCAGCGGTTCGGCGCGGTAGATCTCGCTGCCGTCGCGAGCCAGCACCCGGTCGATGAACCATGACTCGACGAGGTGGCCCCCATTGGCCAGTTTCGCGTAGTGGGTGGCGACCTCGAGCGGGCTGAGTTCCATCGTGCCGCCCCCGACCGAGAGCTGCAGGTTGCGCGGCATGCCTGCCGTGTTGAAACCGATCCGTTCCAGGTACTCCAGGGTCTTGCCGATCCCGACCGCCTGCAGCACCCGTGCGGAAACCGTGTTCACCGACTTGTACAGCCCGACCCGCATGCGCGTCGGGCCGAGATTGACGCCGCTGGCGTTGTTCAGCACGTAGGTGTTCTGGCTGGTGGCGTCGAACGACTCGACCACTGGCGCATCGTTGAAGATGCTGCCCGCCGTGATGCCGCTCTCCAGCGCCGCGGCATAAATGAAGGGTTTGAAGGTGGAACCCGGCTGCCGCCGCGCCTGCACGGCCCGGTTGAACTTGCTGGTGTCGAAGTGGAAACCGCCGACCAGCGCCCTCACCGCGCCGGTTTCCGACTCCACGCCCACCAGTGCGCCCTGGATCTTCGGGACCTGCGCGAGCCGGTGGCGCCCTTCGCCGGCGCGTTCCACCCGCACGATTTCACCCGTCGCCAGCACGTCGGCCGCGGTGGATGGTTTCTCGCCGAGGGAATCCTCGTTGATGTAGCGGCGTGCCCACGACAGTGCCTTCCAGTCCAGTTCCACGACGCCCTCGGCGGTCCAGACCTTCGCGGATTTCTCCGCCACGGCCAGAACGATGCCGGGCAGCAGCCCGTTGACCGGCTGGCGGCCGGCCAGCAGTCGTTCCAGCAGGGCGATATCGGCGGGGTCGGCGCCGGCCGGCACCTTCACGCGGCCCTCGGCGCCCCGGTACCCGTGGCGCCGGTCGTATTCCAGCAGGCCGGCGCGCAACGCCCGGTTGGCGTCTTCCTGGAGGCGCGAGTCCACGCTGGTGATGACTTTGAAGCCTTCCGTGTAGGTCTGCTCGCCGTAGCGCTCGTACATCCAGTCGCGGACCATTTCCGCGAGGTAGTCGGCCGCGATCTCCGGATCCTCGAAGTCATGGATGCGCGCGGTGCTCGGCGCCTTGCGGGCCTGTTCGTAGTCCTCGCGGCTGATGTATCCGAGCTTGAACATGCGCCCGAGAATCCAGTCCCGGCGATGCAGCGCGCGCTTGGGATTGACGATCGGGTTGAACAGCGAGGGTGCCTTGGGGAGGCCTGCGATCATGGCCATCTGGGCCAGCTCGAGCTGGTCGATGGGGCGGCCGTAATAGCGTTCCGCCGCTGCCTGCACGCCATGGGCACGCTTGCCGAGGAAGATGACGTTGAAATACAGCTCGAGGATCTGCTCCTTCGTCATCTCCCGCTCGATCTGCAGCGCGAGCAGAATCTCGTTGAACTTGCGCCGGAAGGTCCGCTCGTTGGACAGCAGGCAGTTCTTGGCCACCTGCATGGTGATGGTGCTGCCGCCACTGCGGATCTCGCCGGTCGTCAGCAACTCCGCGGCGGCACGCAGCAGGCCCGGGATGTCGACACCGTAGTGGTAGAGGAAGCGGTCGTCCTCCGCCGCCAGCATGGCCTGCACGAACCGCGGCGGGACGTCCTGGAACCGCACCGGCGTGCGGCGTTTCTCACCGAAAACCTTGATCAATTTCTGATCGGAAGAATAGACGCGCAGCGGCGTTTCCAGCCGTGCGCCGCACAGTCCGTCGATGGAGGCGACATTCGGCGCTAGATATAAGTAAATGCCAGCTATACTTGCCAGGCTTGCGGCCGAGATCGCGACAACGGTCCAGATGATCAGGCGAAGTAGCGTAAGCATGGGTGCAGTGTTTGCCTTTTGCTTGTCGGGCAGGTCCGGGTCGGATACTGCGGACCCTGACCGGGAACGGGAAGGCTAATAGTAGTCTGCAGGGTGGGTCGGGACTAGTCGAAAATTGCATTCGGAAAATTTGCGCTATCCTGAACTCTGATATTTAATGCTTTAACGCATATACTGGACATAAGTATCCGCTAGATTAAGGAATTTGTCGGGTGGCAGGCCTGTTTAACAAGGGACCGGTTCCGGTTCTCGGACTGGATATCAGCTCCACTTCAGTGAAGCTTCTGGAGCTGAGCAAGAAAGGCAACCGGTACCGCGTGGAAAGCTATGCGGTCGAGCCCCTGCCGCCGAATGCGGTGGTCGAGACCAACATCCAGGAAGTCGGCATCGTCGGCGAAACCATCGAGCGCGTCGTTGCCCGGTCCAAGACCAAGCTCAAGCACGCCGCCGTTGCCGTGGCCGGTTCGGCGGTGATCACGAAGATCATCGAACTCAATTCCAATCTCGGCGATTTCGAGATGGAAAACCAGATCAGTGTCGAGGCGGACCAGTACATTCCCTATCCGCTCGATGAAGTGGCGCTCGACTTCTCGGTCATCGGCCCCTCGCCGCACAACCCGGAACTGTCGGAAGTCCTGCTGGCCGCCTGCCGTCGCGAGACGGTCGAGATGCGCGAGGATGCGGTCGCTGCCGGTGGCCTCACCTGCAAGGTGGTGGACGTCGAAGCCTACGCCATGGAGCGCGCCGTGAGGCTGCTGTCCGGGCAGATCGCAGAGGCCGACGGCCAGTTGGTGGCGGTCATCGATATCGGCGCGACCATGACCACGCTGAGCATCCTGCTGGACGGAACCACCATTTACACGCGCGAGCAGCTCTTCGGCGGCAAGCAGCTGACGGAAGAGATCCAGCGCCGCTACGGGCTGTCGCAGGAAGAGGCGGGCCTGGCCAAGAAGCAGGGTGGTTTGCCGGACGACTACGAGAGCGAGGTGCTGGAGCCCTTCAAGCACGCCGTGCTCCAGCAGGTCACGCGCTCGCTGCAGTTCTTCTTCGCGTCCGGCCAGTACAACGACGTCGACTACATCGTGCTGGCCGGTGGAACGGCTTCCATCCCCGGGATCGACCGCATGGTGCAGGACAAGGTGGGCACGCCGACGATCATCGCCAATCCCTTCGCGGACATGTCGCTCAATTCGCGCGTGAACGCGAGCTCGCTGAGCGCGGATGCGCCGTCCCTGATGATTACCTGCGGGTTGGCCATGAGGAGCTTTGACTGATGGCGAATATCAACCTGCGCCCCTGGCGCGCGGAACTCCGGGAAGAACTCAAGAAGGAGTTCCTGACCATCCTGTTGGGGGTGTTCGGCGCCGGCGCTGTGCTTGCCGCGCTGGGCCTGTTCCTCCTCAGCCAGGCCATCGACAACCAGAATGCCCGCAACGCATTCCTGAAAAGTGAAATCTCCGTCCTCGACAAGCGCATCAAGGAAATCAGGAACCTCAAGAAGGAACGCGAGCGCCTGAAAGAGCGCATGCGCGTGATCGCCGACCTGCAGGGCAACCGGCCCATCATCGTGCGCGTGTTCGACGAACTGGCGCGTACACTGCCCGGCGGTGTCTTCTACAAGAAGGTCGACCTGAAAGGCAAGCGGCTGACGCTGGCCGGCACCGCCGAGTCCAACAACAAGGTCTCCAGCCTGATGCGCCAGTTCGACAAGTCGGAGTGGTTCAAGCAGCCCTTGCTCTCGGGCGTCAAGGCGAATCCCGGGTTCGGCGAGGAAGCGAGCGACTTCACCATGCGGGTGACGCGCACCGCGCCGGGCGAAGAAGAAGAAAAGAAGCAGCAGCAGAAGAAAAAAGGCAAGAAAAAGAAGCGTAAGTAGAACGGGATTGTTAGTGCGGTCAGGGCCGCGCGGGTGACGAAGGAAGTTTTCCGCGCCGCGCTCGGAAGTGGACAAAGTGTCGCCGGCCGGTTCACGGGCCGGTTACCAGGGTTGGAGCCAAGAGAATGGCAATGAATGTTTCCGAAATGATGGAGAGCATCCAGAATTTCGATATCAATGATCTGGATCCGAACGAGATCGGGATCTGGCCGTTGCCGGTCAAGATCATCCTCTGCGTGATCGTCTTCATTGCCACGCTGGCGGGCGGCTATTACCTGTTCCTGAAAGACAAGCAGATGGAACTGGAAAAGGTCCAGGCCAAGGAAGTCGAACTCAAGAAGGAGTTCGAGAAGAAAGCCGGAGAAGCGGCGAACCTCGAGGCCTACAAGGCGCAGATCGCTGAAATGAAGAAGACGTTCGGCGGCCTGCTGCGCCAGTTGCCGACCGACACGGAAGTGCCCGGACTGCTGGAGGATATCACGGCAACCGGTCTCGGCAGCGGTCTGGATTTTCGTACCATCCAGCTGCAGAAAGAGCGCAAGCGCGAGTTCTACGTGGAACTGCCGATCAAGATCAACGCCCGCGGCGGCTACCACGAACTGGCGACTTTCGTCAGCGGCGTTGCGTCCCTGCCTCGGATCGTCACCCTGCATGATTTCACGATCACTCCTTCTTCAGGCGGCATCCTGAACATGAACATCACCGCGAAAACCTACCGCTACAAGGGAGGGTCGTAAGCATGCTGCGCGTCACTCTCATGCTGCTGGGTAGTGCCCTCCTTTTGACCGGCTGTGGTGGTGGAGACATGAGCGACCTGCGTCGCTACGTGGCCCAGGTACAGGCCCGGCCGGCGCCGCCGATCGCACCCATGCCGGAATTCAAGCCCTACGAATCGTTCACCTATTCCGCTTCCAGCCTGCGCAGTCCGTTCGAACGGCCGGTGCAGGTCAAGGCCACCGAGGTGGTGCGGTCCACTGACCCGAACCTGAAGCCGGACCTGTCCCGGCCGCGCGAGTACCTGGAGGAGTTCAATTTCGATGTGCTCCGCATGGTCGGCACGCTGGGCATGATCGGGGACACGCAGTGGGCGCTGATCAACGACGGGGCAGGCGGCATTCACCGGGTCAAGGCGGGTAATTACCTGGGCAGGAATCACGGACGGATCACCGAGATCTCGGACCTGGCTGTCTCCGTGATGGAGATCGTACCGGACGGAAAAGGTGGCTGGGTGGAGCGCCCGCGCACGATTCCGTTGGTTGGAACAAGAAAATAAGCGTGTGGGGAAGGTCATGAATTTTGCAAAAGTCTCCGGGCCGGGACGAGCTACTTTAAACATTCTGGGGAGTGGATCTGCCATGCAGTTGCTGCGACGCATTGCGCTATGCCTGACTTTGATTCCCTCGCTTGCATGGGCTGTCACGCTGAACAATCTCGAATTCGCCAACCTGCCCGGTGATCGACTGGAAGTGCAGATGACCTTCGACGGTGCGCCGCCGACACCCCAGGCGTACACCGTCGAGAAACCGGCTGCCCGCATCGCCATCGACCTGCCCGGTACCGCCAGCGCGGTCGGCAAGTATCACAACCTGGGCACCGGCAATGCGCGCAGCGTCACGGTGATCGAGGATCCGGGCTCCAACCGGACCCGCATGGTGATCAGCCTCACGGAAATGACCGGCTTCGCCACGCGCGTGGAAGGCAACCGGCTCTTCGTGCTTGTCGGCGAGGGCGCGACCACGCAGACGGTCGCGCCGGTGGCGGCGCCCGCCAGCATGACCACGGCCGCGGCTCCCGTGGCGGCCCGCGGCAAGGCGCGCGCCATCGACAACATCGATTTCCGCCGTGGCGACAACGGCGAGGGTCAGGTCATCATCACGCTGTCCCGGCCCGATATCGCGGTGGACCTGGTTGAAACCGGTGGCCGCATCCGTGCCGAATTCGGCGGCGCCACGCTGCCGGACAAGCTGCGCCATCGCCTGGATGTGAAGGATTTCGCCACGCCGGTGCAGTACATCGATGTCAAGGTGGAGGGCGGCGACCCGGTCATCTACGTGGATCCGACCGGCTACTACGAATACATCGCCTACCAGGCCGACGAGACCTTCGTGGTCGACGTCAAGCCGATGACCAAGGCCGAAGTGGAACGCCAGCAGGCCGAGAAGTTCCAGTTCACGGGTGAAAAACTGTCGCTCAACTTCCAGAACATCGAGGTGCGCTCGGTGCTCCAGCTGATCGCCGATTTCACCGGCCTGAACATGGTGGCCAGCGACACCGTCAAGGGTTCCATCACCCTGCGGCTCCAGAACGTCCCCTGGGACCAGGCGCTGGACCTGGTGCTCAAGACCAAGGGGCTGGACAAGCGCCTTGTTGGCAACGTGATGATGGTTGCGCCGGCAGCCGAAATCGCCCGGCGTGAGAAGCTGGAACTGGAAAACAGCCGCCAGGTGGAAGAACTCGCGCCGCTGCGCACGGAATTCATTCCCATCCGCTATGCCAAGGCGTCTGACATCGCCGG
>JBFKKR010000031.1:0-32006 GCA_041682035.1 Pseudomonadales bacterium | reverse complement strand
GCCGCGGTTGCGCGCTTGGCCGGGGCCTTGCGTGCGGTGGTCTTCTTCGCCGCGGTTGCGCGCTTGGCCGGGGCCTTGCGTGCGGTGGTCTTCTTCGCCGCGGTTGCGCGCTTCGCCGGTGCCTTGCGTGCGGTGGTCTTCTTCGCCGCCGGCTTGCGTGCGGTGGTCTTCTTCGCCGCGGTCGCGCGCTTGGCCGGTGCCTTGCGTGCGGTGGTCTTCTTCGCCGCCGGCTTGCGTGCGGTGGTCTTCTTCGCCGCGGTTGCGCGCTTGGCCGGGGCCTTGCGTGCGGTGGCTTTCTTTGCAGGCGCCTTCCGGGCAGTCGACTTCTTGGCCGGCGCCTTTCGGGCTGTTGCCTTCCTGGCAGTGGTTTTCTTGGCGGTTCTCACAGTGGCCTTCCTCTTTGTAGTGGCTTTTTTTGTCGGAGCCTTCCGGGTCGCGGTCGCGGTCCGTACCGGCGCCTTACGCGCTGCAGCTTTCCGAGCTGGCGATTTGCTTGCAGTGCTCTTTTTGCGCGTGGTGGTTGTCTTACGCGCCGCTGTCGTCTTCCGCGCCGCCGGTTTCCGGGCGGCACCTGCCTTCTTGGCAGCCGGCTTTGCAGCCGTGGTCTGGGCAGCATTCGTTTTCCGCGCCGCAGGCTTACGGGCGGTGCTCTTCTTTGCCGCCGGCTTGCGCGCGGTGGTCTTCCTGGCGGCCGGTTTCCGGGCCGCAGTCTTCTTCGCGGCCGGCTTGCCAGCTGCGGCTTTCTTCGCCGCCGGCTTGCGGGCGGTGCTCTTCTTCGCCGCCGGCTTGCGCGCGGTGGTTTTCTTCTTGGCAGCCGGCTTCTTGGCAGCCGGCTTCGCGCCCGTCACGGCATCGGTGGCCTGCTTCTGAAGCGAGGCGATCTTCTTCTCCGCCTGGTTGCGCAGCTTGCGGAGCCGTGCCTCTTCCTTCTTCATGCGTTCCCTGACGCGCTTGAGATTCAGCTTCTCGCGCTGCGCCTTCCACTGGTCCTCGTACTTCTTCAGGGCGGGACGCAAATCCTCGTTGGTGCGCTTCACCAGTTCGGCGCGGTACTTCTCGACGCGGGCGCGAACGTCCGCCTCAGCTTCCCGGATCCTGGCGCGAACGTCGGTCACCCGGGCATTGATGCGTGCGCTCTGCACCTGCGCGCGAACCGAGTCGAGCCGCTTGCGGAGCTTGTCGATCTCCTGGCGGGCACGGTCCGCCGCACGCTTGCTGGCGGCCGATCCACTGCTGCGCGCATCCGCCGCCGCCTTGCGGGCGCGGTCACGGGCGCTGGCCAGTTGCTTGCTGACACGATCCACTTCTGACTGCGCGCGCTTGAGCATCTGTTCGGCACGCTTGCGCATCGGCTCGGCAACCGAGGCACGTGCCGCCGCAGCGGTACGACGCCGTGGTGTCGTGCGGCTCGTTGTCTTTCTTGTGTTGGCTCGTGCCATCTGCAATTTCCTCGTGAATCAAACATGGACACATGTCAATAAAACATATAGCACAAAATATATACGTCAAACAGTGAATTGCAAAAAATTTGCAACGCGCGAATTGAGCTTTCCGACGTAAGTTTTACCGCTCGTAACGCGTCGGCGACACGTTCGTCGCAACGCGTTTTTACCTGCTGAAAAACCTTTGCGGGTCGTCGGCGACAGGTCCGGCGGAAACGCCGTGGCGCACTGCCGGTGTCGCGCCCGCACCTCGCCGGCGGGACCGCACGCGTGCGTCACCCGTCCTGCAGGAGCGCCTGCAGCAACCGGGCATGGTCGTCGTCATCGTTCAGGGCGGGTATGTAGGAATAGTCGCGGCCCCCGGCTTCGAGGAAAAAGTCCCTGTTTTGCAGGGCGATCTCCTCCAGCGTCTCCAGGCAGTCGACGGCGAAACCCGGGCAGGTCACCGCGACACTGGCCACCCCGTCACCTGCCCACTGCCGGAGCAGTTCGTCGGTGTAGGGCTGCAACCAGGCACGCGGACCGAAGCGGCTCTGGAAACTCAGCGCCCATTCGTCACCGGCCAGTCCGAGTGCAGCCGCCAGCGCTGCGGCCGTCGCGCGGCACTCGCGCTGGTACGGATCACCCCGGTCGACGTAGTCCTGCGGCAGGCCGTGAAAGGAAAAAAGCAGCCGTTCCGCGCGGCCATGTTCTTCCCAGTGCCGGCGCACCCGTGCCGCGACCGCCCCGATATATAGAGGGTGCAGGTGGTAATCGCGGATCAGCCGGAACGCGGTGAGATCGCGCTGGCCGCGCAGGTGATCGGCAACCTGGTCGAACACGGCGGCGGTCGTCGTTGCCGAGTACTGTGGGTAGAGCGGCAGCACGACCACCTCCCCGAAGCCCTCGTCCCGCGCACCGTCCAGCAGCCGCCGCAGGGAGGGCGAACCGTAGGTCATGGCGGCCCGCACCTCGGTCCGCGTGTCACCGCCCGCGCGCAGGTGGTCCTGCAGGCGGCCGGCCAGGGCGACGGTGAAGCGGCGGATGGGAGAGTCTTCCTCCCAGATCGAAGCGTAAAGCGCGGCAACGCGTTTCGGCCGGAACACGAGGATGATCCCGTTGAGCACGAACCACCAGAGCAGCCGCGGCACCTCGATGACGCGCGGATCGGAAAGAAACTCGCGCAGGTAGCGCCGTACGGCAGCCGTGTCCGGTGCATCCGGCGTACCCAGGTTGACCAGCAGCACGAGCCGGCGCGCCGAAGTTTCCAGCCCGGCGCTTTCCCGCTTCGCGATTTCTTCCATGCCCTTTTCCATGTGCATCCAGCCGTTGCCGCAATGCGCAGCATGATAGCGCTTCGCCGCGCCGATCTCCCGCGCACGGGGCGGCTTTGTACCGGGTGCGGTACACTCACACGCCATGCAGGAGACTTCCCCTACCGCCACGGACCGCGAGGTCATCTCGGTCAGCCAGCTGAACCGGCAGGTCAAGCGGCTGCTGGAGGATGGACTGCCGGCATTGTGGGTGTCCGGGGAGATCTCCAACTTCGCCGCGCCCCGTTCCGGGCACTGGTATTTCACGCTGAAGGACGAACTCGCCCAGGTGCGCTGCGCCATGTTCCGCGGCAGGAATGCCCGGACCGGATTCACACCGGAAGACGGCATGCAGGTGACGGTCCGCGCGCGCGCCGGCCTGTACGAAGTGCGCGGTGAGTACCAGCTGATCGTGGACCAGATGGAGGCCGCCGGCAGCGGCGCGCTGCAGATGGCGTTCGAGCGGTTGCGCGCGAAGCTGCAGGCGGAGGGCCTGTTCGACGCGGATCGCAAGCAGCCGGTTCCGTCCTGGCCGGGCGTGGTAGGCGTCGTCACCTCGCCCACCGGCGCGGCGCTGCAGGACATCCTCTCGGTGATGGGCCGTCGTTTCCCGGCGACACGTATCCGGGTCTTCCCCGCCTCCGTGCAGGGCCAGGGTGCAGCGCGCGAACTGGTCAGCGCGATCCGGCGCGCCGACCGCGACCCCCTCTGCGAGGTGCTGATCGTCGGCCGCGGCGGCGGCTCGCTGGAAGACCTCTGGCCGTTCAACGAGGAACAGGTCGCGCGTGCGGTGCATGCCTGCAGCAAGCCGGTGGTCAGCGCGGTCGGTCACGAGGTCGACTTCACCATCTGCGATTTCGTCGCCGACCTGCGCGCGCCGACCCCGTCTGCCGCCGCGGAACTGCTGACGCCCGACCAGCTCGAGGTGGCCGGGGAGGTCATCGCCTGGCGGGCCGCACTGGGCAGCCGCATGCAGCGCCGGCTGCAGCAGTTGCGCGCCGGGTTGGCCATGTTGCGGAGCCGGCTGCGGCATCCGCGGCAGGTGCTGCAGGAGCGTGGCCAGCACCTGGATCACCTGGAGATCCGCCTGCTGCACGCGCAGCGGCGGCAGTTGCAGGCGCAACGGACACGCCTGCAGCAACTCGCCCACCGGATGCAGGTTGCCAGCCCGCGCCACACGGTCCGGTCGGCGCGGCAGCAGCTCGGCCACCTGCGGTCGAACCTGCAGCACGCCATGGACAGCAACCTGTCCGCTCGCCGCAACCGCTTCGCGTTGCAGGCGGCGGCGCTGGAACAGGTGAGCCCGCTCGCCACGCTGGCGCGCGGGTACGCGGTGCTGACCGATCAGCAGGGCGGGCTGGTTCGCGGGGTCGGCCAGTTGCGGACGAACGACCGGGTCACGGCCCGGCTGGTGAACGGCAGCGCCGACCTGAAGGTCGAAGGTGTAATGGAGGACAAATGAGAACGTGGATCCTGTTCCTGCTGCTCGCCTGGCAGCAATCAGCCCTTGCGGCCGAAACGCTGCCCGACCGGCGCGTGCCCGGTGGCATCGCTGCCGTGGACTCCGGCCTGCCCGGCGCCGAAAGCCGGCCGCAGGCCTGGTTCCGTGGCCGCCGCGTGCTGGTGCTGCCCGCGGGCGAGCCGCCCACCTGGCATGCCCTCGCCGGTCTGCCGCTGGCGCTGGAGCCGGGCACGCATCACCTGGAGTTCATCGCCACGGCCGGGAAGACCCGCCACCCGATCGTCGTGGGCACGCACGATTACCCCGAGCAGCGCATCACGATCAGCAACCAGCGACAGGTGAATCCGGCGCCGCTGGACCTCGAGCGAATCGGCCGCGAACGCAAGCTCATGGACAGCGCATTCCGGGCCTGGCGTGACACCGGCACGCCACAGTGGCGGTTCGTGCTGCCGGTGGAAGGCCCGCGCAGCAGCGCCTTCGGACTGCGCCGGTTTTTCAACGACCAGCCGCGCAGCCCGCACAGCGGGCTGGACCTGGCGGCACCGGCAGGAACGCCCGTCCACGCGCCGGCCGGCGGCGTGGTCAGCCGCACCGGCAACTACTTCTTCAACGGGAAGACCGTGCTGATCGATCACGGGCAGGGGCTCGTGACCATGTACTGTCACCTGCAGGAGATCGCGGTGACGGAAGGACAACTGCTTGAGCGGGGGGACACCATCGGGAAGGTCGGTGCGACCGGCCGGGCCACCGGTCCACACCTGCACTGGAGCGTCAGCCTGAACGACGTGCGGGTCGACCCGGACCTGTTCCTGGAATCAGCCGGCGGACGCTGAAACGCCCATCCCGCTCAGGAGCGCAGGCGGGCGTCCAGCTGGTCGACGATCTCCGCCCAGTCAGAATCCTCCTGGATCGCTTCGCGCAGGAACGCTGACTGTGCGGCATTCCAGAAAGATGCCTCGTCGAGCGATTCGCTTCTGCCGAGATCCCGGTGGCTATCGATGAAACGCTCGATTTCCTCTTCGCTGTTGGGCAGGCCCAACTGGGCGAACAGGGCGGTCAGGTTGTGGGTGCTGGTATCCACGGTGGCGTAACTCCTCGGGGTCTGCTGCGAGAGTAGCCACCGTAGTATAGAGAGCCGGGCTTCTCCCTGCAGGCCGATGCGGGACCCGGTGGTTGCGGGAGAGCCAATATAAGGAAGGGAGCAGCCGCCCTGATCAGGTCAGGGTACTCAGTTGAGGGTGCTCATGTTCAGGGCAAAACCGGCGAAGCACATCCAGGGATTGAATGGGGACGCGGAAGGCGGGGCGATGAGCCGGGCGCCCGCGGGGCGCCCGGCGATCGCTCCCCCCGGCTGAACGGCCCGGGGGGCAGAGGGGATCAGGCTTCGGCAGCCTCTTCCTTTTTGGCCACCGGCTTGCGCGCAGCGGTCTTCTTGGCTGCAGCCTTTTTGGCCGCCGGCTTGCGCGCGGCGGTCTTCTTGGCAGCTGCCTTCGGCTTTTCGGCCGGCGCCGCGGACTTCTCGGCCAGGCGCGCGTTCAGGTCGCGGACGAACCCGCGGATGTTGCCCAGCTGGGTTTCGACGATCTCGCCAAGACGCGGTTCGACCTTGCCGGCCAGTTCGGTGATGCGGGGTTCATATTTCTCACCCAGGGCCTCGCCACGGGCAACCAGTTCCTGGAACTGTTCACGACCAGCCTTCTCGGCACGGGCAATGGCTTCGCCGAGTGCGTCACGGGCACCCTTCACGGTTTCGCGAGCGGTATCGATACGCTCCTTCACTTCCTTTTTCACGTCTACCACTGCTGTTTCCTCCTGGCGTGGGTCGGTTGAAAGGCGCGCAGTATAATGTGAAAGAAGATACAAGTCATGGCCTAGTTCGTGCGTTTTTGTCTGTTTTTCCGGGTTTGCTGGCTTATCCACGCCCCCTTGCTGATGGCCGCCGACGGCATCGACGCAAACCCCTATTTCACCCGCCCCGGCAGCGAGATCCTGGTGTCCAACCTGCCGCCCCCGCGCGACCAGGGGGAACTGGCGTTCTGCTACGCCGCCGTCCCCGCCGTGCTGCTCGACCGGCACCGCTGCCGGCGGCAGGGAACGGACTGCACGGCATTGCCGGCCTCGGAACAGGTATCCCTGCTGGACATCGCCTCGGCGCACGACGATGACGGCCCTGCCCTGCACGAGTACGGCAGCATCGTCCGGGTGATCCGGGGACTCGTCGCCCGGGCCGGCAAAGACCGTCTCTACCTGGCGCGAGAGTCCTGCATGCCTTACACGGCGCTGGACCGCGTCGACATGCCTGAACGGCCGGCCCACCTGCACCTGCGGGCTGGATGGAACACGCTGCGCAACCTGTTCGACACCAACCGGCTCGGCCACGACAACCGACCCGTCGATGCCAGCCGCGCCGTGCTGGCGCAGCGGCTGCACCTGCCCTCGACGGCGGTGCAGCAGGAAAATGCCCTGCGCCGGGTGCGCAGCGGCGGGATGCAGGACTTCGAACACTTTGCGTGGGCGGTGCTGCACAGCCCGGCCTGCCGGGGCGGGGACAACCGCATCGGCATCCCGGCATTCCGGGCCCGCGCCTGGCCGTCTCCCGACGAACCCGTCGACGCCGCGGCCCTGGGCGGAAAGGTGCTGGAACTGCTGCAGCGGGACCTGCCGGTCAGCCTCTCCTACTGCGCGCGCTGGGAGCAGCGCGACGGCAACCAGCACTGCTGGAACCGCGCCGGCCATGCTTCCATCGTGGTGGGCCAGCGCGAGGTCTGCCACAGCGGCAACGGTGACTGCCAGCTGCTGTACAAGCTGCTGAACAGCTTCGGCAGCGAATGGAACGCCAGTGAACTGCAGGTCTGGGTGCCCGCCGACGCGTTGCTCGATGCCGCCCTGGAACTGAAACGCCGGGCGCACCTGCTGGTGTGGCTGGAGTAGAATCAGGTCACGACGCAAAGGAAATCCGCAACATGCTCATCGTCCTCTCGCCGGCCAAGACGCTGGATCTCACCTCACCGCTGCCACGCATCAAGACGAGCGAGCCCCGGTTCCTGCGCCGCTCCGCGCAGGCGGTGCGGGAACTGCGCAGGCTCTCGCCCGACGAACTCGCGGCGACGCTGCGCATCAGCAGCAAGCTGGCGCTGCTGAACATGCAGCGCTACCAGGAATGGAAGACGCCATTCACCCCCGAAAATGCTCGGCCCGCCGTGCTGACCTTCAAGGGCGACGTCTACCAGGGACTGCGGGCGGAGGAATGGAAGGCGGACGACCTCCACTACGCGCAGAAACACCTGCGCATCCTGTCCGGCCTCTACGGCGTGCTGCGGCCGCTCGACCTCATGCAGCCCTACCGGCTCGAGATGGGCGCCGCATTCGGTCCGGGCCGGCACGACAACCTCTACGACTGGTGGGGCCGGCGGATCACCGATGCGCTCAACGACGACCTGCCGCGGCGCAAGCCGGTACTGCTCAACCTGGCCAGCAACGAGTATTTCAAGGCGGTGCAGACGGACCGCCTCAAGGCGCGCGTGATCACGCCGGTGTTCAAGGATTTCAGCAACGGCCAGTTCAAGGTACTGAGCATGTTCGCGAAGCAGTCTCGCGGCCGGATGGCGTCCTGGATCATCCGCAACCGCATCAGCGACCCGGCCGAGCTGTTGTCATTCGGCGTCGCGGGGTACCGTTACAACGCTGCGGAAAGCAGCGAGGACCGGCCGGTCTTCTGCCGCGAGGGTCACTGACCGGGCAGCAGGCGGGCCAGGCGGGCCGGTTCCTGCATCAACTCGTTGTAGGGCACCCGCAGCACCGGCCGGTGCGATTCCGAGAACAGCACGTGGAGCGCGAAACCGGGCACCTCCGGCATGAGGTATTTGCGGTCCGCGGTATCGAGCACCAGCGCCAGGTGGTTACCCGCCTCGATGTCGTGCGCCAGCGCGTGGAACTCCAGTTCCACCTGCGTCTCGCCGTTCGGCGCCAGCGCGTCCA
Source organism: Pseudomonadales bacterium (assembly GCA_041682035.1). Lineage (GTDB taxonomy): Bacteria > Pseudomonadota > Gammaproteobacteria > Pseudomonadales > JBFGWM01 > JBFJWR01. The sequence continues at coordinate 23,832 of JBFKKR010000031.1, read as the reverse complement.
GGTGCACCGCGGCCTGGCTGACCAGCCGGCCCAGGCCGAGATTGTTCACGTCGTACAGCGATGCCACCAGTTGCACCGCCGGCATGGAAGGCTTGACCGGCAGGCTCAGCACCGGGATGCCGCGGATCGGCAGTTCCCGCGCCAGCGCCGCGCTCTCGAAGATCAGCGTCCGGCGGCTGTCCAGCGACGGCAGCCAGGCAACGCCATCGGGCGTACCCGCTCCCCCGCCCTGCGCGGGTGATTCCTGCGCGGGCGCGGAGCGCAGCGCGTTCGCGAGCGGCTGCGGTCCGCTCCAGGGCCTGAGCTCCAGTCCGCCGCTGCCGGCCGCACCGCGCGGGCTGAGGTAGAACTCGCCCTCGGTGATCTGCGCCACCGGCCATTCGGGAAACTCGTCGCGCACGCTGGCGTCGCTGAGTTCCATCGACATCGCCGCGACCGGTTGCAGCGGGTCCGCCGGCTGCAGCCAGCGCTGCATCCACTGCAGCGCCTGGGTCCAGACGTAGTCATCCAGCCGCAGGCTGCCGGTGGACTCGGCCGCAGCGTGCGGTCCCTGCATCAACAGCAGGCGGCGCGGCCCCTGCAGCGACCCGTGAAAGCGCAGCACGCTGTTCACGTCGGCCAGTTCGTCCGCGTAGCCCGCGGACAGCAGCACCGGCACCATGCGCCGGTTGATGAGTTCCACCCAGGAAGCCGGCGAGCGTTCCTGCGCCCAGCGCGCCAGCTTCGCGTCCTGCGCCCCCGCAAGCAGTTTGCGCACCTGTTTCGCGGGAGCCTCGGCCAGGCGCTGGGGAACCGCGTCCTGCAGCAGGAAGTCCCGCCAGCCGGCGCGTCCCACGCCGTCGGCATGGACGCCGGCGGCGAAGTCGGTCCACACCGCGAGCGCCGCCACCGCCTTCACCAGCGGGTCCTGTGCCGCCGCGATCAGGGCGATCACCCCGCCGGTGCTGGCGCCGACGACGCCGATCCTGGATTCGTCCACCGGCGCATGCAGGATCAGCCAGTCCATGACCGCATTGAAGTCCTGCAGGTCGGTCGCCCCGGCCAAACCGGCCGCGCCCTCGGAGTGACCGTACCCGCGCGGCTGGTACACCAGCACGATGTAACCCTCGGCAGCGAACCGCACCGCCTGCACCAGGAAATCGCCCGGCCGCGCCGCCCACTGGTCGATCATGATGATGGCCGGGAAACGCGCCGCCGGATCGGCGCCCGCCGGCACCAGGATCCGCGCCGCCAGCCGGTTGGCGTCAGCCGTGTGGATGATTGCCTGGCGCGCCTCGCTGAATCCCAGCCCGTCCAGTTCGAAGCCGTTCCAGGCCGGACTCTCACGCGGCAACAGGAGCAGCGCCACCAGGCAGGCGGCGAGGAAACCGGATGCGGACAGCGATGGCATGCCGTGGGCTCCTTGCCTGCGCACGCGATGATGCGCCCTGACCGGGCGCGGGGATGACACCGCAACCAAGATAACAAGGGGGTTCCGGGTCAGCAAATTCCGGCTTGCGGCTGCCGGCACGCGCTGCCCTCAGCCCGCCCTCTGCACGACTTCCGTGGCCCACGCCTCCACCTGGTCGAGTACTTCGGCGCCCTGACCGGGCGGCTCTGCCCGCTGGCGGGCCAGTTCTGCCGTGAACTCGTCGAAGGTGCGCGCCCCGCACCCCGGTTCGTGCAGGCGCCGCTGGCAGAGGTCCCGCCACGCATCGAACGCCTCGCCGCGCAGGTACTGCGGATAACTGCGGCCGAGCGCGCGTGGCAGCAGTTCGCGCAGCCGCGGGTCCTGGAACGGCCAGGTCCGCTCCAGCCACTCCGCCGGCGGGCACTCCTGCAGCCGCATGCAGAGCCGCCGGTCCTCGTCGGGGAGGAAGCCCTGGTAGAGCGCATACTCGGCGTCGGCCGGCGCGGCCGGGTCACGCCGGTAAACGGCGCGCAGCTTCGCTTCGAGCCCGCCCGCACCGCGCAGGGTTCGCGCGTGCCGTTCACAGGCGCCGGGATCAAGCTGCATGCGCGCGGCGATGGCGTCGTCCACGAAACGGGCCGGCATCACCACGGCGCAGCGGTTGCAGTGGATTTCCTTGAGCGGGATGCGTGCCTCCGTGCCGAGCGCCGCTGCCGGCGAGAAGGCCCGGCGCCGGATCTCGTCGGCGTCCAGTTCCAGCAATGGCGCCGGATCCTCGCGCAGGTCGAAGCAGATCACCGAGTTGGCGTTATCCGGGTGCCGGGCCAGCGGCATGAACAGCGATGCATTGCCGCGTTCCGCCCCGATCATGCCGCTGACATGCAGCACCGGCGCGCCGCCGCGAATATCGAGCTGATCGCGCACCGCCGCCTTGCCACGCTGCGTCAGCAGGTACTCGTACAGGCGCGGCTGCGCCCGCCGCAGCAGCCCGGCGACGGCGATCGTCGCGCGCACGTCAGCCAGTGCGTCGTGCGCATCGGCGTGCCCGATGCCGTTCGCACGGGTCAGCTCCTCCAGCCTGAAGCTGGTGCAGCCGTCCTCACGCTGCGGCCAGTGGATCCCGTCCGGACGCAGCAGGCACGCGGCGCGCATCACGTCAAGCAGGTCCCAGCGCGAATTCCCATGCTGGTACTCGCGCGCGTAGGGGTCGTGGAAATTGCGGTAGAACAGGAAGCGCAGGAACTCGTCGTCGAAGCGGATGCTGTTGTACCCGAGCACGCAGGTCCCGGCCTGGCCGAAGACCCGCAGGATGGCCCGGGCGAACTCCGCTTCCGGCACGCCCCTGCGCATGCACTCCTGCGGCGATATGCCGGTGACCAGGCAGGCGCCGGGATCGGGCAGGTAGTCATCGGCGGGCCGGCAATAAAGCACGGTGGGCTCGCCCAGCACCCGCAGGTCGGCATCGGTGCGCAGGCAGGCGAACTGGGCGATGCGGTCGCGGTCCCGCGCGCGTCCGAAGGTCTCCAGGTCATACCAGCAAAAGGTTTCCATGTCTGCCCGTGGTCCGCCGTGAAAACGGGCGGACGGTTCGATCCTCTGCTGCGTGGCATTCAGGGGGCGGAACAACTATCTTCTGCTGCAGGCAGAACCAACCGGAGGCAGCCTGCATGGAGAAGCCGACAATCGCCGCCCGGACACCGTACCGGGTCGAGGTGGAGGCAGGCAAGACCTATTACTGGTGCGCCTGCGGGCGCAGCGGCCGGCAGCCCTTCTGTGACGGCTCCCACGCCGGCACCGGCTTCAAACCGATTCCCTATGCCGCCGAGCAGTCCGGTGCGGTGTTCTTCTGCGGTTGCAAGCACAGCGCCCGCAAGCCACTCTGCGATGGTACCCACGGGACCTTGAAATAACCGCGCGGCACGCGATCCGGACAGCCCCTAAAGGGCGATGTTGGTCACGCCGGTCCGGATCATGCGGAATGCGGACGCCGCCACCACCGGCGGACTGAAGTAATAGCCCTGGATCAGTTCGCAGCCGAGTTGCAGCAGCATGACCAGTTGCTTCTCGTTCTCGACCCCCTCGGCGACCACCTCCATGCCGAGCTTGTGCGCCATGGCGATGATGGCTGCGGTGATCTCGTGATCGTCCGTGCTGACGTGCATGTCCTTGATGAAAGAACGGTCGACCTTCAGCGTGTGCACCGGGAACAGCTTCAGGTAGGCCAGCGACGAATAGCCGGTGCCGAAGTCATCGATCGACGTCTTCACGCCGATATCCGCGAGCGCCTGCAGCTTCTCGACCACGGTTTCCACGTCATCGACCAGTGAGCTCTCGGTGAGCTCCGCCTGGACCAGTTCAGGGGGCACGCCAAATTCGTCCAGCACGGCCTGGAACTGCGGCACGAAGTCACGCTGCGCGAACTGCTTGCCGGAACAGTTGACTGCCACCGGGACCATTTTGTCGGTCTGCGCATGCCATTCCGCCACCTGCCGGCAGACATCGCGCAGGATCCAGTCGCTGAGCGGAATGATCAGCCCGGTGTCCTCCGCCACCGGGATGAACTCGGCCGGCGAGATGAAACCCTCCTCAGGATCGGTCCAGCGGATGAGCGCCTCGAACCCGCACAGGGTCGCGTCGTCGGTGCTCACCTTGGGCTGGTAGAACATCTGGAAGCCATTGTTCTCCAGTGCGCTGCGCAACCGGGCCTCGAGTTGCAGCGTGCGCGACATACGCTGGTGCATGGAGTGGTCGAACACCTCGTATTTGCCCCGCCCGACGCTCTTGGCGCGGTACAGCGCCGTGTCCGCATCGCGGATCACGGCATCCGGGTCCTCGTAGTCCTCGCCACTCTCGCCGCTATAGGCGATGCCGATGCTCACGGTGAGATGGATCTCATGCTCATCCACGAAGATCACCTTCTCGAACGCCTCGAGCACGCGGCGCGCAGTGACCAGCAGCGACCCGGTGTCCTCCACCTCGCTCTGCAACACGCAGAAGCCGTCGGCGCTGAAGCGCGAGATCGTGTCCTTGGCGCGGAAGCATTGGCTGAGAATCTCGCCGCAGCGATGCAACAACTGATCGCCGACGGCATGGCCGTAGGTCTCGTTCACGTACTTGAACCGGTCCAGGTTGATGGCCAGCAAGGCGAAGCGCTTCTCGGGATTGCGCTGTTGAATCCGTATGGCGTGCAGGATGTGGTCTTTCAGAAGGGCCCGGTTGGGCAGCCCGGTCAGGGTGTCATAGAAGGCGTTGCGGATGAGCTGGGTCTCGGCCTCGACACGCTGCGTGATGTCGGTGCCGTACACGTTGACATAACCCTTGTCGCGGAACGGCACGAACAGCAGGTCGAAGGTCTTTTCACCGACCTGTTCCTCGACATTCGTACGGTTGCCGTCTTCCAGCGTGCTGCGCGCCGGCCACGCCAGCGAGCCGGCCACCTCCTTCCCCACCTGCAGATCGAGCGCATCGATGAACTCGGCCGCGGCCGGGTTGGCGTAGAGGAGTTTCATGTCGGTGGAGATGCGCAGCACCATGCTCGGGTTTTCATCGGTGAACCGCGCCAGTCCCTCGATCTCCTCCATCGCGCTCTTGCGCTCGGAGATGTCCTGGGCCAGCAGCACGAAGCACTCGCCGGCGGGCTCCGCCTGCGCGGAGCGATAGCGTGCGGCGGCTTCCTGCGCCGTGCGCACCTTCACCACGCCACTGACCAGGCTGATGGTGCAGCGCATGTCCAGCAACCGGCCGTCCGGCGTACGCATGTGCGCCTCGGCGGAGCGGCCGACATTCCGGCGCAGGAACTCGACCGCGGTGAGCCCTTCCTCCGGCTGCAGGAACCCGCTGACGTTCGCGGCCAGCAGTTCCTGCTCCGAACTCCGGAGCAGTTTGCAGGCGGCGCTGTTGGCGAGCTGGATGTCGCCGGCCGCCCCCACGACCAGCAGTACATCGGCGATCTCGTCGATGATCTTGGTCAGGTAGGCGTTGACGACGCTCATCTCCTCGGTGAGCGAATACAGGTGCCGCGTCCGGTCCTCGATGAGTTTTTCCAGCGTGGCAAGCTTCTTGCGAAGCCTTTCATACTGGCGGGCGGACACCATGCCGGCGGTAGCGTCCTCCGGGCTGGCGTCGGCGCTTGAATTCGTGCCGGCATCGTTGGCCAAGAACAGCCCCCTTATTCCACCTGTCGTACCGGTTGCGCGCGGAAAACGGGCCACATCCGGAATCCTGTCCCCGATCAGGTCAGTGTAACAGTACCCGCAGGCACCATTATGAAAGCGCCGGGCTGCAGTCCTCAGGACGAGCAGCTGATCTCGAGCTGGCGGGCCCAGTCCGGCGCGTCTTCCGCCCACGCCGCGTGCTGCGGCCACGCTTCGTGGGGCCGTGCCAGCACCGCCGCGTAGTCCGCCAGCGGCGCGAAATCGCCTGCTTCCGCCGCATTGATCACCTCCTGCGCAACGTGGTTGCGCAGGATGAACCGCGGGTTGCAGGCGCGCTGGCGGGCCTGGCGCACCGGTGCCGGTTCCGGCTGCATGCGCAGGCGCCGGGCATAGCGTTCCAGCCAGGCATCGATGCCGGCGAGATCGGCGAACCGGTTGCGGACCGCGTCACAGCGCGTGTCCGCGTCGAAGCCGGCGAGGTCGCGCAGGACATTGGAGTAGTCGACACCGTTGCGATGCATCAGTGCCAGCAGGTCCATCAGCAGTTCGTCATCTCCCGCCTCGACCCCGGTGAAGCCGAGCCGCTCCCCCAGCATGGCCTGGTGCTGCGCCACCACCTCGCGCTGGTATTCCTCGAGTCCGGCGACCAGCGCCTCCTCCGGCGCCAGCGGCGTCAGTGCGCGCGCCAGCCGGCCCAGGTTCCACAGGCCGATGCCGGGCTGCTGCATGAATGCATAGCGCCCGGTGTGATCGGAGTGATTGCAGATCCAGGCCGGATCGAACCGGTCCATGAAGCCATAAGGACCGTAATCGATGGTATCGCCGATGATGCTCATGTTGTCGGTGTTCATGACGCCGTGCTGGAAGCCGACACTCATCCAGGCGGCGATCATCCGGGCGGTGCGGCGGCACACTTCGTGGAACAGGGCGGCCGGCGCGTCAGGGCGGCCCTGCAGCCCGGGAAAACTGCGCCGGATCACGTAGTCCGTCAGCAACTGCAGTTCGGCACGGCCATGGTGGTAATAGAAGTATTCGAAGTGACCGAAGCGGATATGCGAGCGCGCCACCCGCAGCAGCGCCGCAGCCTGTTCCCGGGTTTCCCGCTGAACCGGCTCGTCGCTGACGATCATGGCCAGTGCCCCGGTGGTCGGGATTCCCAGGCCGCGCATGGCGATCCCCGCCAGGTACTCGCGCACGACCGATCGGGTCACGGCGCGGCCATCGCCCTGGCGCGAGTAGGGCGTCCGGCCGGCGCCCTTCAGCTGCAGGTCCCAGAGTACGCCTTCCTCGTCGCGCAGTTCGCCCAGCAGGATGGCGCGGCCATCCCCCAGTTGCGGTACCCACACACCGAACTGGTGGCCGGCGTAGACAGTGGCGACCGGGAACGCACCCGGCGCATCGAGCGCGCCGGCGACCCACCGCAGGAACTCCGGGTCCTCGCGCAGGCCGGGCGCACAACCCAGCCGGGCGGCGGTGACGTCGTCGAACGCCGCCAGCCGGGGGGCCGGCAGCGGCGTCGGCCGCACGCGTGAAAAGAACGCCTCCGGCAGCCCGGCAAACGTGTTCTCCAGGCTGAATTCGCGAATCCTGGTCAATCGCGTCAAGGGACTGTTCCGGGGTGTTGACAGCTCCCAGTTTGCGGACACACGGCGTCACATTCAATCGGCCGCCCCGGCGCTACGCACCACGGACAACCTGCTATGGTAAAAGCACGCAACCACAGACGATCCAGCCGCGCGATGACCGACAGCGACACCGCCAGCACGACGGACGGCCCCAACGGTCAGGGGCCGGCCGAGCGCACGTTCACCAAGCAGGAACGCGAGTCCCTGCAGCAGGCATACGAACAGGGTTTCCGAAGGCTGCGTTTCCCGGAACCCTGGGAAGCCATCTTTCGCGCGGAGTACGCCGAGCAGTCGGTCTTCCAGGCGCGCGTGGCCGCGCTCATCGGCATCGCCCTGTACATGCTCTTCGGTTTCCGGGACCTGTTCCTCGCCCCGGAGATCATCACCGCGGTCTGGATCATCCGCTACGGCCTGGTGATGCCGCTGCTGGTGCTGGTGCTGGTGCTGACCTTCATCAAGCCGCTGCGCAGGTACGTGCTGTGGCTGGCCATGCTGGCCATTCTCGCCGTCGGCGGCGGCGTATTCGCGGTGAGCTCGGTGATGTCGCGTCCGCTGAACTACATGATCGACACCGGCCTGATCCCGATCATCATCTTCGCCTGCACGGTGTCGCGCATGCGTTTCTACCAGTCGCTGGCGTGCACGCTCCTGCTGTTCTTCATGTACCAGGGTTTCGCCTATTACAACGGTGCCGACGCGCCGTTTTTCATGGGTTCGGAACCCTACCAGATTCACCAGGCGTTCTCCTTCCTCGTCTTCGTGGTGATCCTCATCGGCCTGTTCGCCTGCTACCTGCTGGAGTACCGGGTGCGGGAGAGCTTCCTGCAGAACATGATGCTGCAGGAGGAAGGGCAGCGCCTGCGCGGCCTCACCGCCGTGCTGCAGCAGCTGTCGAGCACCGACGGTCTCACCGGGCTGTTCAACCGGCGCCACTTCATGCAGGCGTTCGATGCGGAATGGCGGCGCTGCCAGCGCGAGAACCGGCCGCTCGGCCTCATCCTGCTCGACATCGATTACTTCAAGCCCTTCAACGACAACTACGGTCACCAGCCCGGCGACGAGGTGCTGAAGAAAGTCGGCGCGGCACTGCGGGGCGTGGCCAAGCGTGGTGGTGAAATGGCGGCCCGTTACGGCGGCGAGGAATTCATCCTGCTGTTTCCCGAACAGGACCTGGAAGGCATCCGCAAGGTTGCGGAGAAGGTCAACCAGGTCATCCGGGACCTGCAGATTCCCCACGAGTTTTCGCAGGTCGAATCGGTGGTCACCTGCAGCGTGGGCGCGGTCTCCCTGTACCCCAGCAACGACTACACGCTGGAACAGATCATCGAGAAGGCAGACGAGAACCTCTACGCGGCGAAGGAAGGCGGCCGCAACGGCTTCGTGGCGGTCGAACTCTGAAAATATTTTCCCAGGGCGGCGCCGGCTGCTGCCGGGCACGGCGCCAACAGGCATTTCAAGGCCGGCCGGGCAAGCCCTCACTAACATGTGGATAAATAACCGGCTTATCCACAAGATTCCCCCAGCCTTTCACCCTGATTTGCCCCGATTTTCCACTTGCAAACGCATCCGTTCCACACTATGTTGGTGTTGTGACGCTGGCCAACCCCTAGATATGGTGTTTGACGGCCAAGGGCTTCCACCCCGTCCCAAGGGCGCAAATTTTTGAATTTGCAGCCCCAATAAGCAGAAGACCGGCATACCGGTCCAGGGCAGACAGCCTGGAGGCGGCTGGTGGCTCGTGAAGCCGAACCTGATCCCGCTCCCCGGTTGGCGCAACGCCGGACGCCCAGCCCCAAGAACCAGAACAGCACGCCCCACGAGGCGACCAGGAGCAGGAACAACATGCAAACGGAATCGCAGCCCCTTCCCTCTCAGACCGACACCGCCCGCCCCGACGCACCGACCCCGGACACTTCCTCCGCAGACGAACTGGCCGCCACCGCGCCGGGCCAGTTGCGGGTCATCAAGCGCAACGGCACCCTGGTCAGCTACTCGGATGAAAAGATCTACGTCGCCATCACCAAGGCGTTCCTGGCGGTCGAGGGTGGCAACGCGGCGGCGTCCTCGCGCATCCACGAAACGGTCCGCCGGCTGACCGACCAGGTCACGCAGACCTTCCACCGGCGCATGCCCTCCGGCGGCTGCATCCACATCGAGGAGATCCAGGACCAGGTCGAACTGGCGCTGATGCGTGGCGGCGAGCACAAGGTGGCCCGCGACTACGTGCTCTACCGCGAGGAACACGCCCGCATGCGCGCCGAGAAGGAAGCCGCGCGTGAGCAGTCGCGCCTGCCGAGCAGTGGCATCCAGGTCGTGCACGCCGACGGCAGCCGCCAGCCGCTCGACGAGAATCGCCTGCGCGTCATCATCGGCGAGGCCTGCGAGGGCCTGGAAAACGCCGACGCCGGACTGATCTTCGACATGGCGATCAAGAACCTCTACGACGGCGTCAGCATCGACGAGGTCAACAACTGCCTGGTGATGACGGCGCGGGCACACGTCGAACAGGACCCCAATTACAGTTACGTCACCGCGCGCCTGCTGCTGGACAAGCTGCGCGCGGAGGCCCTGCAGTTCCTGGGTGTCGCCGAGAGCGCCACCCAGCACGATATGGACACGCTGTACGCAAGGACGCTCCCCGAATTCATCCGCCGTGGCGCCGAACTGGAACTGCTCAACCCGGAACTGATGCAGTTCGACCTGGAGCGGCTCGGCCAGGCGCTCAGGCCGGAGCGCGATCAGCAGTTCAACTATCTCGGGCTGCAGGTGCTCTACGACCGCTACTTCATCCACAGCGGGGACTGCCGCTTCGAACTGCCGCAGTGCTTCTTCATGCGCGTCGCCATGGGCCTGGCGCTGTCGGAGGAAGACCGCGAGGAGCGCGCCATCGAGTTCTACAACCTGCTGTCGTCCTTCGACTACATGAGTTCGACACCGACGCTGTTCAACGCCGGCACCCTGCGCCCGCAATTGTCCTCGTGCTACCTGACCACCGTCTCGGACGACCTCGACGGCATCTACAGCGCGATCCGCGACAACGCCCTGCTGTCGAAGTGGGCCGGCGGTCTCGGCAATGACTGGACCCAGGTGCGCGCCCTCGGCGCCTACATCAAGGGCACCAACGGCAAGAGCCAGGGCGTGGTGCCGTTCCTGAAGGTGGTCAACGACACCGCGGTGGCGGTGAACCAGGGCGGCAAGCGCAAGGGCGCGGTCTGTTCCTACCTGGAAACCTGGCACCTCGACATCGAGGAGTTCCTGGAACTGCGCAAGAACACCGGCGACGACCGCCGCCGCACGCACGACATGAACACCGCCAACTGGATTCCCGACCTGTTCATGAAGCGCGTCTTCGAGGACAAGGAATGGACCCTGTTCTCGCCCAACGACGTGCCGGACCTGCACGACCTGATCGGCCGCGCCTTCGAGGAACGCTACGAGGAATACGAGCGCCAGGCCCGGAGCGGCGAGCTGAAACTGCACAAGAAAATCCGCGCGGTGGACCTGTGGCGCAAGATGCTGTCCATGCTGTTCGAAACCGGCCACCCCTGGCTGACGTTCAAGGATTCATGCAACCTGCGTTCCCCGCAGCAGCACTGCGGCGTGGTGCACTCGTCCAACCTGTGCACGGAGATCACGCTGAACACCTCGGCGGACGAGATCGCCGTCTGCAACCTGGGTTCGGTCAACCTCGTCAACCACATCACCGACGGTCAGCTCGACCACGCCCGCCTGGAGCGCACCGTGCGCACCGCGGTCCGCATGCTCGACAACGTCATCGACATCAATTACTACGCGGTGCCGCAGGCGCGCCGCTCCAACCTGCGCCACCGGCCGATCGGCCTGGGGCTGATGGGCTTCCAGGATGCGCTGTACAAGCTGCACATCTCCTACTGCTCGGACGAGGCGGTCGCGTTCGCCGACCAGTCCATGGAGGCCATCAGCTACTACGCCATCCAGGCCAGCACGGAACTGGCGGAGGAACGCGGCACCTACTCCACCTTCGAGGGTTCGCTCTGGTCACGCGGCATCCTGCCGATCGACTCGCTGGAGATCCTGGCGGAGAACCGCGGCGCCGATTACATCGAGGTGGATCGCTCCCAGACCATGGACTGGGCCACGTTGCGCGAACGCGTGAAGACCACCGGCATGCGCAACTCCAACGTCATGGCCATTGCGCCGACCGCGACCATCGCCAACATCATCGGTGTCTCGCAGTCGATCGAGCCGACCTACCAGAACCTGTACGTGAAATCGAACCTGTCCGGTGAGTTCACCGTCATCAACCCCTACCTGGTGCGGGACCTGAAGTCGCGTGGCCTGTGGGACAACGTGATGGTCAACGACCTGAAGTACTTCGATGGCAGCGTGCAGAAAATCGACCGGGTCCCCGCCGATCTCAAGCAGATCTACTCCACCGCGTTCGAGGTCGAACCGCGCTGGCTGGTGGAGGCCGGCAGCCGGCGCCAGAAATGGATCGACCAGGCGCAGTCGCTCAACCTTTACATCGCCGGCGCTTCCGGCAAGAAACTGGACGTCACCTACCGCATGGCATGGTACCGGGGCCTGAAGACCACCTACTACCTGCGCGCCATCGGGGCCACCGCCACGGAAAAATCCACCATCCATGACGGCGCACTGAACAAGGTGTCCTCCAATAGCCCGGAAACCCTGCAGGCGGCCGGACCGGCACCGGTACCCAAGGCCTGCAGCATCGACAACCCGGACTGCGAAGCCTGCCAGTAGGCCAACGTCAGATAAACGTCAGATAGAAGAAGAACAGACACGGAGATTCCAGGAATGTTGAGTTGGGACGAATACGAAGCCCCCGAAGTGCCTGCAGCGTCCAAGGCACCCGCAGCGTCCAAGGCGCCCGCAAAGCCGGCAGCACCGACTGCAGGCGGCAACGCGGCTGCGGCGGAAAGCACCGCTGCTGAAGGGGCACGCAACGCTACGGCTCCCGCCAAGGAGAACATTGCCCCGCACCCGCAGGCGGCCATGGCCCCGGCGGGAGTCGCAGCGTCCAACGCACCTGCAGCCACCCCGACACCGATCGCGGTCGTGGAAGGTGCATTGGAAACGGTTCAGGAGGAAGCTCAGCGCATGGACGCGCACGCCTCCGAACACGTGCAGAAAGCGCAGGAAGCGCTGGAGAACCTGGACGTGGAAGCCGGCCTGGAAGAACTGGAGATGGGCGGCAAGCGGGTCGAGGTCGACGACAAGCGCATGATCAACTGCCGCGCCGACCTCAACCAGCTCGTGCCCTTCAAGTACGAATGGGCCTGGCAGAAATACCTGGATGGCTGCGCCAACCACTGGATGCCGCAGGAAATCAACATGACCGCGGACGTGGCGCTGTGGAAGTCCGCCAACGGCCTGACCGCGGACGAACGCACCATCGTCAAGCGCAGCCTGGGTTTCTTCTCGACCGCCGATTCGCTGGTCGCCAACAACCTGGTGCTGGCCATCTACCGGCTGATCACCAACCCGGAGGCGCGCCAGTACATCCTGCGCCAGGCCTTCGAGGAAGCGATCCACACCCACGCCTACCAGTACTGCATCGAATCGCTGGGCATGGACGAGGGCGAGATCTTCAACATGTACCGCGAGATTCCCGCGGTGGCGCGCAAGGCGGCGTGGGGACTGAAATACACGCAGGAACTCAGCGACCCGACCTTCACCACCGGCACGCCGGAGAAGGACCAGCAGCTGCTGCGCAACCTGATCGCGTTCTACTGCGTGCTGGAGGGCATGTTCTTCTACTGCGGCTTCACCCAGATCCTGAGCATGGGCAACCGCAACAAGATGACCGGCACCTCCGAGCAGTTCCAGTACATCCTGCGCGACGAATCCATGCACGTGAACTTCGGCATCGACGTGATCAACCAGATCAAGCTGGAGAATCCGCACCTGTGGACCGCCGCGTTCAAGGAGGAGGTCATCCAGATGATCCTCGAAGGCACGCAGCTGGAGATCGAGTACGCCCGAGACACCATGCCGCGCGGCGTGCTCGGCATGAACGCGGACATGATGGCGGAGTACCTGCAGTTCATCTGCAACCGGCGCCTGGCGCAACTGGGCCTGCCGGAGCAGTTCGAGGGTGTGAAGAACCCGTTCCCCTGGATGTCGGAGATGATGGACCTGCGCAAGGAGAAGAACTTCTTCGAGACGCGCGTCATCGAGTACCAGACCGGGGGAGCGTTGAGCTGGTAGGCGGCACGGACGCTGTGGCTGATCAATAGCCAGGAGGGTGAGACCGGTGAACCACGCGGAGACAGAGCTCGAAGAGCTGATGCATGCACTGGAGTCCCTGGAGCGCAGGATGACGCTCATGCAGTACCGCGTGGCGCGGCTGAAGCGCGAGACACGCACCATCCGCGTGGACGCCGATCCGAAACCCCCGGCGCAGGAAGAGGAAAAGGTCCGGCTGCGCAACGCCGCGGACCGCCTGCGGCGCTTCGCGACCGGCCAGCTTCCGCCCGTCAAGCGCAACCTGCATTGATCCGCGGCCTGCTGGCCGCTTTCATCCTGCTGGCCAGCAGCCACTGCGTGGCCGGCGGTTTCGCAGAAGCGCTCGAAGCGGCGGCGCTGGAGCGGACCCGTCACGCCGTCCGCTACGACGGCGCCTACCGTTCCATTCCTTACCCCGGTGGAGACGTGCCCGCCGACACGGGTGTCTGCACCGACGTGATCATCCGTTCCTACCGCGCCCTCGGCACCGACCTGCAGGTGCTGGTGCACGAGGACATGAAATCCCACTTCGACCGCTATCCATCGCGGCACATCTGGGGGCTGAACCGCCCGGACCACAACATCGATCACCGGCGCGTGCCCAACCTGCAGGTGTTCTTCTCGCGCCACGGGCAGTCGCTGCCCGTTTCCGATGACCCTGCCGACTACCGGACGGGGGATCTCGTCACCTGGATGCTGCCCGGCAACCTGCCCCACATCGGCATCGTGACCGGCCGGCGGGCGGAGGGGTCAGGACGGCCGCTCATCGTGCACAACATCGGTGCCGGCCCGCAGGTGGAGGACATGCTCTTCGCCTACCCCGTCACCGGGCACTACCGCTACGTCCCGGCCGGGTACCGGGAGCCGTAGCGGACCCGCGGCCCCTGCCGGGGTACCATGGGGGCATGCTGTCCGCCGAAGAGATCATCGCCCGTGCGCTCGCCGTCGCCGGGCGCCTGCCGCGGCCCGCGCATTTCACCAATCACACGCACTGCTGTGAATGCCAGGATCACGACGACGAGCTGCAGCCCTACACCCCGGCCGACATTCCCCGGGAGGCGCTCGGCACCGGGGGCTGGGACCCGATCACGTTCACCACGCTGGAGGGATTCCGTTACTTTCTGCCGGGCCTGGTCCGCGTGGTGCTGACCGAAACCGGCGACCGGGACTACTACGACCAGTTCCTGTGGCACGTGGGCATGGACCAGCGCTGGCAGGAACGCAGGGACGCCTGCACGAGCGAAGAGCGTGAAATCGTATTGGCGGCGCTGGAATGGCTGCTGGAGCACCGCTCGCAGGCGTTCGAGGACGCCATGCTGGCCGACGAGCTGCTGGATGCGCTGGAGAAGTGGTCTGCGGATGCAGACCCGGGAATGCCCGGCCCGGCAAGCAGGTAAACCCGTGTTACCCTGAATCCTGAATGATGCGCCCCTGGCGCGGCAGGCAGGCTTTCAACCCGGTTGCCGGAGCATGAGACATGACTTTGACCCTGACATTCCCGATCACCCTCTTCTATGGCGGCGCCCTCGCGCTCTGGTTCCTGGTGCTGTCCGTGCGCGTCATCCAGGGCCGTGCGGCCAGCGGCCAGAGCCTCGGCGACGGCGGTGATGCGTCCCTGCAACGCCGGATCCGCGGGCACGCCAACTTCGCCGAGTACGTGCCACTGATCCTGGTCCTGCTGGCGCTGCTGGAAATCGGCGGCACCGCGCCCTGGCTGCTGCACGCGATCGGCGCCATGCTGCTGGTGGGGCGCCTGCTGCACGGCTACGCGTTTGCCTTCACCGACCTGTTCGCGCCCGGCCGCATCGGCGGCGTCGTGCTGACCCTGCTCGCCCTGCTGACCGCCGGCGGCACGGCGCTGGTGACCGGCCTGTCGAACTTGTAGCTACACTGCAATGATCCGAAATGCTGTACGGAGCCCGCCATGGTGGAGCGGCTGCGATATCGGCTGAATCATTGGATTGCGTCCCGGTTCCGCGCCTTTGTTTGCGTGGCAGTGGCGGCAATCATCGTGGCTGCAAGGGCGCAAGCGGAAGACGGATTCCTGTTGCAGATCGGCACGGTGGAACTGCCCCCCTACGCCTGGGTGGACCCGGAGCACGGGAGTCGCGGGATCACCTGGAAACTGAACGAGGAAATCGGCCAAAGATCCGGACTGCCCTACCGCCAGCAGGTGATGCCCGCACCACGGCTGCTGGAATCCATGCTCCATGGCGAAACGCACTTCGTGCTGGCGCTGGAGAAAGCAGGCCAGATGGCGGGCGCGGAACAACTGGCGCTCGCCTACCAGCTCAATTTCATCCTCGTCACGAAACGGGGCGCCGGCATCGAATCCCTGCACGATTTGATCGGCAGGAATATACTCTTTCCCCGCATGATTCGCGGCATGCCAGGTGGCATGCAGGCGTACCTGCCTGAACTCGCGGATCTGCAGGTGAATCCGGTGGACGTCAACCAGTACGACCAGACCCTGAAGATGCTCAAACGCCGGAAACACATCCATGCAGCGGTCATTTCCGAGATGGCGTACTACTACGAGCTGCAGCAGCTGGGACTCACTGCCGACGACTTCGGGCGCGTCCTGCCGCTGGGCGAACCCGCAGGCCTGTGGGCATTTGTGCAGCCAACCCTGCCGCAGGACATCAAGGACCGGCTACGGACAGTCGTGCAGGATGCCTGGGAAGAGAGGCTCTTCTACAGGTTCGCGGAGCATTACTTACAGCCACCACCCGGCAACACCAGCGAGGCGCCCAGATGAAAATCCGTCGTTACTGGTCGCGTCACGCGGCCAGCCTGGAGCACCAGGGCGAACCCTGGACCATCACCTGCTTCGGCGCCTCGGACAACAGTCCGGAGCAGGCGCACTCGGACGCGCTGGACCGGGCCGCCCAGATCCTCAGGTACCTGCGGGACGGCCAGCGCCCGGCGGATGACTACGCCTACGCGGACCGGCCGCTGCGCGAGGAGATTCTCGATGAGACCGTGGAAGGCGGACGCCGTATCGCGGCGCTCACCCGCAACGCCAGTGGCAACGTGGTGCTGAACACCGCGGATGTCCTGTTCGCAGACATCGACGACCCGAAACCGGGCTTCCTCGATCGCATTGCCGCCCTGTTCCGCGGGGGGCGCAAGGAAGACTCCGAAACGCCGGAGCGAACCCGTGCGGTCGCGGAACGCAACGGGCTGCGCATCCGCCTCTACCGCACCCGTGGCGGCTACCGGGCGCTGGTGACCAGCCGGCTGTACGAGCCGGGGAGCGCGAAAGCGGAAGCGCTGCTGGCGGAACTCGGCTCCGATCCGCTGTACGTGCGCCTGTGCCGCACGCAGGAATCCTTCCGTGCGCGGCTCTCGCCCAAGGCCTGGCGCCTCGGGCTGCCCAGGCCGCCGGCGCGTTTTCCCTGGGCGACACCGGCCGCAGAGGCCGCGTTCCGGCAGTGGTTGCGGGACTACGAGACCGCGGCGGCACAATACGCAACCTGCCGGCTGGTGGAGGAATACGGGACGGCCCGTACCGAACCCCGCGCCGTGAGCGTCACCCGGATGCACGATCGCCACGCACTCGGCGACGGCGAACTGGCCTGAGATTCAGGGAGTCCCGGCATGAGCATGATCGTCTACTGCGCCTGATCCCGGCGCATCACTGTTTGTCGCTGCAAGCCATCGGGGAGCAAGACCATGCAACGCACTTCCCTCGTCCTGCTGTCAGTCTCAGGCCTGCTGTTCATCATGATCGGCGTGGCGAGCTTGCTGGACCCGGCCGGCGCCATCGCGCCCACCGGAATCGAGATCCACACGATCGCGGGCCACAACGAAGTGCGGGCCAATTACGGTGGCATGATCCTGGTGCTCGGCCTCTACTTCCTGGCCGGCGCCCTGCGCCCGCCCCTGCGCAGCCAGACGCTGCTGGTGCTGGCGCTCTTCTGCACCGGGCTGGTCCTGGGCCGGTCGGTGAGCCTCGTCGTCGACGGCAATCCCGGCCTGATGATGAACAGCTTCCTGGCGCTGGAAGTGCTGGCCGCTGCGCTCGCCATGGGGTGCTGGCGGCAGTCCCTGCAGCGCGCCCGCAAAGATTGAAGGGCCCCGGCACCCAGCCTTCCTCACCGGGACTTTTCCGAACCGGAACGGGCGTTATACTGAACAAGCGTTCAGCAACCTGGGCAGGAAAGGGCATGATCGGCATTCCGGTGGGACTGATCACCGCCAACGCGGTGGAGTGGGTATTCCACAAGTACGTGCAGCACGGCTGGGGGAAGGACCGCAGCAGTTGGTGGGGTTTCCACTTCAACGAACAC
Source organism: Pseudomonadales bacterium (assembly GCA_041682035.1). GTDB lineage: Bacteria > Pseudomonadota > Gammaproteobacteria > Pseudomonadales > JBFGWM01 > JBFJWR01. The sequence continues at coordinate 6,143 of JBFKKR010000031.1, read as the reverse complement.
CACCGGGTCGTCCGCAGGAGCGGCTACCGCGATCCCGGCTACGACCGCGACCCCTTCGAGCCGTTCGACTGGCGTCGTCCGCTGGACCTGAACCCGCAGGGCAAGGAGATCGTCGCCCTGGCGGGCGGCGCGCTGGCGGTGACGCCGCTGCTGCCGGTGGCGCCCTTCTTCGTCGGCACGCTGTACTACTGCGCCTGGAACTATTACCGGGTCCACAAGCGCTCGCACCAGGACCCGGCCTGGGGCCGCGAGCACATTCCCTGGCATTACGATCACCACATGGGCCCGAATCCAAACGCCAACTGGTGCGTGACCCGGCCCTGGTTCGATCACATCATGGGGACGCGGGTGCCGTACGCAGGCACCGAACTGGAAGCGGAACAGCAGGCCGCGACGACGCTGCGGGCGGCGGCCTGAGCGGGCGCGGCGCGTAACACGGGCAGCCGGCATTGCTGCAGGTCTTCGACGCGCACTTTCACATCATCGATCCGCGCTATCCGCTGGTGCCCAACCAGGGATTCCTGCCGGAGGCGTTTTCCTGCGCCGCTTACCTGCGGGACATGCAGGCGCTCGAACTGGAGCCCCTCGGCGGCGCGGTCGTCTCCGGGTCCTTCCAGGCATTCGACCAGGCCTACCTGGTCGCGGCGCTGGGGGAACTGGGACCCGGCTTCGCCGGCGTGACGCAGCTGCCCCACACCGTCAGCGACGCGCGCGTCCTGGAACTGCACGCCGCCGGCGTGCGCGCGGTGCGCTTCAACCTGTTTCGCGGTGGCTCCGAGGAAGTGGATCACCTCGATGCACTGGCGCGCCGCGTGTTCGAACTCGCCGGCTGGCACGTGGAACTCTACGTCGATTCGCGCCAGCTCGGCGCGCTGCTGAAGACTTTGCAGGCGCTGCCCCGCGTGAGCATCGACCACCTGGGCCTGTCGCGCGACGGCTGGCCGGACCTGCTCAAGCTGGCGGAGGCCGGGGTGCGGGTGAAAGCAACCGGTTTCAGCCGCACCGACCTCGACGTCGCCAGCGCCCTGCAGACGCTCTTCAGTGCCAACCCGGAGGCGCTCATGTTCGGCAGCGACCTGCCCTGCACGCGCGCACCGCGCGCCTTCGACGCAACCGACATCGCGCTGATCCGGGACGCGCTGGACGAAGCAAACTGGCACGCCGTATTCCGTGGCAACGCCGCGCGCTGGTACGGGCTGCGAGCCGGGTAGCTGGAAAAGACCGGGGCGGGGGAGGTCTCGGGAGGTACCCTGGGGTATGCATTGGCCGTGCGTCTGTCGCGAACGGCATATGGACGTGTAAAGAGAGCGACAGCCGCATTCGGAGCCGCCATGGATGGCGGCGGAGATTGAGGCCAGGGCATACCCCAGGGTGCCGACCGGGCGAAGAGCTAGTCCACGATGCGGATCACGATCTTGCCGCGGGTGTGCTTGCTCTCCTGCTGGCGGTGTGCATCGGCGATGCGGTCCAGCGGGTAGATCTCCTGCACGACCGGGCGGACCAAGCCGTTTTCCACCCAGCCCCGCAACAGGTCGAGATCGGCCCGGTTGCTCTTCACCACCACCAGCCGGGCGCGCGGACCGGGCAACACGCGGCTGCCCAGCGCACTGGCGAAGACATGCGGCTGCAGCACCGTCGACACCCAGGTGCCGCCCGGCTTCAGCAGGTGGCGCACGCTGCGGAACGGGTGGTTGCCGAAGACGTCGAAGAACACGTCGAAACGCTCCGCGACCTGGCGGATATCGGTATTCGCGTAGTCGATGCAGTGGCTGGCGCCGAGTTCGCGCAGGAAGGCGTGGTTGCCGCTGCTGCTGATCGCGGTCACCTCGCCGCCCAGCCGGCGCGCGATCTGCACGGCCATGGAGCCGACGCCGCCGGACGCGCCATTGATGCAGACCTGCTGCCCTGCACGCAGCCGGCCGTCGTCGCGCAGCGCCTGCAGGGCGGTCAGGGACACCAGCGGCAACGCCGCCGCCTGGCAGAAATCCAGGTTCGCCGGTTTCGCCGCGAACTGGTCGGGCGCCACCGCGAGGTACTCGGCGCAGGAACGGCCGCGGAAAATCTCGCGCTGCATGCCGTACACCGCAGCGCCGACCTGCACGCCCTTCACCTCCGGACCGACCGCCTCGACCACGCCGGCGAAGTCGAAGCCGGTCTGCAGGGGCATGCGGCTGCCGCTGAACGGGCGAAAACGGCCCTTGCGGATGAACGTGTCCTTGGGATTCACCGCCGCGGCATGCACCCGCACCAGCGCCTCGCCCGTGGCCGGCGCCGGCCGCTCCATCTCTGTAATGCACAGCTGGTCTGCCGAACCGTAGGACCGGATCACTGCCGCTTTCATCGGTTTTCCTCCGCAACTGGCCGACCATGATAATTCATGGGCGGCCAAACACACGGGTGCCTCCGCCGGACCGGAGCTCTACAATGCACGTCGACGACCCGCAGGACGGAGACCACCCGGTGCACCTGGTGCTGATCACAGTGTTTGCCTGGATGCTCGCCCCGCTGGCCGGGGCGGCCGGATGCACGGTGGACCCCGACTGGGTCCGGCGGGCACCCGACACGCCGCCGCACCACGGGCCCTACAGTTCGCTGCTCTCCGCAGGTGATGCGCAAGCGGAGTTGCCGCTCGGCGTCGGTCACATCCATCCCGCCGAGCAACTCGCGCTGAGCGGCTGGCTGGACCGTGTCACCCTGCCGCTTTCCGATGCGCCGGAGGAACCGGCCCGGCGCCTGCTCGTCAATGGCTGGCTGATCGACCGCGTCGGCGCCGGCGAGCCGCTCCCGTTTGCCGGGCTGATCGAGACAGAGTACGAGCAGAGCACGCTGCTGGTGCTGCAGGAGCGCAACGGCTGGTACCAGGTGCGCGTCAAGCCGCCCATTGAGCCGGCGGACACGGCCTGGACGCCCGCCTGCGCGCTCGCCAACAGCGACCCGCCGCTGTTCTTCTCGTCGTGGGCGGAGTGGCTGATGAGCGAAGACATCTCGCCCCTGTACTTCCGCCGCAGCACGGTGCACAACCTGCGCACGGGACCCGGCACGCAGTTCGCGAAGCGCGGCCGGATCAGCGGCGACCACGTGCTGCGGCCACGGCGCATCGAGGGTGACTGGATGGAGGTCATGGTGAGCCAGCCGTCGGACTACTGCGAGCGCGCCAGCGTGCAGCGCAGTCTCGGCTGGGTGCGCTGGCGTTCCGCGGAGCGCGGCCCCTGGGTCTGGTACTACACGCGTGGCTGCTGATCACGACCGGCAGCGCGCGGCGGCCGGCCGCCAGACCGGCAACCCCTGATGCACATCGTCTGCCTGCAGCACGTGCCCTTCGAGGGACCGGGCGCCGTCGCCGACTGGGCGCAGGCGCGCGGCCACGTCCTGCGCCCGTTGCGGCTCTACGCCGGTGAACCGCTCTACCGCATCGAGCAGGCCGACCTGCTGCTGGTCATGGGCGGGCCCATGGGTGTGCACGACGAAACGCGGCACCCCTGGCTGAAGAGTGAGAAAACAGCCATCCGCGCGGCGCTGGACGCCGGCCGGCAGGTCATCGGCTTCTGTCTCGGTGCGCAGTTGCTGGCGGATGTCCTCGGCGCGGCGGTCACGCGCAACCCGGAGCCGGAGGTGGGGTGGTTCCCGGTCCGGCCGGAATCTCCGCGCTACTTCGAACAACCGCTGCGGATGCTGCACTGGCACGGCGACACCTTCGCGTTGCCCGACGGGGCGGAATGGCTGGCCAGCAGCGAGGCATGCGCGCACCAGGGTTTCCAGGTCGGGCGGCAGGTGCTGGCGTGGCAGTGTCACCCCGAGGCGAAACCGGCGGACGCGCGGACCTGGGTGGTCGAGTGCGCCGGCGACCTGGTGCAGGCGCCGTGGGTGCAGGACGCCGCCCGCATCGTGGCCGAGCCGGAAGCAAGCTACACCGCGATGCACCGCATGCTGTTCGGCATGCTCGACATCTTTACCGACTGACAGAATCCGGCTTCCCGGGACAGGCGCGGGCGGAAACGCTCAGGCCACGCCATCGACCCAGGTGGTGTGAAACCCGGCCGTGACGCGTTGCGGCAGCCGCAGGCGGGCCACCGGTCCGGCTGCGAGGTCGCGCGCATCCAGCACCAGGCAGTACGAGGACCAGTCCGCGGTGTCCGTGGTCAGCGTGACGAGGTAGCCGTCATCCTCGGCGTCGCCACGGCCGGGCGCGAACGGCGACTCGCTGCCGAACACGCCGGCGCCGTAGTGGTAGCGATCGCAGATGGCGCCGGTTTCCAGGTCGTACTTCACGATGCCCTCGAACCGCGCCGGGATGTCGCAGGGCAGATCCTGCAGGTAGGCGTAACGGTTGCGCGCGCCCAGGCAGGCGTCGCGGATCATCGGGAACTCCGCGTTGACATCGTCCAGGTCCCGCTCGGTGACCGTGCCAGTCGCGAGATCCAGTTCCCAGCGGTACAGGTTGGCCTGCAGTTTCAGATAGGCCAGCATGGACGCGAGCCGGCCGTCGCGCGGGTCCGGCTGCAGCGAGGGATCCCGCGTGCGGCAGCCGGTCATGACGATGCGGTCGCCATCCTCCCAGCAGTTGACGACGTGCAGCATGTAGCAGGGCTCGCACTCGAACCAGCGCACATCGGCATTGCCGCCGAAACGCGGCAGGACGCCGAAGCGGGTCGGTACCTCCGGGTGGAACAGCGGGATCCGCTTGCCGGTCCTGCGGAACAGTTCCTCGTCGTGGAACAGCGGGAAGTCGTGGATGATCGAGTAGCGGCGGGTCACGCCGATGTCGTGCGGCCGCCGCGGCCCCGGGAGTTCGATGTCCTGCAGGTGCAGTTCCCCGGCGGCGTCCAGCACACCGTGCTGGAAGTACGGCGGGCGGTCGCCGTAGCGGAAGAACACCAGGTCCCCGGTGACCGGGTCGTGGTGCGCGTGCGCGGACACCGGGATCCGCAGCCGGCCGCCGAAATCCTCCTCGCCCAGTGTCTGCAGCGTCTTCGGATCGATGCGCACCGGCCGGCCACACTCGTACCAGAGCGCCAGCAGCCGGCCGTCGTGCCAGACCAGGTCAGTGTTGGCGGTGTCCTTGATCGGGAACAGCGGGGCCTTGAAGTCGAACGGTCCGAGTACACCGGGCCAGATCGCGCCGCCCCGCTCCTGCTCCATCTGCAGGCCGCGCGTGCCGACCCAACGGCTGCCGAACTCGGCCCGGCCGTTTTCGAACCAGACGCCCTGCACCATGCCGTCGCCGTCGAACCAGTGGTAGCGGTTCAGCGGCCGGTGGCGCGGATTGGGGCTGTTGCGCAGGTAGGCGCCGTGCAGGTCGGTCGGAATCTCGCCGGCCACCAGTTCCAGCGGCGTGCGCTCCAGTTCGCGCACGACCGGCGCGTAGAGGCCGTGCAGGTAGGGATTGTCGATGTCCGCGATCCAGTCCGGCGCGTCCGGCACCGGCGCGCCCCGCGCCGACAGGGTGGCGGTGTAACGCGCGGTGATCTCCAGGCTGTTCATGGACTTCCCCTGCCGGCCGGCGGTCCGCTAAGGTGTTGGGCTCAGCATACGGACGGCGGGCAAGCAATGCCAGAAATGACCCTGATGCCGCGCTTCGCGGAAACCGACGCACTGGGCCACATCAACAACTGCACGCTGGGCATCTGGTTCGAGTCGGCGCGGCTGCCGATCTTCCAGCTGTTCGTGCCGGACCTGGACACCGCGAAATGGAACGTCATCCTGCGCCGTACCGAGTACGACTTCCTGGACCAGCTCTATTACGGCCGCGAGGTGACCATCCGGACCCGGGTGGCCGAGGTGCGCGACTCGTCCATGGTGATCGGGCAGGAAGCCTGGCAGGACGGCCGGCTGGCGACGCGCGGCACGGCGATTCTCGTGCACTTCGATTACGGGACGCAGAAGAAGAAAACCATCCCGGAGGACCTGCGCGCGAAACTGCTGGCCCTGTGAGCGGCCCCGGTGCTGCTCAGAAGCAGAGACTGGCCTTTTCCAGGGCTGCCTTGTGCCGTTCCCAGCCCGGCATGACCGCGTCCTGCAACGCGTAGAAGCGCGGACTGTGGTTGAGTTCGCGCAGGTGGCAGAGTTCGTGCAGGATGACGTAATCGATGCAGCGGCGCGGCGCCTTCACCAGTTCCGTGTTGAGCGTGATGCGACCCGACTCG
>JBFKKR010000030.1:0-32295 GCA_041682035.1 Pseudomonadales bacterium | reverse complement strand
TCACCGGCATGGGCAATGACAGCCTGATGGCGCTGGTGCTCGCCGCGAGCTGGATGTTCGCCGCGGCGGTGCTCATCGCGCTGCCGGTGATCACGGCGCTGCTGATCGTGAATTTCTCCTTTGGCGTGATGACCCGTTCCGCGCCGCAGCTCAACATCTTCACCGTCGGCTTCCCGTTTACCATCATCATGGGCGTGTTCCTGGTGTGGGTGTCCCTCTCCGGGTTCCTGCCACGCTTCGAGCGCACGGTCGAGGAAGGGCTCGGCGTGATGCGCTCGGTCATGGGCGTGTGAGCGGGGGACGGCATGGCTGAATCCGACAGTGGCCAGGAGAAAACCGAGGAACCGACCGCCAAGAAGCGCCAGCAGTCGCGCGACGAGGGCCAGGTTCCGCGCTCCAGGGAACTGAGCACCACCTCCGTGCTGCTCGGTGGCGCGGTCGCCATGCTGCTGTTCGGCGCGGATATCGTCGCGTCCATCGTCGATATCAGCGTCTGGAACATGTCGGTGGAACGCGAGCAGCTGTTCGATCCGGAGACCATGGCCGCGCACATCGGCAGCTCGTTCAGTCACGTTGCCGGTTCGCTCGGACCATTCCTCTTCATCATGTTCATTGCCTCGGTGGCTGGGCAGGTGGCGACCGGCGGGTTCATCCTGAGCGGCAAGGCGTTCATGCCCAAGCTCAGCCGCATGGACCCGATCCAGGGGCTGAAGCGGATGTTCTCCGCACGCGCGCTCATGGAACTGTTCAAGTCGCTGCTGAAATTCCTGCTGCTGGCGTCCTTCGCCATCCTGATCCTGAACCTGCGCACGAACGACCTGCTCAGGCTGGGCGACCAGACGGTCGAGGAGGCCATGGTGTTCGCGGCCTGGATCCTGGCCTGGTCCTTCCTCGCGCTGGCGGCGGTGACGCTGATCATTGCCATGATCGACGTGCCGTTCCAGCTCTGGGATCACAGCCGCAAGCTGAAGATGACGCTGCAGGAGGTGAAGGACGAGCACAAGGACACGGAAGGCAAGCCGGAGGTGCGCAGCCGCATCCGCAGGCTGCAGATGGAGATCTCGCAACGCCGCATGATGGCTGAGGTGCCCAAGGCGGATGTCGTGATCACCAACCCGGAGCACTTCGCGGTGGCACTGAAGTATGACCCGGAGCAGAACAACGCGCCCATCCTGCTGGCCAAGGGCGAGGATTTCATCGCCCTGAAGATCCGCGAGGTGGCCAACGTCCACGGCATTCACGTCTTCGAGGAACCGCCGCTGGCGCGGGCCATCTTCCACAACACCGAGATCGGGCAGGAAATTCCCGGTGGCCTCTACGTCGCCGTCGCGCAGGTGCTCGCCTACATCTTCCAGTTGCGCCGTTTCCGCTCCGGCCTGCAGAAGAAACCAGAGCGTCCCCGCCCGCCGGTGCCCGACGACCTGCGCTGGGATCCGGCCTGAACCAGGCTGCTGTCCTGGCTTTGTGGGTAAGGCTGAAGCCTTACCTACAGGATTCACCATGACCACCGGCTGTGGGAGAGGCTTCAGCCTTACACCTCCCCTTCACCGAATTGGCACGTCTCTTGAATAACCAGTAGTGGGAGACGCTTCGGCGTCAGAAAACCGTCTCGTGCGCGGGATGGTCGGAATCTTGACAGGGCTGGGGTGAGAACAGGGATGAACCGGGCCGAACTGGCAGCCAACATGCGCAACGTGGCCAACGGCAACCTCGGGGTGCCGTTGCTGCTGCTGGCCGTGCTTGCCATGGTGACGCTGCCGATCCCGCCGTTGATGCTGGATACGCTGTTCACCTTCAACATCGCGCTGTCCCTGGTCGTGCTGCTGGTGTCGGTCTATACCGGGCGCCCGCTCGATTTCGCGGTGTTCCCCTCCATCCTGCTGGTCGCGACCCTGTTGCGGCTGGCCCTGAACGTCGCCTCCACCCGCGTGGTGCTGCTGGAAGGACACAACGGCGGCGACGCGGCCGGCAAGGTGATCCAGGCTTTCGGCGAGGTGGTGGTCGGCGGCAACTACGTGGTCGGCCTGGTGGTGTTCATCATCCTGGTGATCATCAACTTCGTGGTGGTCACCAAGGGCGCGGGCCGCGTATCCGAGGTCAGCGCGCGCTTCACCCTCGACGCCATGCCCGGCAAGCAGATGGCGATCGACGCCGATCTCAACTCCGGCCTGATCGAACAGGACGAGGCGCGCCGGCGCCGTGACGAGATCGCCCAGGAGGCCGACTTCTACGGTTCCATGGACGGCGCCAGCAAGTTCGTCCGCGGTGACGCCATTGCCGGCATCCTCATTCTCATCATCAACATCATCGGCGGGCTCAGCATCGGCATGGCCCAGCACGACCTGGATTTCGACACGGCGGCGCGCTTCTACACGCTGCTGACGATCGGCGACGGGCTGGTCGCGCAGATTCCCTCGCTGCTGCTCTCGACCGCGACCGCGATCATCGTCACGCGGGTCTCGACCACGAGCGACATGGGCCGCCAGATCTTCACGCAGATGTTCGAATCGCCGCGTTCGCTGGCGGTGGCCGCCATGGTGCTGCTGGTGATGGGCATCGTGCCGGGCATGCCGCACGTGGCCTTCCTCTCGCTGGCCGCCGTGGCCGGCGGGGTCGCCTACCTCATCCACCGCCGGGGCGTCGAGCGCGCAGAACTGGCCGCGGAGGAGGAACGCAGGACCGCGGCCGAGCTGGTGACCAGCACGAAGACGGGCGAGGTGCGCGAACTCGGCTGGGACGACGTGCAGCCGGTCGACCTGCTGGGCCTGGAGGTCGGTTACCGGCTCATTCCCATGGTGGACCGCAACCAGGGCGGGCAGCTGCTCGGCCGCATCAAGGGCGTACGCAAGAAACTCTCGCAGGAACTGGGCTTCCTGATGCCGTCCGTGCACATCCGCGACAACCTCGATCTCAGCCCGAACGCCTACCGCATCACGCTGATGGGCGTGCGCGCCGCGGAAGCCGAGGTCTACCCGGACCGCGAGATGGCGATCAACCCGGGCCAGGTCTTCGGCAAAATCGAGGGCGTGGAAACCACCGATCCCGCCTTCGGCATGCAGGCGGTGTGGATTTCACCGGACCAGCGCGAACAGGCGCAGACGCTCGGCTACACGGTGGTCGACGCCAGCACGGTGGTGGCCACCCACATGAACCAGGTCATGCAGAAGCATGCCCACGAACTGATCGGGCTGGAGGATGTCGGCCGCCTGCTCGACAACCTCGGCAAGCAGTCCCCGCGCCTGGCCGAGCAGTTCCCCGACAAGGTCTCGATGAACCTGCTGCTGCGCGTGCTGCAGAACCTGCTGGTGGAGGGCGTGCCGGTGCGCGACATCCGCACCATCGCCGAGTCGCTGGTGGAAAACGCGCAGAAGACACAGGACGCCGGCCAGCTGACCGCCAACGTGCGCATCGCGCTGTCACGGCTGATCACCGAAACGGCCGCCGAGGGCGAAGCTGAGCTGCCGGTCATCACGCTGGAGTCCGACCTGGAGCAGATCCTGATCAAGTCGGTGCAGCAGGCCCGGCAGGCCGGTCTCGGCGACGACGGCGTGGCGCTGGAGCCCGGGCTGGCGGAGCGCCTGCAGAAATCGATCACCGACGCGGCGCGGCGGCAGGAGGTGGCCGGCAAGCCATCGGTGCTGCTGGTGTCGGCGCCGGTGCGGCCCATGCTGGCGCGCTTCGTGCGCTACGGCGGGCCGCGCATCCACGTGCTGTCGTACCAGGAGATCCCGGAGGACCGGCAGATCACCATCGTCGCCAGCATCGGGCAGAACAGTTGACATGGATAGTACTGAGGCCGGGAACGGCAGGAAGCTGACATGAAAGTGAAGCGTTATTTTGCGGCGGACATGCGCAACGGAATCCGCATGATCCGCGAGGATCTCGGTGAGGACGCGGTGATCCTTTCCAACCGCAAGGTCGCCGGTGGCATCGAGCTGACCGCCACCGTCGAGTACGCCCGTGCCACTGCCCGCAGGAAGCCCGGCGCGAAACCCGGCGGTTTCGAGCAGGCGATGGCGGCGCAGGCACAGAAGCTCGAGCACGAGCAACTGGAGCCCGCGGTGGAGGAACGCGCGCGGGCGCTGAACCGGGCGCTGGCGGCGGCGCGTGAAAAGCTCATCCGCGCCGAGTCCGAGAGCGACGACGATCACGTGGAGATCTCCACGCCGTTCCTGAACGTGGAGCGCGATGCGCAGGTGGCGGAACCGGCTGCCGCGCCGCGCAACGCCGCCGCGCCGACAGGGGCAGGGGGGGGCCGGCAGCCGGTCCGTCACGAACGGGCGGGCAGCGACGCGAACCTGCTGGGCATGCAGGCGGAACTGCGCTCGATGCGTGACCTCATCTCGCAATGCTTCGGCAACCTGGCCTGGGAACGCCTTGCCAGCCGCAACCCCGACCAGGCCGCCATTCTCGAGCGGCTGGTGCGCATGGGGCTCGACGGCGCCTTCGCGCGACGCTTCCTGCAGGACCAGGTGCTGACCGGCGACGACCAGGCCGACTGGCGCAACACGCTGGCGCGGCTCAGCAAGTGCATCCCGATCCACAAGGAGGACATCACCGAGACCGGCGGCATCTTCGCCCTGGTGGGTCCGACCGGCAGCGGCAAGACCACCACCATCGGCAAGATCGCCGCCCGCTTCGCGCTGCGCCACGGCCCCGGCCAGGTGGCGCTGGTGACCACCGACACCCACCGGATCGCCGCGCACGAACAACTGCGTGCCTACGGCCGGATTCTCAACGTGCCGGTGCGGATGGTGGACGCCCGCCATACCCTGAAGGACGTGCTCGACCAGCTGCGGGGCCGGAAACTGGTGCTGATCGACACCGCCGGGCTGCATCCCGGCAGCGGCGAGTTCATGCACCAGCTGGACATGCTGCGCGCGGAACGGCGGGTTTCGCCCATCCTGATGCTGCCGGCCACCAGCCAGATGCGCGTGTTGCAGTCGGTCTGCCGGGCCCACGACCGCCTCCGCCCGGCCGCATGTATACTCTCCAAGCTGGACGAGGCGGGCCGCCTGGGCGACCTGCTGAACGTGGCGCTGTGGGAGCAGCTGCCGGTCGCCTATGTCACGGACGGCCCACGCGTGCCGCACGACCTGCGGCTGGCGCGCCCGCACGCGCTGGTCAGCCGCGCGGTGGCCCTGCTGCAGGACGCCGAGCGCGAGGACCAGGAACTGGCCCTGCGCGCGGCGGCGGTCAGCGGCGCGGCCTGAAGACAGTTTGAAAGGGTGACGTTGGGGATGATGCAAGCATGAGTGGCCGGGCCAAGCAGGTGATCGGCGTCACGGCCGGGAAGGGCGGTGTCGGCAAGACCAACGTCGCGGTGAACCTGGCCATGGCGCTGGCCGCCAACCAGCGCCGCGTGGTGCTGCTCGACGCCGACCTCGGCCTGGGCAACGTCGACATCATGCTCGGCCTGAAGGCGCGTCACACGCTGGACGATGTCCTGCGCGGCGAGGTGTCGATGCTGGACGTGCTGGTCAGCGGCCCCGGCGGGGTGCGCATCGTGCCGGCGGCGTCCGGCGTGCAGCGCATGGCGCAGCTCGGCGCGCGCGAGCACGCCGGCATCATCCAGGCGTTCTCCGAGATCGAGGATCAGCTCGACGTGCTGATCGTCGACACCGCGGCGGGCATCGGCGACATGGTCACCAGTTTCGTGTCGGCGGTGAACGAGGTCATCGTCGTGGTCTGTGACGAACCGACCTCCATCACCGACGCCTACGCACTGATGAAAGTCGCCAACCAGGACTTCGGCCTGCGGCGGTTCCGGGTGCTGGTGAACATGGTCCGCAGCGAGGCCGAGGCGAAGGGGGTCTTTGCTAAACTGGTGCGGGTGACGGACCGCTTCCTGGACGTGGCGCTGCAGTATGTCGGCTGGGTTCCCTTCGATGAACACCTGCGCAAGGCCGTGCAGCGCCAGAAGGCGGTTCTCGAGGCCAGCCCGTCCGCGCCCGCCGCGAAGGCATTCCGTGAACTGGCCGAACAGGTCGAACGCTGGCCCCTGCCCAGCGGCCCGCGCGGACACCTGGAATTTTTCGTCGAGCGGCTGGTGGGCGCCGGGAGTGCCTGATGAGCGCGGCGACGGCACTGGCAACCTACGAGTCGATGCAGATGCGATCGCCTGACGACCTGATCGAGCAGCACGCGCCGCTGGTGAAGCGCATCGCGCACCACCTGCTGATGCGCCTGCCCGCCAGCGTGCAGGTGGACGACCTGATCCAGTCCGGCATGATCGGCCTGCTCGAGGCGGCCAGCAAGTTCGACGACAGCAAGGGTGCCAGCTTCGAGACCTACGCCGGCATTCGCATCCGCGGCGCGATGCTGGACGAGATCCGCAAGGGCGACTGGGTGCCGCGCTCGGTGCACCGCAACGCACGCCGCGTCTCCGAGGCGATCAAGGCGGTCGAGGGCCGTACCGGCCGCGACGCGCACGACAAGGAAGTCGCCGACGAGATGGGCGTCTCCCTCGATGACTACAACGCCATGCTGCAGGACGCGGCGGGTGGGCGGCTGTTCGGCTTCGACGACATCACCGGGGCGGAGGACACCCTCTCCGAGGGCTTCGACGGCCCGCGCGCCGGGCCGTTCGAGGAGGTGGCCGAGGGCAACTTCCAGGAACACCTGGCCGAGGCGATCCGCACCCTGCCCGAGCGGGAGCGGCTGGTCCTGGCGCTGTACTACGACGAGGAACTCAACCTGAAGGAGATCGGCGCGGTGCTCGGCGTCAGCGAGAGCCGCGTCTGCCAGATTCACAGCCAGGCCGCGGCGCGCCTGCGGGGCCGGCTGCAGGACTGGCACTGAATTTCACACTGCCTGTTTCCTGCCGCAACCGCATGGCGCGCCGCACTGAACTGGCCGCATGCTGCCTATATAATGTGGTGCAGGATGCAGAACCGCAGGTTGCCGACTAGACTCTCCAACGGGGTCAGGACCCCTTGGGCGAGCCAGGAATGCCTGCTTCAAGGGAACCGGGGAGGCTGTACTTGGACAAGAACATGAAGATCCTCGTCGTGGACGATTTCTCCACGATGCGCCGTATCGTGAAGAACCTGTTGCGGGATCTCGGGTTCAACAACACCCACGAGGCCGATGACGGCACGACGGCGCTGCCCATGTTGCAGAAAGGCGATTTCGATTTCCTCGTCACCGACTGGAACATGCCCGGCATGACCGGTATCGACCTGCTCCGCGCGGTGCGCGCGGACGCCAAGCTGGCCAACCTGCCGGTGCTCATGGTCACCGCCGAGGCCAAGCGCGAGCAGATCGTCGAGGCCGCACAGGCCGGCGTCAACGGTTACGTCATCAAGCCCTTCACGGCGGCGACCCTCAAGGAAAAGATCGAGAAGATATTCGAGCGCGTGAACGGGTAGCACCGCGCTACCAGCAGTCAAGAGGTGTGGAGAGGATGTCGGAAGCAGCAGGTCAGGACTTTTCAGCCACGCTTCGCAGCAGCGCCGCCAACCTCGTCAGCCAGCTGGAGGCCGGCAACTTCACCGCCGCCATGCGTGTCATCCACGAGATCAACGCGGCGCGCGAGGAATCCCTCTACCACGAGGTCGGCAAGCTCACCCGCGGCCTGCACGACGCCATCGTCAGTTTCCAGATCGACGTCCTCTCGCGCGGTGGCGCCGGTGACCGCGTCTCGGAATTCCACGACGCCTCGGAGCGCCTGAACTACGTTATCGAGCTGACCGAGAAGGCCGCCAACAAGACCATGGACATGGTCGACGACTGCATGCCCGTGGCCAGCCAGCTGGGCGAGGCCGCCGAGAAACTGCGCGGCGACTGGCAGCGCCTCGGCAAGCGGGAACTGGAACCCGGCGAGTTCCGCGAGCTCTACCGGCAGATCAACGATTTTCTCGAGTACACGCTGAACCAGTCCAGCACCCTCCACCACGGGCTGTCCAACATCCTCGTGGCGCAGGAATACCAGGATCTCACCGGCCAGGTCATCAAGCGGGTGATCGGCCTGGTGCAGGACGTCGAGGACAGCCTGGTCAGCCTCGTGAAGATGGCCAGCGCGGTCGAGGACGCCGCCGGCATCTCCCACGAACGCGACCAGCAGGGTGAGTCGCCGCCGCAACCGCAGGCGCGCAATGCCAGCGGCGAGGGGCCGCAGGTCAATGCGGACCAGCGTCCCGACGTGGTCTCCGGGCAGGACGAGGTCGACGACCTGCTCTCCAGTCTCGGTTTCTGACCCCACGCGGGCGAGGCAGGGATGAGTTTCGAAGCAGACGAAGAAATCCTCCAGGACTTCCTCATCGAGGCCGGCGAACTGCTGGAGACGCTGAACGGGCAACTGGTCGAACTGGAGCAGCGCGGCGACGACCGTGACCTGCTCAACGCGATTTTCCGCGCCTTCCATACCGTCAAGGGCGGCGCCGGTTTCCTGCAGATCGAACCGCTGGTCGAGTGCTGCCACATCGCCGAGAACGTCTTCGACGCGCTGCGCAATGGCCAGATCTCCGTCACGCCGGAGGTGATGGACGTGGTGCTGCAGGCCTACGATGCCGTGATCTCCATGTTCGACCAGGTGCGCGACCGCCAGCAGCCGAAGCCGGCCGATCCGGGCCTGCTGGCGCGTCTCAACGGGCTGATCAGCGGCGAGGCCGCGCCGGAACCTTCGGTGGCCGCGCCGCCGCCACCGCCCGCGCCGGAACCGCCGGCCGCGGCGGGAGGCGCCGACGACGAGATCACCGACGAGGAATTCGAGGCCCTGCTGGACCAGCTGCACGGCAGCGGCAAGGGGCCCGGCGTGGCAGACGCCATCCCGGAAAGCCCTCCGGCGCCGGCAGCCGCAGGCGGCGCCGACGACGAGATCACCGACGACGAGTTCGAGGCGCTGCTGGACCAGTTGCACGGCAAGGGCCAGTTCAAGGCGCCCCAGGCGGAGGCTCCGCAGCCGGCGCCCCCGGCGGCTGCGCAACCGGCGGCCCCTGCCGGCGGGGGGGACGAGATCACCGACGACGAGTTCGAGGCGTTGCTGGACCAGTTGCACGGCAAGGGCCAGTTCAAGGGCACCGCCGCGGCCGGCGGCGGCCAGGCCCCGCCGCCACCGGCAAGCCCGGCGGCACGCTCCGCGCCCGGGCCGGAGCGCCGCCCGGAACCACCCGCTGCGCCGGAGAAACCGGCTGAAAAACCGCCGGAGAAGGCGGCTGTCAAGGCGCTCGAACCGGAGGCGACGGTGCGCGTCGACACGCGCCGGCTCGATTCCATCATGAACATGGTCGGGGAACTGGTGCTGGTCCGGAACCGCCTGGTGCGGCTCGGTTACGACAGCGGCAACGAGGACATCGCCAAGGCGGTCGCCAATCTCGATGTCGTGACCGCCGACCTGCAGATGTCGGTGATGAAGACACGCATGCAGCCGATCAAGAAGGTGTTCGGCCGCTTCCCGCGGGTGGTGCGCGATCTCGCGCGCACCCTCAACAAGGAGATCAACCTGGAGATGGTCGGCGAGGAAACCGACCTCGACAAGAACCTGGTGGAGGCGCTGGCCGATCCGCTGGTACACCTGGTGCGCAACTCGGTCGATCACGGCATCGAGATGCCGGCGGTACGGCAGGCCGCGGGGAAGCCGCGCGCCGGCCGGGTGGTGCTCGCCGCGCAGCAGGAAGGGGACCACATCCTGCTCTCCATCACCGACGACGGCGGCGGGATGGACCCGGACCTGCTGCGCGAGAAGGCCGTCGCCAAGGGCGTGATCGATCGCGACGTGGCCAGCCGCATGACCCCGCGCGAATGCTTCAACCTCATCTTCGCGCCGGGCTTCTCCACCCGCGACCAGATTTCCGACGTCTCCGGACGCGGTGTCGGCATGGACGTGGTCAAGACCAAGATCACCCAGCTGAACGGCACGCTGGAAATCGATTCGGAGAAGGGGAAGGGCACGGTCATCTCCATCAAGGTGCCCCTGACGCTGGCCATCATGCCGACGCTGATGGTCATCCTCGGCAAGCAGACGTTCGCCCTGCCGCTGGTGAACGTCAACGAGATCTTCAACCTGGACCTGACCCGCACCAACGTCGTCGACGGCCAGGAGGTCATCGTCATTCGCAACAAGCCGATCCCGCTGTTCTACCTGAGCCGCTGGCTGGTGCGCGGTGGCGGCCTGACCGAGCCGCAGCCGGAGACCAACGTGGTGATCGTCGCGGTCGGCGAGAAGAAGGTCGGTTTCGTGGTGGATCACCTGATCGGCCAGGAGGAGGTCGTCATCAAGCCACTCGGCGCCTTGCTGCACGGCACGCCCGGCATGGCCGGCGCCACCATCACCGGGGACGGCCGCATCGCGCTGATCCTCGATGTGCCCGCGATGCTCAAGCACTACGCGCGCAGGTTCTGAACCCGGGATTGCAACAGGGGGCCGGGTTGGCCGAACATGCCGTCATGAAAAATTGTTTTCCCCGTTTTCTTCCAGGCAGCACTCGGACGGGGGCGGGAACGGCATCGGCCGGTTGGAGTGCACCGGATTGAATGACGACCTGGTCGAACTGATCGATGACGACGAGCACGCGACCACCGCGCCCGCCGGGAATGCAAGCGTGGCCGAGGCCTGGAACCTGCTCGTCGTCGACGATGACGACGAGGTGCACCAGGCCACGCGGTTCGCGCTCGGGGACGTCCAGATCCTTGGCCGCAGCCTGCACATCCATTCCGTGCACAGTGCCGCGGAGGCGATGGATTTCCTGCAGCAGCGCCCGGACATCGCGGTCATCCTGCTCGACGTGGTCATGGAGACGGAAGACGCCGGCCTGCGCCTCGTCGGCCGCATCCGCGAGGAACTCGCCCTCGACGACCCGCGCATCATCCTGCGGACCGGCCAGCCCGGCTACGCACCCGAGGTGGATGTCATCTCGCGCTACGACATCAACGACTACCGCACCAAGAGCGAACTGACCCACACCCGGCTGCTGACCTCCATCATCGCGGCGCTGCGTGGCTTCGACCAGATCCAGCAACTGCACCGCAGCCATGCCGGCCTGTCCCGCATCATCGATCTCACCAACGACCTGTCCTCCTACGAGGACGTCGGCACGTTCGCCGCGCAGGTCCTGCAGCATGCGGCCGGCCTGCTCGGGGTGGCGGGAGCGGATGCTGCGCTGGTGCTGGTGCCGTTCGAACGCGCGCGGAACGAGGACCGTTTTGCGCAGCTCGTGGCCGCCAGTGGCGCGCTGCAGTCGCAGGTCGGCGCGTCCCTGAACAGCATTCCCGCGGCACAGCTGCCGGACCTGCTGCGCGCCGCGCTCGAGCGCGGCGACAGCATCATCGGGGACGGTGACGTGGCCCTGCTGTGCCGCGGCAAGCGCTACGGCTTCTGCCTCTGGGCGCAGACCGGCCGGCCGCTGCAGCGCGAAGAGGAGAAACTCCTGCGGGTGTTCGCCCAGTACCTCGCGGTCAGCGCCGACAAGTTTGCGCTCATCCATCACCTGCAGCGGGTCGCCTACGAGGACGGGCTGACCGGGCTGCCCAACCGGCTGGCGCTGCTGCGCATCCTGCGCGAGGCGCTGGAACAGCCCGCCGGCCGCGTGCTGCTGCTGCTGGACATCGACCACTTCAACTCGCTGAACGAGAACATCGGCTACGACAACGCCGAGCAGTTGCTGAAGATCTGCGCGGCGTCACTGGAGCAGCAGGCGCGCCGGTTGCAGGCGCGGCTGGCCCGGATCGGGGCCGACATCTTCGCGCTGGTGGGGACCGCGCAGGCGATCACGCTGGAACAGGCCGAGGCCCTGACCCTGCTGGAACTGGACCTCGACCGCATCGGCGACGTCAAGATCACCCTGACCGGATCCCTGGTGCCGCTGGATGCCGGCGAGTTCACCACCGAGCGCCTGCTGAGCGCGGGCTATGCAATGCTCAAGGAAGCCAAGCGGGATTCGATCGGCCACGTGCTGCCTTACCGGCCCGGCCTGATCGACGAGGTTCACGAGAACGCCATCCTGCTGCAGGAGATGAGCCATGCACTGCCCAACAACGAGTTCCACCTCGCCTACCAGCCGAAGTGGGACCTGAAGCGGGAGCGCTTCTACGGCATGGAGGCGCTGATCCGCTGGCAGCGGGCGGACGGCAGCTGGGTGTCGCCGGCCAAGTTCATCCCGGTCGCGGAGTCCTCCGGCCTGATCGTGCGGATCGGCCAGTGGGTGGCGCGTACCGCCTGTACCGAGTACGCCCAGTTGCTGGCGGTCAACCCGGACCCGGGGCCGCTGGCGCTGAACGTTTCCGGCGGCCAGTTCCGCGACGAGGACTTCATCCCGCTGCTGCGTGAATGCCTGGAACGGCACGACATCCGCCCCGACCAGGTCATCATCGAGATCACCGAGACGGCCGCCATCAATGACGGGCTGGAGGATGCCGTCATGCGCCTGCAGGCGATCCGCGACATGGGCATGCACGTCGCGCTGGACGATTTCGGCACCGGCTACTCGTCGCTGTCCTACCTGCAACAGCTGCCGGTGGATCAGTTGAAGATCGATCGTGCCTTCGTGCAGCGTCTCAGTGATCCGGAGGGCAGCGCCATCATCGGCACCATGATCCAGCTCAGCCACGCGCTGGCGCTCAACGTGGTGGCGGAGGGCGCGGAGGAAGCGGCGGAGGTCGCCCAGCTGGCGGGACTGGATTGCGACGTGCTGCAGGGCTATGTCTACGCCCGGCCGATGCCGATGAAGGAACTGATCGCCTGGCAGGATTCCCCGGCGGCCTGCGCGCTGGCGAAGCCGGGCTGAGATGCGCCTGCTGCAGTCCATCCGGTTTCGCATTGCCGGCATGGTCATCATCCCGGTGCTCGGTCTGCTGGCGCTGTTCGTCTGGAACACCAACCACCTGCTCAAGCGCATGGCGATCGAGAGTGCGCGCGACTCCATCGCGAAATACTCCCAGACCCTGAACCTGGCGCTGAGCCCGTACACCGATTCCGAGGAATCACTGGCGCAGTTCCTGCCGTTCCTGCAGGAGCTGGTCGGGACCGAGCTCGGCGGGATCACCTACCTGGCGCTGATCGACGAATCGGGCCGGCGCATCGCCGCGACGGAGAACGTGCCCGCGGCGCTGCCGACACCGGACGTCGACATCACCGACCTGGCCGGGCGCGAGATGCTGCACGTCAGCCGGCCCATGCTCATCGGCCTGTCCGGGGTGGGCCAGTTGCGCTATGGCCTGTCCGTGCGCAGCATCCAGGACTCCGCCAGCCGGCTGTTCTACCAGAACCTGCGCAACAACCTGCCGACGCTGGCGACGCTGCTGCTGCTGATCGGCGGCATCACCGGCTACTTCGTCTACCGCATCAACCGCCGCCTGACCGACCTGATCGGCTCCAGCCGGCGCATCACCCACGGCAACTACGACCTGGTCATCGAGGAGAGCGGTCACGACGAGATCACCGTCCTCGCGCGGCAGATGAACATCATGTCGCGCGCGATCCGCGAGCGGATCGGGGAACTGGAACGCAGCGAACGCGAGATCCGCGAACTGCACGATGACCTGAAACTGCGCAGCGAGGAGCTGAGCGCGACGCTGGACAACCTCGAGACCACCCAGGAAAGCCTGATCCAGGCCGAGAAGCTGGCCGGGCTGGGCTCGGTGGTGGCGGCCGTCGCGCACGAGCTGAACACGCCGGTGGGCAATGCGCTCACGGTCGCCACGCGGTTTCACGAGAAAACCGACCGCTTCCACCAGAGCGTGCAGGAGGGCCTGCGCAAATCGGTGCTCAATGCCTACCTGGAAGACTCGCGCGCGGCGGCGGACATGATCCACCGCAACCTCGACAAGGCCGCGGAACTCATCGCCAGCTTCAAGCACGTCGCGGTGGACCAGACCAGCAGCCAGCGGCGCAGGTTCCAGCTGGACGACGTCATCGACGACGTGCTGGTCACGCTGCGCCCGGGCATCCGGCGCGAGAATATCGTGGTGGATTTCCAGCCCGGTGCTGCGGTGGAGATGGACAGCTTTCCCGGACCGCTCGGCCAGGTGATCACCAACCTGTTCAACAACGCGCAGGCCCACGCCTTCGACGGGCAGCAGGAGGGCCGCATCACGATTGCGACGAAAGCGGTCGATGACGACCAGGTGGAGATTCACTTCGCCGACAACGGCAGCGGCATGACCGAGGAACAGCTCGGCAAGCTGTTCGACCCGTTCTACACCACCAAGCTCGGGAAGGGCGGGAGCGGGCTCGGCATGCACATCGTGTACAACATTGTGAAAAGCGCGCTGTGTGGCTATATCTTTGTGGAGAGCAAACCGGGCGAGGGGACCCGTTACCTGCTGCGCCTGCCCAGGGTGGTGCCGGCACAGGAAAACCCCGAAGTCCCGGATCCAGGCGGAGACAAGGAAACCGGATGATGCACCGACAGCCAGGCCCGGTTCAGCGGTCATGAAGTTCAATCGAAAACAATGCGTCCGCGCGCGGATCCTCGTCCTGTGCGGCAGCCTGCTGTCCGCGCACGCGGCGGCGGAGGATTACCTGGACGGCCGCGTGACGGTCAATGCCTACGGGACCTTCGGCGTGGCGATCGCCTCTGATTCCGACACCGAGATGTACCGCTCCATTTCCCGCAACGGCCCGCCGCTGACCAAGGATGCCACCACCAGCTTCGACACCCGCGCCGGCCTGCAGATCGAGGGCCACCTGCACGAGCAGGTGGACGTGGTCTGGCAGGGCCTGCTGAGCCGCAACCTGGAAGACAATACCGCGCTGGACACGAAGTGGGCCTACCTGCGCCTGCGCCCCTTCGAGTGGCTGGACGTGAAGCTGGGCCGCTACCTGCTGCCGCTCTACCAGATCTCCGACCAGCTGTACGTCGGGTACGCCCATCCGTGGGTGCGCCCGCCGCTGGAGGTGTACGGCATCACCGAGAAGGTCGATCACGCCGACGGCATCTCCGTGCGCGCACTGTGGGCTCATGGCGACGTGAACTACGAGTTCGGCTTCACCTGGGGTCAGTACCGCGACGATCACGACGGGACCAAGGTGGTGACCGATCCGCGTACGTTCAGCGTCATGGCCAGCAAGGGCAACCTGTCTGTTCGGGGGATGGTGGCGCATGCACCGGTGGACATTGAGAACTCGTTTTTCACGACGCTCAACGGCGTATTGAACGGTCCCGGCGCCACCAAGAAGTATGACCTCACCGGCGAAGACGATGTCTGGTACTACAACCTTGGCTTCGTGTACGAGGATGCGGACTGGCTGGCCATGGCCGAGGCGCTGCAGACCGACCTCAGCGACAACCACGCCATCTCCGAGAACCGCGCCTACTCCGTCACGCTGGGGCGGCACCTCGGTGACTGGATGCCCTACCTGGCCTATTCGCACCACGAGATCATCAACGACGAGTCGGACGCCTTCGCACCACCGCCTTTCAACGGCCCGCCATTTTTTATCGGAGCCACCCGGCAGGCCTTCATCAATCAGCGTCTCTACGGCCAGCAGACCACGTCGCTGGGCGTGCGCTGGGACTTCCATCCCGGCTACGCGCTGAAATTCCAGGCCGACACCACCCGGGTTCACGACGACGACCAGGGGCTCTTCAGTCCGAAACCCCGTGGCAACGTCCGCACCTATACCATGGTGCTGGACTGGGTCTGGTGAGGGCGCCCGCGATGCCGCTCCGGTCTCCCGCCCGGTACCTGCTGGCGGCGCTGCTGCTCTGTGTGCCGCTGTGGGCCGCGGCGGACGAAGGCCTGGTGCTCGTCGCCCACCCGGACTCCCCGGTGGCGGGCGTGGACACGGAAACGGTGGCCGCGCTCTACCTCGGCCTGCGCACCGGTCTGGACGGGCTGCCCGGCGCCAGGCCCCTCGATCTGAAAGACCGGAAACTGCGCGAGAAATTTTACGGCACGGTGACCAACCGGAACCTCGCGCAGCTGCGCGCCCACTGGTCCAAGCTGGTGTTCACGGGCAAGGGCCGTCCGCCGCGCGCCATGTCCGTCGAGGACATGGCCGCCACCCTGCGCAACGACCCCGAGGCGATCGGCTACCTGCCGGTGTCCGCCAGCCAGGGGCTCAGGCACCTGTTGCCGGTCCCCTAGGTGCGCCCCGCGATCACCGCGTTACGTCAGGTTCTTGACGCGCCGAATCGGGTGATCTCATTAAGCCATTGAAAAATAATCATTAATCCGTGGGTGGCAAAGATTTTGCTATCTTTTTCCCGGGAGCATTCCGTCCGCTGGTGACCACGACCAGGCGGCCGGGATCGTGCGACAGCGAAGGGTGACAGGCTGCAGTCGGGCCGTACCCCGGAGAAGAAGAACGACATGGACATACTCAGCCTCGTTGGGGTCATACTCGGGTTTGCCGCCATCATCGGCGGCAACTGGCTGGAAGGCGGTCACCTCTCCGCGCTGTTCAACGCGCCGGCGGCGATCATCGTCATCGGCGGCACGCTGGGTGCGGCCCTGCTGCAGTCCAACCTGATGGCGTTCCGGCGTGCGTTCTCGCGCCTGACGCACGTATTCCTGCCGCCGGTGGTCGAACCGACCGACGGCATCGACAAGATCGTCAGCTGGAGCATCACCGCGCGCAAGGAGGGATTGCTCGGCCTGGAGATGATCGCCGAAACCGAACCGGACCTGTTCGCCCGGCGCGGCCTGCAGCTGCTGGTGGACGGCAGCGAACCGGACCAGGTGCGCAATGTGCTGGAGACCGACCTCTACGAGGAGCAGAAGCGGGAAATGGAGGCGGCGAAGGTATTCGAGGCGATGGGTGGCTATTCGCCCACCATCGGCATCATCGGGGCGGTGATGGGCCTGATCCACGTGATGCAGAACCTGGCCGATCCGAGCCTGCTCGGGGCGGGGATCGCCACCGCCTTCGTCGCGACCATCTACGGCGTGGGCTTCGCCAACCTGTTCCTGCTGCCGGTGGCCAACAAGATCAAGGGACTGGCGCGCAAGCAGGCCAGCTATCGCGAACTGCTGATCGAGGGCATCATTTCCATCGCGGAAGGCGAGAACCCGCGTTCCATCGAGATGAAGCTCCAGGGCTACCTGGAACTCTGAGGACCCACCAACATGCCCCGGCGCGCGGTCATTGAAGAAGACGAGCACCTCGAGCGCTGGCTGATCTCGTATGCGGACTTCATCACGCTGCTGATGGCGTTCTTCGTTGTCATGTATTCCATCTCGGCGGTCAACGAGGGCAAGTACAAGATCCTCTCCGCCACCCTGTCCGAAGCGTTCAGGACGCCGACCTTCAGCCTGAAACCGGTGCAGCAGGGTGAACTGGTGCGCACGGAGGAGGAGCCGGGTCAGCCGGATAACCTCATCCCGCTCGAGGCGGTCAGCGGCGCCGAGCAGGCGGAAGGGCAGAAGGGACCTGCCGAGGAACTGCAGGAGATCCGCGGCCAGCTGACGGAACTGTTCCAGGACCTGATCCAGAACGACCTGATCTCCGTGACCGGCGACGAGCTGTGGGTGGAGATCGAGATGAAGTCTTCGCTGCTGTTCGGCAGTGGCAGCGCGGAACTCAGCGCCGACGCCGAGGTCATCCTCGAGCAGCTGGGTCGGATACTCAGGCAGCACCGCAATCCCATGCACGTGGAGGGGTTCACCGACGACCGGCCGATCGCGACCGAGGCCTACCCGACCAACTGGGAGCTTTCCACGGCGCGCTCCTCCGCCATCATCCGCCTGCTGACGGATGTCGGCGTCGCGCCGGAGCGCATGGCGGCGGTGGGATATGCCGAGTTCCAGCCGGTGGCCGACAATGCAACCGAGGAGGGCCGGCAGCAGAACCGGCGCGTGGTGCTGGTGATCTCGCGCAACCTGGACATCCGCCGCTCCGTGGCCGCGGTCGGCAGCGACGCGGCCGCCGGCGCCCGCGACCAGTTCCTCGATCTCGCGAACACCGTGCGCGATTCCGAGATCCGCCGTGGCCCGGGCCCGGAACAGCCGGCGCAGCCGGCCCCGGTAACGCCAACGGCCGCGCCGCCGGCGCCGCGCGGTGTGCCGGAAGCGCCGGTGCAGACGCCGAGCGGCCCGCTGCGCACGCTGCGCCTGCCCAGTGGCGGCCTGCTGTTCACCCGCCAGCCGGAAGCACCCGCGGAAGCGGCGGGCACCGCCGACGAAGGCGAACCGTGATCCATGCATATCTGGACCGTCGCGAACCAGAAGGGCGGGGTCGGCAAGACCACGACGACCGTCGCCATGGGCGGCCTGCTCGCCGACGCGGGACAGAAGACGCTGCTGATCGATCTCGATCCGCAGGGCTCCATGACCAGTTACTTCGGTTACGATCCGGACGAACTCGAACATAGCGCCTTCGACCTGTTCGTGCGCGACGGCCCGCTCACCGTCGGCAGCGTGCGCGAACTGCTGCTCCCCACCTCGCACGACAACCTGCGCCTGCTGCCTGCGTCCACCGCGCTGGCGACGCTGGACCGGCGCAACGCCGGCCGCAGCGGGCTCGGACTGGTGATCCTGCGCGCGCTGCAGCTGATGCAGCTCGACTACCGCTACGCGCTGATCGACACGCCGCCGCAACTGGGCATCTGCATGGTGAACGCGCTGGCTGCCTGTGAACTGCTGCTGATCCCGGTGCAGACCGAGTTCCTGGCGCTGAAGGGGCTGGAACGCATGCTGCACACGCTGGACATGGTCGGCCACTCGCTGCGGCACGGCGTGAAGCACCTGATCGTGCCGACCATGTTCGACCGCCGCACGCGCGTGTCCGAGCAGGTCTGCGCGCACCTGCGCAAGCAGTACCCCGGGCAGCTCTGGCGCTCCCACATCCCGGTCGACACGGTCCTGCGCCGCGCCAGCAAGGAAGGGCGCACGCCGTCGCAGCTGGACGCGTCGGCGCGCTCGGTGCTGGCCTACCGCGTGCTGCTCGGGGTGGTCGAACCGGCCTACCCGTTCGGCATGGCGCCGCTGGCCGCGGAACAGCCCCATGTCTGACGACGACCGCAAGCCAACCACCACCGGGGTCGCCCCGCAGCAGGCCATGCTGGATTACCTCGACGACCTGCTGCAGGACGCCACCGTCCCGCAGGCGCCCGTCGTGGCGCCGGTACAGCCGCCGCCGGCCGTGCCCGTCGCCCCCGCCCCGGCGGCGGAAACGGCGGATGTCAGCGAGGCGGTGGCGGAACGTTACGCGGCCGGCCGCGCGGTGCCGGGCGAGACCCTGCCGGCCTGGTTCGGGCAGGACTTCGAGGTGTTGCTGTTCGACGCCAACGGGCTGATGCTGGCGGTGCCGCTGATCGAACTGGGCGGCATCCTGCGCATGCCGCCGAAGCTGTACGAACTGGCCAACCAGCCGGACTGGCACCTGGGCTTCATGGAGGTGGAGGACGAACCGGTGAGCGTGGTGGACACGCTGCGCTGGATGGCGCCCGACCGGGTCGATGCAGCGGCGCTGGCCCCGCCACGCTACCTCGTGCGCATTCCCGATTCGCCCTGGGCGCTGACCTGCCAGCGGCTCTACGATGCGGTCACCATGCGACGCGAGGATGTGCACTGGCGCGGCACCCGCACCAGCCGACGCTGGCTGCGGGGCACGGTGCGCGAGCATCTCTGCGCGCTGCTCGATGCGCGCGAACTGGGGCTGCAGCTCTCACGGGATGTGAAGGGCGCCGGCTGAGTTCACCGGCGGCATGGCACGTTTTCTGCATTTATCCCGGTAGAGCCTATATTGTGCGGGTGTCGCACGGAATTTTGACGTTTCATCTGGGCACCAGCACCTTGGGGGACAGTGGATACATGGCTGCGGAGCATGAAGACGACGAGCGGGACGACCCGGTACTGCAGTGGGTCACCTTCCGCCTGAAGGACGAGACCTACGGCATCAACGTCATGCAGGTGAAGGAAGTCCTGCGGTACAGCGAGATCGCGCCGGTACCCGGCTCGCCCGGTTACGTGATGGGCATCATCAACCTGCGCGGCAGCGTGGTGACCATCGTCGACATGCGGGAACGGTTCGGCCTGCCGACCACCGAGCCGACCGAGCAGACCCGCATCATCGTGATCGAGGTGGACGAGCACGTGGTGGGCGTGATGGTCGACGCGGTGGCGGAGGTCGTCTACCTGCGGAAGTCGGAGATCGAGACCGCGGCCAACATCGCCAACGAGGAATCGGCGCGGTTCATACAGGGCGTCTGCCACAAGAACCGGGAACTGCTGATCCTGATCGACCTGGAGCGGATGCTCTCGCTGGAGCAGTGGGCGGAAGTGGAGGAATTTTAGTCAGCGGCGGTCCTGCCGATACAATGTGAGTACAGGTGTACTTTCAAGGGGGGCCAGGATGGGCGGCAACGATCCCATTCGTCCGGTGCAGGCACCACGGGTCATGCCGGTGCCGGCGGGCGGCCGCGGAGAGATCCGCCGCCACCCGCACGAGGATCCGCAGGAAGAGCCGGCGCAGGAGCGCCGCAAGCGTCCCCGCGGGGACAAGCAAAGGAAGGAAGAGGGCGGTATCGATGATTACGTCTGAAATGCTTACACCGGGCGTCGGCACGGTGGATCTCTACTGGATCTGGACGCTGCTCAGCGCCGTCACCGTGATCGGTCTCGGCGGGCTGCTCATCAGCGCGATGAGCTGGTCGCGGCTGCGCCGCCGCAACCAGCGCCTCGGGCGCCGCATCCTGCAACTGGAACAGGAAGTGCGGGCGCTGAGCGCGGGTTCCATCGGCGTCGGCCAGCGCCTGGCGGGTGTCGCGCAGGAACTCCAGGCGGCCCTGGAACGGCAGGCCGAGCTGGAGAACCGCGATCCCGGCCAGCTGCCGTACCGGCAGGCGGCCCGGCTGGTCGGCCTCGGCGCAGGCATCGAGGACCTGATGGAAAGCTGCGGGCTGTCGAGGGGCGAGGCCGAACTGCTGAACCTGCTGCAGGGCGGTGGCGTCCGCCAGCAGAACGCGGCTGCCGGGAAGCCGTCCTCCGCTGGCCCGATGAATCACGCCGCAGGCTCAATGAATCACGCCGCAGGCGCTCATTGACGCGTCCGTTTGTCGTATTCTTCGCGGGATGAAACAGCAGTCCCCATCCTTGCGTCCGAACCCATGAGCAGCCCCGTATCCACGGCGCGGGTGGTGCCGCCGCGCGCGGGCCGCGTACGCTACCGGCTGCTCCGCAATGCCTGGGGCCTGACCCTGGTGATCCTGCTGGCGCCGTTGCTGGCGTGGGCCTCGCCACTGGTGCTGCTGTTCCTGCTGTGGCCGGCGCTGGTGGTACTGAACCCGCTGCAGCCTGCGCCCACCGGCATGACCCGGCTGCAGGTCCTGCGCGACGTGCTGCTGCTGTTTCTCTACTGCCTGCCCCTGCTGGGCCTGTTGCGCGGCGCGCAGGTCGGCCCCTGGCTCGACTGGGGACCGATCGTCGCCTTCGCCAACGGCATGATGGCGCCGGGCGTTGCGCGGTTCGGCCCGGCGTTCATCCCGTGGGCAGACTTCCTGCTCGGCAGCACGGGCGTTCTGGTGGCGCTGGGCTTCGCCTTCCAGGATGCGCTCTGGCGCGGCCGCGCGCGGGTACGCGTGGACAACCTCCCGCTCAGCCGCATCGCCGACCTGCAGCCGGGACTGGTGCGGGTGCAGGGCCGGGCCCGGCCGCTCTACGACGAGGGCAGCGCGATCCTGTACTACCTGCCGCCGACCGAGAATGGCGGCGAGGCGCGCGCGCAGCACAACTCCTTCCACCTCGAGGATGACACCGGCCGCGTGGTCGTAGACACCACCGGCGCCTGTTTCACCGACGAGGCTGCCGAGCGCGGGGAGCACCAGGGCCTGTTCGATTACCTGCGCGGCGTGGCCGGCATCCTCGACACGCGCTGCAGCGAGATCGTGTTGCCGCGGAACGAGCGGGTGGCCGGCGACGGCCGGCGCGAGTGGACGCTCGGCGATGGCGACCCGGTCTACCTGGTCGGCTACGCACAGCCCCGTTTCGGGGAAAAGGGTCCGGACGCGGAACTGGTGATCCGGCCGCAGACGCGCCTGTTCGGCAGCCACTTCCACCAGCTGTTCTACCTCACCAATGGCGAGGGCCGGCTGCCGGCCGGGTACTTCCGGCACGGGCTGGCCTATGCCTGGCTGTATGCCCTGGTGAGCGCCGGATTCTGCGCCTGGCTGGCGTCCATCGGCTGGCAGGGCACGCGGGATTTCGAGGCGGCCTACGGCTACGAGTATGTCGAGCCGGTCGCGGTGGAGCCGTTCCGGCAGGACGTCATTCCCCTGGCCGAACGCGAGGCGCAGGTGCCGGGCTACGGGCTCATCAGCGTGGCCGAGATGCTCGATCTCGCGCGCAGGGCGCCGGCCGGGCAGCTGGTCTACCTGCTGCGCGCGCTGGAATCGCTGAACGCGCAGGAACCGGTGGTGCCGCTGCTCAAGGACATCGTGCGGGACGACACCGACCCGGCGCGCCGGCACATCGCGCAGGGCAAGCTGCGCGCCTGGGGCGAACGCGTGCCACAGCCTTCAAGCCAGTTCGCCGCGCTCTACCTCGGCGGGGAACGCGTGCCCGTCGACAGCCGCACGGCGGGCGAGCTGCTCTCACTGGCCGGACACACCCTGGGTTCCTGCGAGGCGGTCGAGGGGGGGCAGACGGCGTGGGCGGAACGGGACCGGCTGACCGATGCCGACCGGTTGTTCTTCCGACTGCCGCAGCCGCGGGAGGCCGGGACCGACGACAGCAGGGTCGCGCTGCACCAGGCCGGCTTCACGCTGCAGCCCGGGGCCGGCGCGGGGGAAATCTTCGCCTACGGCGAAAAGGATTTCTTTCGCGTGCACCGCTGCAATGCCAGCCTGCTGAATGCGCTGTGGTGCCACAGCGGGATCCGCGCGCAGCTGCGCCAGGGATATCCCGACCTGTGTCGTGACTGATCCGGCGGCAGGCGCCGCGCCTGCCGGGCGCTGCTTTGCCGCCAGGCGGCTATTCGCGGAATCTGGCTGACGCTCCCGGGGGTGGCTTCGCGGGCGCCTGCGCCGGGTAACCGGCGTGGTGGATCCAGCTGCCGCGATCCTGGTAGGGCATGTCGATGCAGGGTCCGACGATGCCGCCCGTCAGTGAGCAGACGCTGCTGCGCGGGTGCACCCGGCGCCAGTCCGCCATGTCCGTGGACGCAAAATCCTTTTCCATGTGCTGGATGGCCACGCCCAGTGCGCTGCGCAGCACCTCGTTGCGGGAACGGCCCTGCAGGTAGTCACGGCGTGGCGGGAGGGTGGAGGTCGAAGGCTTCATCACCCGCAGGGCGACGTTGTCCTCGACGGTCTGATCGAAGACGTGGCTGCCGCCATTGGCCTGCCGGACCCTGAGCGCCCGCGGCAGGTCCGCGAACAGCGCGTCGCGGATCGCCACCAGGAAATAGTCGAACGCCGTCGCGCCGACCGTGTCCCGCGCCTCCTGCGCCGGTGCGCTGATGTCGATGTCATCCGCGTAGTGCCGGCCGTCCCAGCGCGCGATGGCGTCCAGTACATTGCGGGCTTTCCGGTCCAGGTCGGGCTGCTGCCGCAGGGTCAGCATGATGTCCCGCCAGGCCAGTGCGCGCGGATCCAGCGTGCCGGCGGTACGGTCCAGTGCGACCAGGTCCTCGAAGGTCCAGTCGTCCTTCTCCGAGATCACCTTGTTCAGGATCGACACCCGCTGGGTGTTGCCACCCGGGCGCGATGGTGAACCCATGCCTTCGCCGTCCAGCCAGCCCGACGCTGGCTTGTTGTTCCAGTTGGCGATGAATCCCTGCTGCGGATCGATCACGTGCGGCAGTTTCTCGAACGGGATCTGCGCGCCGTCATCAAAGGCGCCCGTGCCGGGCTTGGGCAGGCGCTGGTCGCTCTGCAGGGAGCGCTGCCAGTGGATGCCGGGGTGGAAATAGGCGATGTGCCCGTCCGCGCCCGCGTAGCCGACGTTCTCGTTCCAGGTCACCAGGCGGGTGCCGGCCACGAAGTCTTCGAAATTCCGGGCCCGGTTCCACCGGAAGATGCCCTCGATGGTGTCCAACTCCCGGTTGTACATCGCGTACTTCAACGAGCGCGCCAGCGGCTGGTCCGTGCTCCAGGACACCACCGGACCGTGCACGGTGCGGCAGACCTCGTGGGTGATCTCCAGGAACGCCGGCGCGCCGGGCAGGCCGCTCTCGGCGTGCCGGTAGCGGATCGTCTCGTCCCGGCAGTCCATCGGTTTCAGCTGGCCATCGTGCCGGTAGGCACGCCCGCCGGCACTGTCGAGTTCCTCGACGAAACTGTCAATGGTCTTGCTGTAGCCGGTGGTCAGCGCCCAGGCGACGTGATTGTTGTAGCCGATCCCCACCGTCGGCAGGCCGGGCACGGAGGAGCCGCGCGCGTCGATGCCCGCGCCATGCACTTCCAGTTCGACCAGCAGGCTGGGGTAGGTGTAGCCGAGCTGCGGCGCGCTGATCAGCAGGGCCTCGGCCTGGCCGCGCGTCTTGCGCGGGCCGATCGCCACCATGAACGAGCCGCCGTGCAGGTTCTTCCGGAAATCGATCAGCGCGTCCACGGCCGCCCGGTGCGGGGATCGTCGCGTGGTGGTCACGGCGCCGGGCAGTGCGCGCCGTGGCGCAAGGTTTGCGGGCGGCCTGCGACAGGTGTCCGGGGCGGCGCCCGTGCCGGGGCCCTCCGCGAGGTCCTCCGGCAGCCCGGCCGCGTAGTCCGCCATGGCCTGGAACACGGCCTCGCGATCCACTTCGCCTGCGCGTCCCATGTTGTAAAAGCGGCCCTCGCCGGCCGGCACGGTGGTCACCGCCTTGCCGTCGTCCTGCCAGACGAAGTCCTGGAAGATCCTGCGGCCCTCCGCAACGCCGAATTTCGCCTCCAGCGCCCGCAGCAGGGCGACGTTGCTGAACTCGTTGCCACCTTCTGCGGCGACGGTGCGCGTGATCAGCACGCCGCCGGCCAGGATGTCCCTGCGCGTCAACGGCTCGGGGTAGGTGCTGAGCACCGCGTATTCGACCGGCAGCCGGTTCAGCGGGTCGACCATGACCTGCTGGATCCAGGCGTTCGCGCCGGCAACGTAGCCATTGACGGAAGCCTTCGCGTCCGAACCGAGCCGTTCGAACATCTCGTCGTACTCGGTCGGCGAGTAGGTCAGGATGCGCTGCTCGATGTCACCCGGCACGGCTGCGCAACCGGTCAGTTCGGCGAAGGTGCCCGCCCCCATGCGCCGGACCGCGTCCATCAGGAAGAGCCGGTCCTGCGCGATTGCGTAGCCGACGCCGAACCACAGGTCGAACTGGTTCTGGTCATTCTGTTCCGCGCCGGCGAAGACCACCGGTACGCCTTCCGGTGTGCGGCAGATCTCCACGCCGGCCTTCGGTGTTTCCGGGCTGGCGCACTTCGGCGTGAACCCGCCTTCCTTGAACTCGAAGCGCCAGTATCCCTGGCGCTGATCGTCCAGGTGCGGGCCGTAGTCCCCCGGGTTGCCACTGCTGGCCTGCAGCGACTGGCTGGCGAAGCTGTCCCCCAGGATGTTCTGCAGCCGCCCCGGCGACGCGCGCGACTCGTCGATGGAACTGACATGGCCGGATTGCCCCGGGGGCAGGATGTTGCGCGCCCGCAGTCCGTCGGCGAGGGCCAGGGCGGGAAGGGCCAGGGCGAGGAGCAGCGCAAGCGGTTGCCGTCGGAATCCCGGGCTGCAGGGAGCGTGGTTCATGGGGCCTGCCAGCAACAGAGGTGAACGAGGCGTCACTGAACCAGCTTTGCACGAACGGGAGGAATATTCCATATTTTTTAATATGGATTCCCAATACATATTTATTGGAGGCTTGCCTGGCGGTTAGCCAACCCCGGGCCTCACTTGTGGTAGCCTCGGCGCCCCCAACCATGGAGGTCCCATGAGCAACTCCCCCGGCAAGGTCGGTTTCGTCAGCCTTGGCTGTCCCAAGGCGCTGGTGGATTCCGAGCAGATCCTGACCCGGCTGCGCCTGGACGGGTACGAGATCGCGCCCAGTTACGACGGCGCTGACCTCGTGGTGGTGAACACCTGCGGCTTCATCGACGCGGCGAAGCAGGAATCCCTCGACGCCATCGGCGAGGCGCTGGCGGAGAACGGCCGGGTCATCGTGACCGGTTGCCTCGGTGCGCGCGCAGAGGAAATCCGCGCCGCGCACCCGGACGTGCTGGACATCAGTGGTCCGCATGCCAGCGATGCGGTGATGAAGGCGGTGCACCAGTGGCTGCCGATGCAGCCGCACGATCCGTTCACCGATCTCGTGCCGCCACAGGGCATCCGGCTGACGCCGAAGCATTACGCCTACCTGAAGATTTCCGAGGGCTGCAACCACCGCTGCACGTTCTGCATCATTCCGTCGATGCGCGGCGATCTCGTCAGCCGTCCGCTCGACGACGTGATGCGCGAGGCGGAGCAACTCGTGCAGTCCGGCGTGCGTGAATTGCTGGTGATCTCGCAGGACACCAGCGCCTACGGCGTGGACCTGCGTTACGCGCCGGCCGAGTGGGGCGGCCGCACGCGCGAGACGCGCATGACGGCGCTGTGCGAGGCGCTCGGGGAACTGGGCGTGTGGGTGCGCCTGCATTACGTCTACCCCTACCCGCACGTGGACAGGGTGATCCCGCTGATGGCCGAAGGACGCATCCTGCCGTACCTGGACATCCCGTTCCAGCACGCGAGCGCGCGCATCCTGAAAGCGATGAAGCGCCCGGCGCACGCGGAGAACAACCTGGAACGCATCCGCGCCTGGCGCAGCGCGTGTCCGGACCTGACCATCCGCAGCACCTTCATCGTCGGCTTCCCGGGCGAGACGGAGGACGATTTCGAGCTGCTGCTGGATTTCCTGCGCGAGGCGCGGCTGGACCGGGTGGGTTGCTTCCGGTACTCGCCCGTCGACGGCGCGCGCGCCAACGGGCTGCCGGATGCCGTCGACGAGGCAGTGAAGGAAGCGCGCTACGCCCGCTTCATGGCGGTGCAGCAGGAGATCAGCGCGGCGCGCCTGCAGGAGAAGGTGGGGCGCGTCATCGAGGTGATGGTGGACCGGCAGGAAGAGGACGTGACCATCGCGCGCAGCCACGCCGATGCCCCGGAGATCGACGGCGTGGTGTACCTGCGGGATGCAGACAGGTTGCAGCCCGGCGAGATCGTGCAGGCGCGGGTGGACGATGCCGACGAGTATGACCTGCACGCGACGTGCCTGGGCCGTGCCGTGCGCATCGGCGGGTAAGGCGGAAGCGGTACCCGCAGGGGCGCACCCGTCAAACCGGCCTGACCCCTTCCTGGATGACCGGGTCCTCGTGCACCAGGACCTGCGAGCGCGGGATCTCCGCTTCCACGGCCTGCATCACCGCTTCGGCGATCGCGTGTGCTTCGGACAGTTTCAGGTCCGCGTCCATGTCGACGTGCATCTGGATGAAATTGTCAGGGCCCGATGCGCGCGTGCGCAGGTCGTGCACGCCGCGCACGCCGGGGATGCGCATTGCCGTGGCGATGATGCGGTCGCGCGTCTCCGTGTCCAGTTCGTGGTCCATGAGCTGGTTCAGCGACTGCAGCCCGACCTGCCAGGCGCTGCGCAGGATCAGGCAGCCGACCAGCACGCCGAGCAGCGGGTCCGCCCACGACACGCCGAGGTAGGCGGTGCAGACGATGCCGGCGATGACGGCGACGTTGCCGAGGATGTCGCTGAGGTAATGCATGGCGTCGGCCGAGATGGCGACCGAACCGGTCTGCCGCGCGACACGCAACTGGTAGGTCACCAGCAGCAGCGTGAGGCCGAGCGAGACCAGCATCACGATCACCGCGATCTCGCCATGCCGCAGCGGTACCGGGTCGAGGAACCGCGACAGCGCCTCCAGCATCAGCAGCCCGGCGGAGCCGGTGATGAAGGCCGCCTGCGCCAGCCCGGCCAGCGCCTCGGCCTTGCCGTGGCCGAAGCGGTGCTCGCGGTCCGGCGGCACCAGCGCGTGCCGTACGGCCAGCAGGTTGATCAGCGAGGCGGCGGCATCCATCACCGAGTCGACCAGGCTGGCGAGCACCGCCACCGATCCGCTGAGCAGGTAGGCGCCGGTCTTCAGCGCGATCAGCAGCAGCGCCACCGCCACCGCGGCATTCACCGCGCGGCGTCGCAGGCGATCGTGCGGGGCCGGCTCCATGCGTGATTCCGCGGACGGCCGGCTCAGGAATCCTCGGCCAGCCGGCGCTGCAGCGCCTCGATATCGGCGTCGAGCTGCTGTTGCTGCTGCCGGGTCATGGGGCGCGTGGCCGGCGCGGCGGCATCGGGCGGCGGTGGCGCCGTTCCCGGTGCGAAAGCCGGGTCGAGCGGCGGCATCATGTCCGGCAGCAGTTCGTCCGGCACGGCCGGCGCGGAGGGGTTCCTCGGGTGCAGCCAGCCGCTGCGCGATTCGTTGATGATCTCGTTGATGCGCTCCGCCTCGCCCTCCAGGATGCGCTTGTTCTCCAGCGTCTTGTCCACCTGTTCCTGGTTCCCGGGCGGTATCCCGTTGCGCACGATGTAGGGCGTGATCAGCACGACGGTCTCGGTGCGCAGGTTGGTCTTTTCCTCCGCGCCGAACAGGCCGCCGATGAGCGGGATGTCGGACAGGTAGGGCACGCCGTCCCGGTTCTCGCTGATGTTCTGGCGGATCAGTCCGCCGATGAAGGTGGTCTGCCCGTCCGGGATGAGCAGGGTGGTGGTCACCTCGGTGGTGCTGAGCGAGGGGATGCCGGCGGCGATGACGCCGGTGCTCACCTGCGGGTGCACCTTGAGCAGCACGCGGTCGTCGCGGTCCACCGAGGGCGTCACGCGCAGGATCACGCCGGAGTCGAGAAACTCCACGCTCTCGGTGGTGACGTTGTTGATGGTGGTGGTGACCTGGTAGCCGAGCCGGTCACCGATGATGACGTTGGATTCCTGGTTCTCCACGGCCAGCAGGGTGGGCGTGGAGAGGGTGCGCAGGCGGCCCTTCGTTTCCAGCGCGCTGAGCAGCACGCCCAGTTCCGGGGTGAAGAAGTTGAAAAACAGCCCCGGGCCCACCGTGGTGGCGAAATTCTGCGTCAGCACCTGCCCCGCGCCGGCGTCATTGAACACGGTCTTGCCGGAGGTGACCGCCTTGGCCCAGTCCACGCCGACCGCCTGCGTGTCATCCAGCGTGATTTCCAGGATCCGCGCCTCGATCAGGATCTGCTGCGGCTCGCGGTCGACGGCGCGGATCACGTGCTCGATCGCGCGCATGAAATCGGGCCGGTCGCGCACCACCAGCATGCCGCGCCCGGGCAGCACCGTGACGTTGCCGAACTTGGAGAGCTGCTCCTTGACGATGTTGGAGACCACGTTCACATCCGAGTACTGGATGCCGAAGGCCTTGACCTCCATGATCCCGCCCTGCGAGAACTTGCCGACATCGTCGCGGCGGATGATGAAGAAGGTCCGGTCGCGGAACTCCACCGCGTGGCCCGCGCCCTCGGCGATGATGCGCACCGCCTCCTCGACCGTGACATTGAACAGGTTGACGGTGATCGTGCCCTTGATCCCGTCCGAGAGGATGATGTTGCGCTTGCCGCGGCGGGACAGCAGTTCCACCGCCTCGGCGATTTCCACTTCGCGGAAGGAGATGTCCAGGCGCTCGCCGAACACGTCCACCCGCGGCGGCTGGTCGAGGCCGGTTTCCGCCACGACCGGGCGGGCCGGCAGCGCCAGCCACAGCGCGCAGCACAGCGCGGTCAGCAGTCGCATGCGTTCAGATTCCTTCTTCATCGGCGTTCGCCCCTGATTCTGGACCGGTTTCGGATTCTTCGCCTGTTTCCTCGCCCTCAGCCGGCACGGCGATGGGGCCGTCGTCCGCCGATTCGCGCTGCACGGCGCGCAGCACCAGTTCGAACTCGCTGCCGTTTTCCATGCGGAAGCGGGCGCGCTCGTGGGTGACGGAGACCAGTTCGTAGCCGGAATAGGTGTCGCCGATCGCCATGACGCGGCCGTTCAGGCTGACCAGCGCCCGTTCCGGCGGGCCGGGAATGATCGCGTGCAGCGCGAGGTTCTCCGGCGCCAGCGTCAGCGGCTGGCCGCTGGTTCCGGCCTGGCTGGCGAACTCCGCGGGCACCGCGAAGGGATTGTGCCGCAGCCGTGGCGGCTCCTCGCGCGCGCCGGCCGGCACGGCCGGCAGGCATGCGAGCACGGTCAGCGCCGCGGCGGCCAGGCGGTTCACTCCGGGTCCTCCGGCTGGAAGAACACGATGTTGAGCTTGGCCGTCAGGCGGGGCTCGATCTCGCCGTGCGACTGCGGGGTGATCTCGAAATTCTTCACGACGACAAATCCCAGCGCTTCGCCGAGCGCCCACAGCCAGCGGTAGATATCCTGGTAGCCGCCGGAGATCTCGACATCAAAGGAGATCTCGTCGAAGCGCTTCATCGTGGTGTTCATGCCGGGACGCACGCTGAGCAGGTCGACGTCGGTGTTCCAGGAGACGTACTGGAAGCGTCCGATGATGTAGGACTCCAGTTCCTGCAACGGCATTTCCGGCAGGTCGCCACGCATGCGCCGGCGGATGTCATCGATCTCGTCCCGCAGGGCGTCCATCTGCGACTGGATGTCGGTCTGCCCGAGACGCACGCTTTCGAGCACCGCCACCGACTTGCTCTGCGACTGCCAGCGCTTGAACTGGGGCAGGATGCTGTAACTGCTGATCACGACCAACAGCACGGCGATCAGTCCCAGCCCGAGCAGGCGGATCGAGCGCGGATCCAGTTGTTCGAGCAGCTTTTCCATCAGTACACGTTCCGCGTTTCCAGCTTGCCCGGCCCGACCACGATGGCGAGCTGGAACTTCACGTAGGACCCCGCGAGGGAGACCTGGCGGGAGGTCTGCAGCACCTTCACGTCCTCGATGGCGGGCCGCGCGTACAGCCGGGCGACGAACTGCGACAGCGTGGCGTGGTCACGGGCCTCGCCGTCCACGGTCATGTGGGTGCGGATCTCCCAGTATTCCTTGTCGGTCTGGCCGACCGGTATGACGATCAGGAAACCCTGCTCGCGCGCCTGCTGGCGCAGCGTGATCTGGGCCTCGTCCAGTGCCTCCATGGCGCGCTTGAAGCTCCACTTGCGGAACCAGACCTCGTTCCCGCTCAGGGCATTGTCGAGGGTCAGGAAGATGTCCCGCGCGGAGGTGCCGCTGCGCAGCTGGGTCAGCAGTTCCAGTTGCCGGTTGCTGCGGTCGCGCAGTTCGCGCAGTGCCTCGAGCTGGATGCGCTGCTGGTCGGAAATGGCCTGGTCGCCCTGCAGGGCGCGCATCTGGTCCGCCAGCGAGCTGTTCATGGTGGCGAACACGCCGGTCACGCCGAGGCCGATGGCGACGATGACGGCGGCAAGGAGACCGTACTGCTTCGCGCTCGCCAGGAGCTCGCGCCGGACGCGGTAATCCTGCGGGATCAGGTCGATGTCGTGCATGGCCTAGTGTTCCACCCCGATGCCCCGGAGGGCCAGCCCGGTGGCAACCGCCATCTCCGGCCGGGTACTGACCACGGCGTCCCGCCGGCGCCGGCGCAGGCGCTGGGTGGGTGTGAACGCGCGCAGCGGGTCCGGGATGGTCTCGATCTCCAGGTTGAGCATCTCGCCGAGCATGACCGAGGTGCCGGCCCAGCGCGCGATGCTGCCCAGCGTGTAGATGTGACGCACCGGCTCGCCGCGCGTTTCCGCCGCCGCGTACACCAGCGCCTTCTGGATCTCGTCCACCAGTTCCAGGAACTTCGGCTTGAGAATCTCCCGCATGGTCCGGGCAATCTCCGCCTGCTGTTCCCCGGCGGTCTCGCTGACACCGTGGCGCAGGGCGAGCTGGCGCACCCGTTCCACGGGCATGTCCAGCGCCGCGGCGATCTGGTCGACGAGTTGCTGCTCGCCGAAGCCGATCTCGGTGTCGAACAGCAGACGGCGGCCCGAGATCATGGTCAGGAAGCTGGTGGCATGGCCGAAGTTCACCACCAGCACGTTCTCGCCCTTGCTGGACCCGGACAGCGCGCTCACCAGCCGCCGGATGGCCATCGGGCCGACGTCCAGCGCCAGCGGTTTCAGGTCGCAGTGGCCGAGCAGGTCGAGGTACTGCACCACCTTGTCGCGGCGCGCCACCACCACCATGGCGACCCGGTCGCGGTCGCCCTCGCGGGCGCGGATCGGCATGTAGTCGATGACGTAGTCGGAGAGCTCGCCCTGCAGGCGGTCGGCAACGGCATTGAGGATGATTTCACCCTCGTCGTCCAGCTTGCCGCCGGCCGTGTAGGAAACCGGCAGGATGCGCGCCCCGCCGGTGGGCAGCACCGAGATCACGTCGCGGCCGCGGAACCGGTCGCTGGCCAGCGCGCGTTTCAGCAACGCCCTGCAGTCCTGCGGGGACTCCAGCAGGCTGTCGCGCGGCAGGGGATAGGGCAGCAG
>JBFKKR010000029.1:0-32533 GCA_041682035.1 Pseudomonadales bacterium | reverse complement strand
GTGACCTACAAAGGTCTGCGTGTTCGGGATGCCGCCCCGAAGCGCGGCCGCGTGTGGGCCCATCACTGTGAACCCCATCACTGTGGGTCCGGCTTCAGCCGGACAATTCGATTCAGTCGGCCCGCGCCGCCCGCTCCATGCCGACCAGGTAGTTGATCACGTCGAAGACGTTCTTCTGGATGTTCACGCGGTACTTGCCGTTCACGATCAGCGTCGGCACGCCGCCGGCGCGGTAGGCACGTGATTTCTGCTCGGCCTGTTGCACGCGCGCCTGCACTCCAAAGGAGGAGAACAGTTCGCGGAACTTCGCATCCTCCACGCCGTGCCGGGCGAAAAAGGCGGCCAGCGAGTCTTCCTTGTCGGTCGGCTGCTCGGCCTTGTGGATCTGCTCGAACAACGGTGTGTGCACCTTGTCGAGGATGCCGAGCGTCTCGGCGACGTAATACGCCCGTGCGTGGTTGACCCAGTCCTTGCGCAAAGGCGCCGGGATGCGCACGAACGCCACGTCCTCCGGCTTGTTCTGCAGCCAGTTGCTGATGAACGGCTCGAACTGGTAGCAGTGCGGGCAGCCGTACCAGAACAGTTCCACGACCTCGATCTTTTCCGGATCGGAAGTCGGCACCGGCGTCAGGATGCGGTCGTAGTGGACCCCTTCCTTGAACTCCGCCTGCGCGTTGACCAGGAACAGGGCAAAGAAGAGCACGGTCGCGGCGCGCAGGGATCGGATCACCATGAAAAACTCCTGGAATACTGTGTTGGCTAGCCTGTAGACCGGAAAAGCGGCGGCTGGTTCATCCGCCCGGCCGCCGGTACCACGCGATACCTGCCGGGCGGCGCTCAGTACAGCCCGGAAGCGTAACTGGATACCGCGCGGATTTCCTCGTCGCTCATGAAGCGGGCAACATCCCGCATGACCCGGGCATCGCCGTCATTGGCGCGGGAGCCGTTGCGGAACGCGGCCAGCTGTTTCTCCATGTACCCGGGATGCTGGCCACTCAGGCGCGGGAAACCGGCCGGCGCGTTGCCGGCGCCGGTCGGCGAGTGGCAGGCGGTACAGGCGGCCACGCCGGTCTCCAGGTTGCCGGCCCGGTAGACGCGCTCACCCAGCTCGACCAGGTCCTTGCTGGCCATCCCCCGGGCCGGCTGTTGCGCAGCATAGAACGCGGCGATGTCGGCGATGTCCTGCGCGCTGAGCCCGGCCACCATGGCGGCCATGACCGGAACCGGGCGGCGGCTGCCGTCGGCATCGCCCTGGATATCCAGAATCTGCTTGACCAGGTATTTCTCGTTCTGACCGGCCAGGTTGGGAAACTCTGCCGAGGGGCTGTTGCCATCGGCACCGTGACAACCGGCGCACACCGCCGCCTTGGCCTTGCCTGCTTCCGCGTCACCCGCGGCCTGTGCCGAAGCGCCGGCCAGCATGGCTGCCGTCACGAGGAGCACTGTTCCCAGATTCTTCATGCGTCGTCCCGGTCCCGTTCCGTCCAGAGTTGTCAATTTTCAAGGGGTTGGGCAGTGCGCCGGGCCCGGCGCTTCCCAAGTGCGGGGGGGAGTATATACCATCGCCGCCTTGATTCTTAATCTCCGCGCGAAGGCTGCCATGAACTTCCAGAATGCACAATTCATGATCAGCGCAGCGCGCTTCGCGCAGTGTCCGCCCGACATTGGCGCCGAAGTCGCCTTCGCTGGGCGTTCCAATGCCGGCAAGTCCTCGACGCTGAACGCATTGACCGGGCAGCGCGCCCTGGCCCGCACCAGCAAGACCCCGGGCCGCACCCAGTTGCTGAATTTCTTCTCGCTGGCGGATGACCTGCGACTGGTCGACCTGCCCGGCTTCGGCTACGCGAAAGTGCCGGTCGCGGTCCAGCAGGCGTGGAGCAAGACCCTGGACATCTACTTCCGGGAGCGCGCCAGCCTGCGCGGCCTGGTGCTGGTCAGCGACATCCGCCACGAACCGAACCGGTTCGAACTGCAGTTGCTGGCCTGGTGCCGGGAGGCCGGCCTGCCGGTCCTGCTGGTGCTCAACAAGGCCGACAAGCTGAGCCGCAACCAGGCGGCGCAGGCGGTCCTGCAGCGCCGGAAGGTTCTCGCGGATCCGTCCGGCCTGTTGCAGGTGCTGCCGTTCTCGGCACTGAAGAAAGAGGGGCTGGACCGACTGCGCGCGGCAGTCGGGCAGTTGCTGCTGGGCGGTGTCGAAGGCGGGGAAAAAAATCCCGGCCCGACTGGGGAGTGATGCGGACCGGGATCGATGGCCCTGCGCTTGCGCCGCAGGCCGTTCACTGCCACGGGCCAATCGGCCCTGTCTGAACAGACCCCCGCCGGCGCGACAAGTTCCCGTCGCCGGCCCCACCCGCTCAGTGGGCGTCGTCCCAGTTGGGGCCGCTGCCGGCCTCGACGATCAGTGGCACCGCCAGGTCGGCCGCGCCGGACATGCGCGCGAGGATCTCCGCGCGGCAGTCCTCCAGCGCATCGGCGTCCACCTCGAACACCAGCTCGTCGTGGACCTGCATGATCATGAGCGCGGGCGGGCGCTCGCCGCGGATCCAGGCGTCGACGTCGATCATCGCCCGCTTGATGATGTCTGCCGCGGTGCCCTGCATCGGCGCATTGATCGCGGCGCGCTCCGCCGCCTGGCGGCGCGCCGGGTTGCGGGCGGAAATCTCGCGCAGGTGCAGCCGGCGTCCGAACAGCGTCTCGACATAGCCGGCGTCACGCGCCTGCGCCCGGGTCCTCTCCATGTAATCGCGTACGCCCGGGTAGCGCTCGAAATAGCGGTCGATGTACCCCTGCGCCTCGTGACGGGGGATGCCGCCGAGCTGGCGCGCCAGTCCGAACGCCGACATGCCGTAGATGAGGCCGAAATTGATTGCCTTCGCAACGCGCCGGTCTTCACTGGTGACCTGCGCCACCGGCACCCGGAACACCTCGGCGGCGGTGGCGCGGTGCACGTCCTCGCCGCCGCTGAGCGCCGCGCAGAGGGCCTCGTCGCCGGACAGGTGCGCCATGATGCGCAGTTCGATCTGCGAGTAGTCGGCGGACAGCAGCACCCGGCCCGGCGGCGCGATGAAGGCCTGACGTACGCGGCGCCCGGCCGCCGTACGGATCGGGATGTTCTGCAAATTGGGGTCGCTGGAGGACAGCCGCCCGGTTGCCGCCACCGCCTGGTGGTACGAGGTGTGCAGCCGGCCGGTGCGCGGATTGATCTGCTCCGGCAGCCGGTCGGTATAGGTGTTGCGCAGCTTGGCAAGCCCACGATGCTCCAGGATCAGCTGCGGCAGCTCGTGGCCCTCGTCGGCGAGTTCCTGCAGCACGTTCTCGGCCGTGGACGGCTTGCCACCCGGGGTCTTGTGGCGCTGCGGCATGGCGAGGCGGTCGAACAGGATCTCCTGCAACTGTTTCGGC
Organism: Pseudomonadales bacterium; assembly: GCA_041682035.1. Lineage (GTDB taxonomy): Bacteria > Pseudomonadota > Gammaproteobacteria > Pseudomonadales > JBFGWM01 > JBFJWR01. Next base: position 29,131 of record JBFKKR010000029.1, on the reverse strand, counting down.
GAGGACAGGTTGAACGCGCCGCCGGCCGCCGCGTGCGCCTCGGCCTCCAGTTCCTGCAGGCGCGTGCTGATCTCCCCGCTCTGCGCGCGCAGGCAGGCGGGATCGATCAGCGTGCCGGCCCGCTCCATGCGCGAAAGCACCGGCACCAGTGGCATCTCCAGCTGCTCGTAAACGCGGCGCAACGCGGCGTCGGTCTGCAGTTTCGGCCATTGCGCCCGGTGCAGGCACAGCGAAACCTCGGCGTCCTCGCCCGCGTAGGGCGCGGCCTGTTCCAGGCGCACCTGGTCGAAGGTCACCTGTTTCGCGCCCTTGCCGGCGACATCCTCGAAGTGGATCGTCTGCCGGCCGAGCGTACGCAGCGCCAGCGAGTCCAGGTCGTGCCGGCCCGCCGTGCTGTCCAGCACGTAGGATTGCAGCATGGTGTCGTGGCTGATGCCCTCCACTTCCACGCCGTGCTCCCCCAGCACGTTCATGTCGTACTTCAGGTGCTGGCCGGTCTTGTGGCAGGCAGCATCCTCCAGCAACGGCTGCAGCGCCGCCCGCACGCAGTCCCAGGACAGTTGCGCGGGCGCCCCCTCGTAACGATGACCGACCGGTATGTACGCGGCCTTGCCGGGCGCCACCGACAGGGACACGCCGACCAGTTCGGCGGCCATGTAGTCGAGGCTGGTGGTCTCGGTATCAAGGGCGACGATCTCGGCGGCGCGGCAGGCTTCCACCCAGCGCGCGAGGGAGGTCTCGTCGAGCACCACTTCGGTCTCCACTTCCCCGACCGCCGATGGGGTGGCGGTCCCGCTGTCGCCGGACTCGGCCAGTTCCGCCAGCCAGGTGCGGAACTCCAGGTCGCGGTACAGCGTCTCCAGTGCCGCGCGGTCCGGTGCGCCCGGCACCAGCTGCTCGAGCGGCTCCGGCAGTTCGACATCGCAACGGATGCGCACCAGCTCGCGGCTGAGCGGCAACTGGTCGAGGGTGGCGCGCAGGTTTTCCCCCACCTTGCCCGTAATCTGATCCGCTGCCGCGATGATGTCGTCGAGCGAACCGTGCGCGACAAGCCATTTCGCCGCCGTCTTGGGCCCCACCTTGGGCACCCCGGGAATGTTGTCCGAGCTGTCGCCGATGAGGGCCAGGTAATCAATGATGCGTTCCGGCCCGACGCCGAACTTCTCCACCACCCCGGCCGGGTCGAGCAGCTGGTTGCTCATCGTGTTGATGAGCGCGCAGTGATCATCCACCAGTTGCGCAAGGTCCTTGTCGCCGGTGGACACCAGCGTGAACAGGTCCCGTTCCCGCGCCTGGGCGACCAGCGCACCGATGACATCGTCGGCCTCCACGCCGGCAACGCTGACGATTGGATACCCCAGCGCCCGGATCAGCGCGTGCAACGGCTCGATCTGTGCGCGCAGGTCGTCCGGCATCGCTTCCCGGTTGGCCTTGTAGGGCTCGTACAGTTCGTGACGGAAGGTCGGGCCGGGCGCATCGAAGACCACTGCCAGGTGGCGGGGCGCGTGTTCCTGCACCAGCTTGCGCACCATGCTCACCACGCCCTTGATGGCGCCGGTGGGCCGGCCGTCCCCCGTGGTCAGGGGTGGCAGGGCGTGGAACGCCCGGTACAGATAGGACGATCCGTCGATCAGGATCACGTCGGGGTTTTCAGCGGAACCACTCATCTGCACACTGGGAAGAACAGCCATCGGCCTGGGAGGCAGGAGAGTCGCATGAAACGCCAAACACTGACAAACCTTTGTACGGGACTGCTGGTCAGTCTCGCGCTGCTGACGGGGGCGCCCGCGCACAGCGAGGAAGGCAACGTGCCCGAGCCGGAGGTCACGGTCCGCCACGAAGACGGCCACGCCGTGTACGAGTACCGCGCCAACGGCTTGCTGTACCTCATCAAGGTGGTGCCACCGAAGGGGAAGCCCTACTACCTGATCGACCCGGACGGCATGGGCAACTACATCCGCCTGGACAAGTCGGACCTGCTCATACCGTCCTGGATCATCCACTCCTGGTAGATGGCGGTCTTCACGGCAGTCGACACCGGGCAGCTGGCAGAGCTCGCCGGCCGCTATGCGCTGCCGGCGACGCTGCGGGCGGAAGGCATCACGCAGGGCATCGAGAACACCAACTATCTGCTGTTCGGGGCCGGCCGGGAACAGCCCGGCTGGGTACTGACCCTGCTCGAGAAACCGACCGAGATCGACTACGTGCAGGCGGTGCTCGCGGCAGCGGATGCGGCCGGCCTGCCGGTGCCGCTGCCCCTGCGCACCACCGATGGCGGCAGCCACGTGCGCCTCGGCGGGCGCACCGCGGTGGTGGCCCCACACTTGCCGGGCCACCACCCGGAGTCCCCCGGCCCGGCCCACTGCGAGGCCATCGGCCGCTTCCTCGGCCGGCTGCACCGGCTGGTGCGGCCGGCAGCCACGCCGCGGAGAGATCCACAGGGGCTGGACTGGCTGCTGGCCACCGCGCCCCGCGTGCTGGCGGGGGATGCCGACGCCCGCACCGCCATCGCCCGGCTCGAACGCGAGGCCGGCGCACTGCGCCGGTTGCCCCTGCACACCTGTCACGGCGACCTGTTCCGCGACAATGCACTGTTCGAGAACGCCCGCCTGACCGGCGTGATCGACTGGTATAACGCGGCGCAGGCGCCGGGCGGCTATGACCTCGCGATCGTACTCAACGACTGGTGCCTGGATGAGCGGGCCCATCTCGACGCAAACCGGGCCACCGGCCTGCTGCGGGCCTATGCCGGCGAAATGGTGCCGGACCCGGAGACCCTGGGCCGGATGCCGGTGCTCCGGGCCTGGGCGGCATTGCGGTTCTGGGCCTCGCGCACGCTCGCGGCACGCGAGGGAGACGGGGGGCAGGGGTCAGAGGACGCCGCGCGGCTCTACCGGGGCAAACCGCCCGCGGAACAGAAATTGAAATTGATCGCGGCGCTGGATGCCACCGAGCAGGCGCGTTGGCGGCAACTGGCCGACATGACGCAGGGTGACTGACCGGACCCCCTCAGGAGTTGGCTTCTTCCCGTGACGCGGTGGTGAACTTGAGCTCGGCGTAGGCGTTGGCGGCCCGCTCGCTGGGCTTGGCATCCGGCTGCTGGGTGGTAATGCCTTTGAGCTCATCGACATGACGCCAGTGCGACCACAACACGTGGTCCAGGTAATCGACGATGGTCATATCGAAGTCGAGCGCCCGCTTCTTGAGTTCCTTCCGGGTGTTTTTTCGTATCGGGGTGTTTACCGGTTTTTCCTTCATGCGGAACTGCCTCAGTCCTCATTCCTGTCAGACATGGCCACGGCTTCGAAATTGAAACCATGTAATTATCGATTTTCGCACATTTTTTTCGAAAATCCACTCTTTTCTCAAGTCGTGGGTTTTGAGAATTCACCGAATATGAGTCAGAAGTCCGGTACGGAGGCCGCGCACGGCCGCAGATAGAACAGCCCGAAATAACCGCGTTCATCCAGCCAGGAATGGCTGACGGAAAAACCCGCTCCGGCAGCGAGCCCGGCGATCTGGTCGGCGTGGTACTTGTAGGAATTCTCGGTATGAATCCGTTCGCCGCGGCGAAAAGCGAACCGCTCGCCACCGATGCTGACAACCTGGTCGGCGAGGCTTTCCAGGTACATCTCGATGCGCTGGCGGGTGGCATTGTAGACGGCGACATGTCCGAACTGCCCGGGGGCAACCGTTGCGCCCAGTCGCCGGCGCACGTGGTGCAGGAGGTTGCGGTTGAACGCGGCGGTCACGCCCTGCACGTCGTTGTAGGCGGCCTCCAGCACGCCAGGGTCCTTGACCAGGTCGACCCCGAGCAGCAGTCCGCCGGCCGGCGCGACCAGCTGCCGCACCCGCGCCAGGAAGGTCACCGCCGTGGCGGGCTCGAAGTTGCCGATGCTGGAGCCGGGAAAGAACGCCACCCGCCGGCCGGCGGCGGCAATCTCCGGCAGGGTCACGGCGTGGGAATAGTCGAGGCAGGCTGCGTGCACCTCGAGCCAGGGGTAGTCCTCCGCGAGTTCCGCGGCCGCGCGCGACAGCTGGTCGAGCGAGATGTCCAGCGGCATGTAGGCCGCCGGCCGCACGGTTTCCAGCAACAGGCGGATCTTGGCGTTGGTGCCGCTGCCGAACTCCACCAGCAGGCAGGAATCGCCCACGCATTCGCGGATCGCCACGCCGTGGCGCCGGAGCAGGCGGATCTCGGTCCGCGTCGGGTAGTACTCCGGCAGTTCCGTGATGGCCTGGAACAGCCGAGACCCGCGCGCATCGTAAAAGTATTTCGGCGAAATGCGTCGCGGCCGCGCCCGCAGGCCCGCCAGCACCTCATCGCGCATGTCGGCGAGCGCCGGCTTGTGGTCATAGAGATAAGCGACACCGCGCCGGGTGGGGATAACCTGCGCGCTGGTCATTGTCCTTCCTGAGCGGCCACCCCGGCGCTGCTCAGCCGTCCCCGTCCCGCGCCAGCCGGAGGCCGGCAACCTGCCAGCGATCGCGCGGGTAGAAGAAATTACGGTAACTGGGGCGCAGGTGCGCACCTGGCGACAGGCAGGAACCCCCGCGCAGCACGAACTGGTTGCACATGAACTTGCCGTTGTACTCGCCGAGTTCTCCCGCGAAGGGCCGGTATCCCGGGTAGGCCGCGTAACTGCTGGCCGTCCACTCCCACACATCGCCGAAGAACTGGCCGCCGGCGTTGCCCGGCCGGGGTGGCGCCGGTGCCAGCAGGCCGCTGTCGAGGAAATTGCCCTCCACCGGCCGTTCGCGCGCGGCATGCTCCCATTCCGCCTCGGTGGGCAGCCGCGCACCGGCCCAGCGCGCGTAGGCGTCCGCCTCGAAATAGCTCAGGTGCGCGACCGGTGCTTCCGGGTCCAGCGGCTGCATCCCATGCAGGGTGAAGTGCTGCCAGGCGCCGTCGGCCTGGCGCCAGTACAGCGGCTGGCGCCACTGCCCGGCCTGCACTTCGGCCCAGCCGTCGGAGAGCCAGAGCTCGGCGCGGCGATAGCCGCCGTCCTCGATGAACCCGAGGAATTCGCCGTTGCTCACCGGGGCCGCGGCCAGCCGGTAGGGCGCCAGCAGCACGCGGTGCGCCGGCTGCTCGTTGTCGAAACAGAAACCGTCGCCGGGGTGGCCGATCATGGTCACGCCGCCGGGAAATGCCAGCCACGCCGCGGCGACCGCCCCCCTGGGCGGAGCGGCCGGCGCCGGGCGGTAGGCCGGGGTCAGCGGGTTCACGGAAAAGCAGTATTTCAGGTCGGTCAGCAGCAGTTCCTGGTGCTGCTGCTCGTGGTGCAGGCCGAGTTCCGCCCGGGCCCGGATCTCCGCCGGGCAGTCGGCACGGGCCAGCTGGCCGGCGAGACGGTCCCGGATCTCGTGGCGGTAGGCGAAGACCTCTGCCACCGTGGGCCGGCTGAGCAGGCCACGCTGCGGGCGCGGATACTGCGCGCCGACCCCGTTGTAGTAGGAATTGAACAGCGCGCGAAACGCCGGCCAGCGCGACTGGTAACCCGCGTCCACCACCCCCAGCACGAAGGTCTCGAAATACCAGGCCGTGTGGGCCAGGTGCCACTTGGCCGGGCTCACTTCCGGCATCGCCTGCAGGCCGTAATCCTCGATCTCCAGCGGCTCGCAGAGCGCCTCGGTCCGGGCGCTCACGTCCAGGAACCGGCCAACCACGTCGTCCGGCGAATACGCCGGTTTCAGGGTGGGGAGAGAAGTGCCGGGAGAATCCAAGAGAGCCGCGCCATGGCGATCAACTGCAGGCATTGTAGCGAACCGGGATTACGCCTCAACCCGGCGCCGGCGCGGCGCGGGCCGCAACCTGGAATGGATAGTGCTGCAACAGCAGCTGCAGCGCGCCGCGCAGCGACTCCCGCCGCACCGGCGGCCGCAGGATGCCGACAAATTCGCCGGCCGGGCTCACCAGCGCGAGGTGCGCGCTGTGATCGACCTGGTAGTTCGGCTGCGGCCCCGGCACGCGCGCGAACACGGCGTTGAACATGCGGGCGAACGCCGCCAGCTGCGGAACCTCGCCGGTCACCCCGAGCATGCGTGGGTGGAAATGCTCCACGTACTGCTTCAGGTGATCCGGGCGGTCCCGTTCCGGATCCACGCTCACCAGCCAGAACTGCAGCCGTGACTGGTCCGACTGCGCCAGGCCGTTCCAGGCCGCGGCGGCGTCCGCCATGGTGGTCGGGCAGACGTCAGGACAGTGGGTGAAACCGAAGAACAGCACCGTCCAGCGGCCGGTCAGGCTGGAGTTCGTGACGGTCCCGCCGCGGGTGGCGGGCAGTTCGAATGCGGTCAGCCGGCGAGGCTGCTCGAACAGGATCAGCCCCAGCTTCTCCAGTTGCTCCGCAGGCACCTGCGGCGGCAGGGTGATACGCCAGGCGAACAGGCCGGCGGCCAGCGCGGCGAAGGAAACCAGCAGCAGGACCGTCTTGCGGACAGCGGGATTCTTCATGGCGACGCTTCAGACGGACGCGATCGCGGGAAGCAGGTAGCGGTCAGCGAGCAGCGCCAGGAAGAGCAGCATCAGGTAGACGATGGAGTAGCCGAACATGCGCATCGCCAGCGCGGCGTCAGGGCGGCGCAACAGCGTCACCGCGAGGTGCACGAAACGCAGGTTGAGGGCGAGCACCGCAACCAGGTACAGCAGCCCGCTCATGCCGGTGACGAAGGGCAGGAGCGACACCGCGAACAGCACCAGGGTGTAGAGGAAGATGTGCAGGCGCGTGTACTGCTCGCCGTGCGTCACCGGCAGCATCGGGATGTCGACGGCGGCATATTCCTCCCTGCGGGCCAGCGCCAGCGCCCAGAAATGCGGCGGCGTCCAGGCGAAGATGATCAGCACCAGCAGCAGGCCATGACCCTCCACGGCGCCGGTCACCGCGGTCCAGCCGAGCAGCGGCGGCGCCGCCCCCGCGAGACCGCCGATCACGATGTTCTGCGGCGTCGCGCGCTTCAGGAACACCGTGTAGACCAGTGCGTAGCCAACCAGGGAGGCGAGCGTCAGCCAGGCCGTGAGCGGATTGACCCAGTCATAGAGCAGCCAGGTGCCGGCGCTGCCGATGACCAGCGCGAACATCAGGCCCTGTAGCGGGGCGATGCGGCCGCGTGCGATAGGGCGCCCGCGCGTGCGCGCCATGCGCGCGTCGACGGCGCGATCGAAGATGTGGTTGACGGCGGCCGCCGACCCGGCGCAGAGGCCGATGCCGATGGTGGCGATGAGCATGAGCAGCGGGTCCGGCATACCGGGCGCGGCCAGCAGCATGCCGATGACCGCCGTCAGCAGCATGAGCGCGACGACCCGGGGCTTGCACAGCTCCAGGTAGTCGCGCCAGTCAACCGGTCGTTGGACGCTCGATTCCAACCTGCGCCACCTCGCTTGCGGCCGGTCGCGGCACGAGCCACGCCAGCCGGTGATTGAGCGCCACCAGCGCCAGCAGGAGGCAGGCGCCGACGGCATTGTGGGCGACCGCCACGGCCAGCGGCAGTCCCGCCAGCACGTTGCCGATCCCCAGGCAGAGCTGCAGCAACAGCAACCCCGCCACTAATCGTAGATGAAGTCGAAGCGCGCCATTGTATGGAGATTTTTTGATCAATGCCATGAGGGCCAGCAAAACCGTGAGAACCACCAGCGCACCGATACGGTGGACCAGGTGGACGGCGACCCGGGCCGGGTGATCCATCTGCCCGCCGAGATAGTTCGGACCGATCTCGTGGGTGAGGTCGAAACCGGTGGCGAAATCCGCCTCCGGCCACCACGCGCCATGACAGGTCGGCAGGTCGGTACAGGCGAGTGCCGCGTAGTTGGCGCTGGTCCAGCCGCCGAGGGTGATCTGCAGGATCACCACCAGCAGGCCCGCCAGGGCCCAGCGGCGCAGCCGCGGTCCGTCAGAATGGGCGGGGGTAGCCAGCGCGGCCGGCGGCGGGCGCAACCGCAGCACCAGCAGCAATAACAGCGACAGCGTGGCGAAGCCGCCGAGCAGGTGCGCCACCACCACCTGCGGCCACAGCTTCAGGGTCACCGTCCACATACCGAAGGCCGCCTGCAGGATCACGAGCGCGAGCAGCCCGTAGGTGTGCCGGCTTGGGTAGCCGGCGGTGCCGCGCTGGCGCCAGCCCGTGATCGCGAGTGCCAGCACCAGCAGGCCGAGGGTGCCGGCAAAATAACGGTGCACCATCTCGGGCCAGCCCTTTTCCACCTCTACCGGCGCATCCGGGTAGCGGGCCTCCGCGATCGCGATGTCCTCCGGGTGCTCCGGCACGGTCAGGAAGCCGTAGCAGCCCGGCCAGTCCGGACAGCCCAGCCCGGCGTCCACCAGCCGCGTGTAGGCCCCGAGCACCACCACCACCATCGCGAAGCCGGTGGCGAACAGGGCCAGGCGGTAACCGGGCAGGGCGTTCACGCGGGACATCAGCCGACCCGGGAGACTTTCAGCAGGCGCTTGAGATCATCGAGCAGGGCACGTGGGTCGGCCTGTTCGGTGTAACGCAGGATCAGGTTGCCGAGCGGATCGGCCAGGTACAGGGCGGGCGTTCCCTCGGGCACCTGGCATTGCGCGGCCGTGCCGGCGCAGGAGAGGAACTCGTAGCCGGGAAAGCGCTCGCCCAGGGCGGCGCGACGCGCCGGTTCCGGCACCCCGGACACCCCCAGGTAGTAGCGGTGGATGCGTTCCTGCTCGCGGCCGCTGGCGATATGGGTCTGGCGCGCGTGGTGCAGCAGTTCCTCGCATCGCGCCTCGCATGCCGGGCCGCCGGCGTAGATGATCTTCCAGCCGCTTTCAGGACCCAGATCCCAGTTCCGCCCCGGCGCCACGAAGTGCCAGTCCTGCACCGGCAACGCGCGCGCCGGTTGCAGCAGTTCGCCCTTGTTGGTGCGTCCGTCCGGGATGCCGTAGCCACCGAAATACATGATCATCGCCAGCAGCACCGGCGTCAGCGCGATGCCGAACAACAGCAGCAGGTTGCGCCTGCCGCGCTTCACGTCCACGGGAGGTTGTGTCGCATACTCACCCATCATTCACTTCTACTCGCTTCGTGATCCGGATTGAATTCACCCCTGCGCCGCCCCCGCCAGGCCAGTACCGTCAGCAGGGAGAACGCGCCCGCCAGGGAAAACCACTGCAGCGCGTAGGCCCGGTGGCGGGACGGGCCCATGCGGTCTTCGGGCCAGGCCAGCTGCAGGGCGCCGGGGCTTCCTTCCAGCAGCCGGAGCACGGCCGGCTCCAGGTCCAGACCGAAATGGCGGCCTATGATATCCGCCTGAACGTAGGGCACAACCGGCACGCCCCCGCCGGCGGCGGCCAGCGAGTCGGGCAGCGAACCCAGCAACGGCCTCGGGCTGCCGTAGACCTCGGCAAGGATTTCCAGCGGCCCGGCGGCCGGCGGTATCTCCGGCAGGCGGGCGCGGTCTCCGGCAAACGGCAGCCAGCCGCGATTGACCAGCACCAGGCGGCCGCTCGCCGCATCGCGGAACGGCGTGATCACCTCGAATCCGGCCCGGCCGTCGCGGGTGCGATTGTCGAGGAAGAAGGCCCGGTCATTCAGGAACGTGCCGTTGAGCCGCAGGCGCTGGTGGGCGTCCGACAGCGTCACGATACGCAGCGCAGTCCAGGCCGCCGCCGCCCCGGACTGCGCGCGTTCGGCCTGCAGGCGCTCCTTGTAGGACGCGCGTTGCAGCTGCCAGGCGCCCAGCGCCAGGCAGGCACTGATGGCCAGCAGCATCAGCGGCAGCCACCAGGACAGGCCGCGCTGTCGCCAAGCGCCGTTTTCGAATTGACTTTGCACCGTTTGGTACCCTACCGTGCGGCCTCCCCGACAACAGCCGGAGTCCAGCATGTGGCTGAAGGTCGCAATCGTCGTCCTGCTGATCGGCGCGCTCATCAGCCTGGCGAGCGCACTGGTTTTCCTCATCCGTGACCAGGGCAAGCGGGAACGGACCAAGAACGCGCTGTTCGTGCGCGTCACGCTCTGTGCCCTGATTCTCGTCCTGATTGTCTATGGCTTCGCCAGCGGCAAGATCACGCCGCATTCACCCTACGGGCTGAAGCCAGCCAGCGAAGCCGGGGAAGCCGCCCGCTGATTCCCCGCCCGGCGTGGCCGGGCTGGCCGGTCAGATCACGTAGACGAAGATGAAGAGCCCGATCCAGACCACGTCCACGAAGTGCCAGTACCAGGACGTGGCCTCGAACGCGAAGTGGTTGTCGGCGTCGAAGTGGCCCTTGAGAATCCGCAGCAGCATGATGAACAGCATGACCGTGCCGATCGTCACGTGCGCCCCGTGGAAGCCGGTCAGCATGAAAAAGGTCGTGCCGTAGATGCCGCTTTCCAGCGTCAGCCCCAGGTCCCGGTACGCCACAACGTACTCGTGCGCCTGAAAGTAGAGGAACACGGCGCCCAGCAGGATGGTGACGGCCAGCCAGAGTTTCAGCTGGTAGCGGTTGTTCTTCTTCAGCGCATGGTGCGCGAACGTCACCGTGAAGCTGGAGGTGACGAGCAGGATCGTGTTCAGCAGCGGGATGCCCCAGGCCGGAATCACTTCCTTCGGTCCGGGAAAAGTGCTGTTGTCCGGGTTCTGGAATACCGGCCAGGTCGCCTCGAAGGCCGGCCAGAGCAGCGCATGCGTGGACGCGCCGTCCCCGGCGCCACCCAGCCAGGGCACCGACAGCACGCGCGCGTAGAACAGCGCGCCGAAGAACGCGCCGAAGAACATCACCTCGGAGAAGATGAACCAGCCCATGCCCCAGCGGAAAGAACGGTCCATCTGGTCACTGTAGAGGCCGGACCGGCTTTCCTGGATGACCTGTCCGAACCAGCCGTAGAAGAAGTACGCGGTCAGGCACGCCCCGGCGAAAAAGATGAGCAGTCCGTTGGACTCGGTGCCGTGCGTCATGTCATTCATCATGTTGCCGGCGCCGTACACGGTCAGGAACAGGGCGATCGAGGCGATGATCGGCCACTTGCTCTGCTCGGGTACGTAGTAGGTGCCTTGACTTGCCATCTTGACTCTCCAGTCTCCGGGGCCGGGTTCAGTTCCGCTGTTGCGCCAGAACGGTCTTGTTGCGCACTGCCGCCCGGTCCGCATTGAAGAGCGTATAGGACAGCGTCAGTGTGTGTATATCTTCCGGGATCTCCGGGTCGATCATGAAGCGCAGCGGCAGTTCCGCTTCCGCGCCCGCCGCCAGCGGCTGCTGCTGGAAGCAGAAGCACTCAACCTTGTGCAGGTATTTCGCGGCCAGACCCGGCGACACGCTCGGCACGGCCTGGCCGACCATGTCCCGCTCCGCCAGGTTGCGGGCCAGGTAGACCGTGTCGCGCACCTCGCCCGGGTGCACCACGAGCTCGAACTCGCCGGGCCGGAACTCCCAGGGCATCTCCGCATTGGTGGAGGCCACGAACTGCAGCCGGACCGTGCGGCTTTCATCCACCTTCCCGGCTGTCACGCCCTCGTAGCGCTCGCCGCTGGTCTTGCCATTGATGCCGGTGACCTCGCAGAACACATCGTACAGCGGCACCAGCGCGAAGCCGAAAAAGAACATGCCGCAGACGATCAGCACGGAACGACGGATCGTTCGCGCCAGTTCGGCTTGTTTCGGCTGCTCTTCCATGGCTCTTCAACCGGCCTGATTGCTCATCGCACTTCCGGAGGCGTGGTGAAGCTGTGGTAGGGCGCCGGTGACGGCAGCGTCCACTCCAGGCCCTCGGCGCCGTCCCAGACCTGCGCGGACACCTTGCGCCCACCCTTGATGCACTGGATCACGATGACCAGCAGGATGAACTGCGACACGCCGAACAGGAACGCGCCGACCGTGGAGATCATGTTGAAATCGGCGAACTGCAGCGCGTAATCGGGAATCCGGCGCGGCATGCCGGCCAGGCCGACGAAGTGCATCGGGAAGAACGCGACATTCAGCCCGATGAACGACAGCCAGAAGTGCAGGCGCGAGAGCGGCACGTTGTACATGTGGCCGGTCCACTTCGGCAGCCAGTAGTACACGCCCGCCATGATGGCGAAGATCGCGCCCGGGATCAGCACGTAGTGGAAGTGCGCCACCACGAAGTAGGTGTCGTGGTACTGGAAGTCGGATGGCGCGATGGCCAGCATCAGGCCGGACAGGCCGCCGATGGTGAACAGCACGATGAACGCGATCGAGAACAGCATCGGCGTCTCGAAGCTGAGCGAGCCGCGCCACATCGTCGTCACCCAGTTGAACACCTTCACGCCGGTCGGCACGGCGATCAGCATGGTGGCGTACATGAAGAACAGTTCCGCGGCGAGCGGCATGCCGACCGTGAACATGTGGTGCGCCCAGACGATGAACGACAGGAACGCGATCGACGCGGTCGCGTACACCATCGAGGTGTAACCGAACAGCGGTTTGCGGCTGAAGGTCGGGATGATCTGCGAGACCACGCCGAAGCCGGGCAGGATCATGATGTAGACCTCCGGATGCCCGAAGAACCAGAACACGTGCTGGAACAGCACCGGGTCACCACCACCGGCGGCATTGAAGAAACTGGTGCCGAAGTGGATGTCCATCAGCATCATGGTGACGGCGCCGGCCAGCACCGGCATCACCGCGATCAGCAGGTAGGCGGTGATCAGCCAGGTCCAGACGAACAGCGGCATCTTCATCAGCGTCATGCCGGGCGCGCGCAGGTTCAGGATGGTGGCGATGATGTTGATGGAGCCCATGATCGAGGAGATCCCCATCAGGTGCACCGCGAAGATGAAGAAGGTCACGCTCGGCGGCGCGTAGGTCGTCGACAGCGGCGCGTAGAAGGTCCAGCCGAAGTTCGGCCCGCCGCCCTCCATGAACATGGTGGAGATCAGCATGGAGAACGCGAACGGCAGCAGCCAGAAACTCCAGTTGTTCATGCGCGGCAACGCCATGTCGGGCGCGCCCACCATCATCGGTATGAGCCAGTTGGCCAGCCCGACGAATGCCGGCATCACCGCGCCGAACACCATGATGAGACCGTGCATGGTCGTCATCTGGTTGAAGAATTCCGGTTCGATCAGCTGCAGGCCGGGCTGGAACAGCTCGGCGCGCAGGATCATGGCCATGGAGCCGCCGTACAGGAACATGATGAAGCTGAACCACAGGTACATCGTGCCGATGTCCTTGTGGTTGGTGGTGAACAGCCAGCGCCTGAACCCGGACTGGGGCCCGTGGTGGTGGTGATCATCAGCAGCGTGGTGGTCGACGACTGCGCTCATGGTGTGATCCTCTTAATCGAATTCCCGGGCAGGCGCCTTACTGGCCCTGCTTGATCGCGACGATGTCCATGGGGGTGACCATGTCGCCGGTGTCGTTGCCCCACGCGTTGCGCTCATAGGTGACCACGGCGGCGATGTCGACCTCCGACAACTGCGGCCCGTAGGCCGCCATCATGGTGCCCGGCCGGCCGTTGATGATGACGTCGATGTGGCCGGCGCGGTCCTTCAGCATCATGTCGGTGCCCTTCAGGGACGGGAAGGTGCCGGCGACACCCTGGCCGTTGGCCTGGTGGCAGGCGGCGCAGTTCTTGGTGTACACCTGCTCCCCGCGCTCCATCAGTTCCGCCATGGTCCACTGCTTGTTCTTCAGTTCCGCTTCCTTCGCGGCCAGCTCCTTGCGCGCCAGCAGCCAGGCGTCGTAGTCCTCCTGGCTCTTGACCTCGACCACGATCGGCATGAAACCGTGATCCTTGCCGCACAGTTCGGCGCACTGGCCGCGGTAGGTGCCGACCTTCTCGGCCTTCGTCCACGCCTCGTTGATGAAGCCGGGGATGGCGTCGCGCTTGACGGCGAGCTCCGGCACCCACCAGGAATGGATCACGTCATTGGCCGTGACCAGGAAACGCACCTTCTTGTCGACCGGGATCACCAGCGGCTCGTCCACCTCGAGCAGGTAGTTCTCGTTCTTCTCGGCCCGGTTGTAGATCTCGTCCTTCGGGGTGGAGAGATTGCTGAAGAAGCTGACGCCCTCGCCGAGGTACTCGTACTGCCACTTCCACTGGTAGCCGTTGACCTTGATGTCGATGTCCGCGTCGCCGGTGTCGTAGATACGCACCAGTGCGCCGGTGGAAGGCACCGCCATGGCGATCAGGATGACGAAGGGGACGACCGTCCAGATGATCTCAACAGTGGTGCTCTCGTGGAACTGCGAGGCCTTGGCGCCCTGCGAGCGGCGGTGCGCGAAGATCGACCAGAACATGACGCCGAAGACCACCACCCCGATCACCACGCAGATCCAGAAGATCAGCATGTGCAAACCGAAGATCTCGCGGCTCACCGCTGTGACGCCCTCGGTCATGTTCAGTTCCCAGGCAGCCCGTGCGATCGGCGAGGCCATCATCAGGAGCATGGCGGCCGGGACAGACCACCTCGGGTTCAGGAAGCGCATGCGGCTTTCTCCGTCGAATCTGTGACACCCTGCCGGGGCTGCAGGCAGCCCGATGAGAATCAAGCCGCATCGCCTGCCGGCCCGCTGGTTCCGCCGGGGGCGGATGCGCAGGAGGGCGGCATTATAGCAACCGGTTTATCGGGCACAAGCAAACGCCCGTTACTACTCCGGCTTTTTGTCCCCGCCCTTGCGCGGATAGAATTTCAGCGTTGCGGCGGTCGGCTGCGCGGGCCGCTCGAGGCGCGTCGGCGGCAGCTTGCCAGGTTCGGCGCTGGCCCGGTCGGCAAAGCCACAGGCGACACACTCCCGATGCGCGACCCCGTCCTCCACCCAGGCCTTGATCCTGTCCATGGCGCCACAGCCCGGGCAGACCGCCCCGGCGATGAAGCGCTTCACCGGTGCTGACATGGGCGGCGGCGAGCCGGGCCGGCCTCAGGCGGCGACCAGGCCGCAGGTCTGCAGCAATGCATCCGGCTGCGGATCGCGGCCGCGAAAACGCCGGAACAGTTCGCGCGGGTCCTCGGATCCGCCGCGCGCCAGGACGTGGCGGTAGAAATCCGCGCCGCACTGCGGGTTGAACACGCCCTCCTCGCGAAAACGCGAAAACGCGTCCGCCGACAGCACCTCGGCCCACTTGTAGCTGTAGTATCCGGCGGCGTAACCACCTGAAAAGACATGCGTGAAGCTGTGGGTGTAGCGGTTCCATTCCGGCAGTTCCAGGTAGCCGGTGATCTCGCGCACTTCCGCGAGCACCTCGGCAACCGGTCGCATCCCGCCCGTGCTGGCGGCATGCAGGCGCAGGTCCAGCAGCGAGAACTCCACCTGCCGCAGCATCTGCACGCCACTCTGGAAATTGCGCATCGCCAGCATGCTGTTGAGCATTTCGCGCGGCAGGGGCTCACCGGTCTCGAAGTGCGCCGAGATGCTGGAGAGCGCTTCCGGCTCCCAGCACCAGTTCTCCAGGAACTGGCTGGGCAGCTCGACCGCGTCCCAGGGCACGCCGTTGATGCCTGACACGTCGAGGTACTCGATCTCGGTCAGCATGTGATGCAGGCCGTGGCCGAACTCGTGGAACAGGGTGATCACCTCGTCGTGGGTCAGCAGCGCGGGGCGGCCGCCACTGGGCGGCATGAAGTTGCAGACCAGGTAGGCCACCGGCCGCTGCATGCGGCCGTCGGCGCAGCGGCGGCGGCTGCGGTATTCATCCATCCAGGCGCCACCACGCTTGTGCTCGCGTGCGAAGGGATCCAGGTAGAACCAGGCGATCGCCTCGCCGCCGCGGCGGATCTCGAACAGGCGCACATCCGGATGGTAGGTCGGGTAACCGCTGGCCTGTGCCACCTCGACGCCGAACAGGCGCGCGACGATATCGAACAGGCCGTCGAGCACCTTCTCCAGCGGGAACCACGGACGCAGCTCTTCCTCTCGCAGCTGGTAGCGGGATTCGCGCAGCCGTTCGCTGACGTAACTCATGTCCCAGGCCTGCAGTTCGTCGATGCCGAGCTTTTCGGCGGCGAACGCGCGCACCTCGGCCATCTCACGCTCGGCGAACGGGCGCGAGCGCTCGGCCAGTTCCAGCAGGAAGGACTCGACCTCGCTCCCCGAGCCGGCCATCTTGGTCGCCAGCGAGTAGGCGACGTAATCCTCGAAACCGAGGAGGCGGGCCAGTTCCTGCCGGTGCTGGCGGATCTCGTCCATGATGCCGCTGTTGTCCCACTGCCCGGCATGCGGCCCCTGGTCGGAAGCGCGCGTGCTGTAGGCGTGGTAGAGCTCCTCCCGCAGCTTGCGGTTCTGCGCGTGCGCCATGATCGCGAAGTAGGCCGGGAAGTCGAGCGAGATCCGGTAACCGCTCTCGCCGCGCGACTCCGCCTCGGCGCGGAAGCGGTCGAGGCTGGTCTGCGGCACGCCGCGCAACGCCTCCACGTCCTCGATCGTGCGACTCCATGCGTTGGTGGCGTCGAGCACGTTGTCGGAATAGCGGCTGGTCAGCTCGGTCAGCATGCGCTGCAGTTCGCGGAAGCGCTCCTTCTTTTCCTGCGGCAGCGCCACGCCGGCGAGCCGGAAATCACGCAGCGTGTGCTCCAGCACCGCGCGCTGCGCCGTATCCAGTTCCGCGCCCGCGGACTCCACCGCGCTGATCGCCTCGAACAGTGCCTGGTTCTGGCTGAGTTCCGCGGAGTAGTCGGAAATCTTCGGCAGGCAGGCGTTGTAGGCGTTCCGCAGCGCCTCGTTGTTGCACACGGCATTCAGGTGACTGACCGGCGACCAGGCCTGCGAGAGCCGGTCGTCCAGTTCCTCCAGCGGCAGCAGCAATCCCTTCCAGGTCGCTTCCGGCTGCTGCAGCAGTTCCCGGACTTGGGCACGGTTCTCCGCCAGCAGCTGGTCGATGACGGACTCGACCTCCTCCGGGCGGACGTCGTCGAAGGCAGGAAACTCGGGACGGCTCAGCAATACGTGACTCATGTTCAGTCCATTCGCGGGGTGCGGGTATATTGTCCTATAGAATCACCCACGAAGGACACGGAGGAGGCCCCAGAGCATGGCAGTTCGCACCTACCAGGGCATGACCCCGCAGCTGGGTGAGCGGGTCTACGTCGACTCGAGCGCGCTGATCATCGGCGATGTGGAACTGGGCGCGGACTGCTCGGTCTGGCCCATGACCGTCGTCCGCGGCGACATGCACAGCATCCGGGTCGGCGAGCGCTGCAGCATCCAGGACAACTCGGTGCTGCACATCACCCACGCCAGCCGCTTCAATCCGGACGGCCACGCCCTGCGGGTCGGGGATGACGTGACCATCGGGCACCGCGTGATCCTGCACGGCTGTACGCTGGGCAACCGTATCCTGGTCGGCATGGGCGTCATCGTCATGGACGGCGCACAGGTCGAGGACGAGGTCATCCTCGGCGCCGGGGCGCTCGTCCCGCCCGGCAAGAAACTGCGTGGCGGCCGCCTCTACACCGGCCAGCCGGTCCGCGAGGCGCGGCCGCTCAAGGCGGAGGAACTGGAATTCTTCCCCTATACGGCCGCCAACTACGTTCGCCTGAAAGACAAGTACCTGGCCGAGTACCGGACGGATTAAAGCAGGCGTTGCCGGAGCATGCGGATGACCGGCCGGGTCTCGGGCCGCACCCCGCGCCAGATCAGGAAGGATTCCGCCGCCTGCTCCACCAGCATGCCGAGCCCGTCGAGGGCGCGATCCGCGCCGGCGCCATTCGCCCAGTACTGAAAGGCGGTCGGTTCCGCCGCATAGATCATGTCGTAGCAGCAGGCGCCGCGCGCCAGCAGGCCGGCCGGCAGGTCGGGCAGCGCGCCGTGCAACCCGGCCGACATCGCGCTGATGACGACGTCGAAGGGCGCTTCGGAGGCAAGCGCATCCAGCCCGCCGGCGGTGACGTCCGCCAGCCCGGCGAACCGCGCCTGCAGCTCCTGTGCCCGCGCGGCGGTGCGGTTGGCGATATGCAGGCGCCCGACACCCTCCTCCAGCAGCGACCCCAGAACGCTGCGGGCCGCGCCACCCGCCCCCAGCAGCAGGACCGAACGGCCCCGCAGGTCGACGCGGTGGTTGTGCACCAGGTCCCGCACCAGGCCCCGGCCGTCGGTGTTGTCACACGCGATGTCCCCTGCGGCATCCTGCCACAGGGTGTTGGCCGCACCGGCCGCCGCCGCCGCGTCGGCGGCGGTCCGGGCGAGGCGGAATGCCGACTGCTTGTGCGGCAGCGTGATGTTGAGGCCGGCGCCACCCTCGGCAAAAAACCCCGCCACCGCCGCATCGAACGCCGCTGCCGGCACCTGGATGGCGTCGTAGCGAAGCTGCTCGCCGGTTTGCTCGGCGAAAGCGGCGTGAATGCGTGGCGACCAACTGTGGGCGACCGGATCGCCGAACACGGCGTAGCGATCCTCGCTCACGCTTCCTGCCCCGGCTCCGGCGCGAGATCCTCCGCGAGCCAGTCGCGCGGGCGCAGGAAGAAATCGGTGAGCTGCGCCTCGCGGCTGCCCGGCTCCGCCCGGCGATCGTACTGCCAGCGCACCACGGGCGGCAGCGACATCAGGATGGACTCGGTGCGTCCGCCGGTCTGCAGGCCGAACAGCGTGCCGCGGTCGTAGACCAGGTTGAACTCCACGTAACGGCCGCGGCGATACTCCTGGAAGGCTCGCTCGGCTTCGGTCCATGGCAACTGCGCGCGACGTTCCACGATGGGCAGGTAGGCCTGCGGGTAACTGGCTGCCACGTCGCGGAGCAACGAGAAACAGCGTTCGAAGCCGCCCTCGTTCAGGTCATCGAAGAAGAGCCCGCCGATGCCGCGCTGTTCGCCGCGATGCGGCAGGTGGAAGTAACGGTCACACCAGCGTTTGTAACTCCGATAGACGTCCGCACCGTAGGCGGCGCAGGCGGTGGCTGCCGTGCGGTGCCAGTGGCGACAGTCCTCCTCGAAACCGTAGTAGGGGGTGAGGTCGTAGCCACCACCGAACCACCAGACCGGCGGCCGATCCGGGCACGTGGCGAGGAAGAAACGGAAATTCGCGTGTGAAGTGGGCGCCATCGGATTGCGCGGGTGCATTACCACGGACACCCCCATGGCCTGAAATGCGCGCCCCGCGAGTTCCGGTCGCGCGGCGGTGGCCGAATCGGGCAGCCGCGCGCCGGCAACGTGCGAGAAATTCACCCCGCCCTTCTCGAACGTGGCGCCGTCCTCGAGCACCCGGGTGATGCCGCCGCCCCCTTCCTCGCGTTCCCAGCTGTCCTGGCGGAAGATCTGCGGACCGGCCTCGGCTGCCTCAAACGAGGCGCACAGCGAGCGCTGGTATTCCTGCAGGAATGCGCGCACTGACTGTACGTCCGCGTCCGACAGCGCTGCGTCTTCAGTCATCCACGTCCCTCATGCCCGCAACACCCTGCCGCTCGCCAGGTCGATGATCCGGCTCGGCCGCGCCGCGCCACCCAGTTCGCCCGGCCACACCGGGAGCCGCGCGCCGGCAAAGCGCCGCCGCACCCGTAGCGGGGAGCCCCGCGCAGCCGGCGTGCCGGTCAGGTTGGCCGACGTGGAAACCAGTGCGCTGCCGAAACTCTGGCACAGTTCACGCACCGGCGCATGGTCGCTGACGCGCACCGCGATGCTGGCGCGGCCGCCGGTCAGCAACGAGGGCACGCCCTGCCGCGCCCGCACGATCCAGGTGTTGGGTCCCGGCCAGGACGCCTGCAGCCGTCGTTCCTTTTCCGGGCCGACGGGCGCCATCCAGCGCCGCAGCTGGGCACGCTGTGCAGCGACGAGAATCATGCCCTTCCGGGGCGGGCGCCGTTTCAGCGCCAGCAGGCGTCGCAGCGCCGCCGGCCGGGCGGGGTCACAGCTCAATCCCCAGACCCCTTCGGTGGGGCACAGCACGACGCCGCCGTGGCGCAGCGCACAGAGCGCGGCACCACGGCTGCGGAGCTGGCGCTGACTGCTGCTCACCGCGCCTCGATCTTCACGCCCGGTTCACCCGGCACCGCCACAGCGGACTGCATGACCGGGTCGTCCGGATCAGAACCCATCAGGAAGGCGACGCATGCTTCGCCCACTGCTCATTGCTCCTGCTCACACGAGGCGCGCGAAACTAGCGCTTCCGGGTGATCGAAGCAAGTGCGGGTGTAGCCGCCGGCCACCCGCTGGACCAGGCCGCCCACCTCCAGTTCGCCCAGCACGGCGGCGAGGCGGGGGACGTCCCAGCCGGTGCGCGCCTGCAGGCGGTCGACGCTGACCGGGTGGGACTCCAGCGCCGCCCACACCACGCCCGCCTCGCCCGGCGGCCCCGCGGCGGCCGCGCGCAGCCCACCGGCCGGCGCCACCGGGGCCGGCACCAGTTCGGGCAGGAGCGTGAGCACGTCCGCCGCATCGCGTATCAGCGCGGCACCGTCGTGCAGCAGCTGGTTGGTGCCACTGGCCATGGGGTTCTGCACGGCGCCCGGCACGGCGCCCACCTCGCGACCCTGTTCGGCGGCCAGGCGTGCGGTGACCAGCGAACCACTGCGCAGGCCGGCCTCGACCACGACCGTGGCCCGGCACAGCCCGCTGATGATGCGATTGCGGCGCGGGAAATTGGCCGGTGCCGGCGGGGTGCCCGGGATGAATTCGCTCACCAGCGCGCCATGTTCCAGGATACCCTCCGCCAGCGCCGCGTGGCGCCGCGGGTAGACCCGGTCCGGTCCGCTCCCCAGCACCGCGATGGTGGCGCCCGCCGCCGTGAGCGCGCCCTGATGGGCGGCAGCATCGACCCCCAGCGCCAGGCCACTGACCACGCAGAGCCCGCCGGCCGCGAGGTCATGGCCCAGGGCGCGGGCCGTTTCCAGGCCGCCCGGCGTGGCGCGCCGGGCGCCGACCACCGCGACGCCCTCCATCCGCAGGGCCTGCGGCCGGCCGCGCAGGAAGAGCACCAGCGGTGCGGCGGGGATGTTTCTCAGCAGTGGCGGGTAACGCGGGTCGCTGATCGGCAGGCAGTGATGCGCCGGCGATGCCGCCTGCCAGCGCAGGCAGTCGTCCACCCAGGCCGGCAGCCGGCCGGGTGGCGCCGGCGCCCTGCCCGCGAACCAGGCCTGCAGGGCATCGCGCCGGGCGGCGGCGGGCGCCCGGGACAGGACCAGCCAGGCAGCCAGCAACCCGCTATCGGGGCCGGCGGGCGGAGCGGCAGACCGCTCCGGAGTGTGCGCGCGTGCGTCCATGGCTTCCCTTCCCTGGATGATGCGCCCTGAATGCCGCCTCCCGGCCCGCCAAACGTAGCTGCCAAAACGACTACGACCAGGCCGGCGGCCTGGTCGTCAGGGGAGTTGTGCGATCCCGCCGCTGGCGGTCATGCGCGGCGTGGCGTTCCTTACGCCGGCCTTCCCTGGCCCGCTCGGGGCGGATGGTCGCGCAAACGGTGCGCGACTGGCAAGGTCAGGGGTTGCGCACCTCGTCGAGCACTTCCAGCGCGCGGCTGGATTTCAGTACCAGCGCATAGCTCATCTTCTCGAAGGAGCGGAACACCATCAGCAGGCCGCCGCGCTCCGCGGGCAGTTGCACGATGTCCTTGCGGATGGCGTCACGTGCGGTGCCGCCAGCCTTGTAGATGGCCATGACGTTGCCGGGCTGCAGGCCGTCACGGGCGCCGAGGTTCAGGGCCACCACGTTGTTGGCCGCCACCTGGCTGACACCGCCGACCACGGCAATGATTCTGCCCTTCAGCTCAGTGGAGGGTGCGCTCGGGTGGAACAGCGAGTTCACCTTGTTCTGCTCGATGCCCAGAACGCGGTCATACAGGCGTACTTCCTGGCGCGAGGACTGGATGACGGCCGTGGAGATTTCGTCTTCCACGTCGCGGACCTTCACCAGGCCGATGTCCTGCGCCTCCTGGCCCAGGAACTCCCCGGTGTCCGGATCGATGTACCGCTCGCCTTCGCGGTAGACCCCGTAGCTGCCCACTTCCTTGTCGAGCACGCCGCGCACGTAAATGGCGTCGTTCATGCCGGTGACCACGTGGCCGTCACGGCCGGCGATTACGTAAGGCGCTGCTTCGAGCTCGCCTTCCGAGACGATGCGGTTATTCACCAGGAACTGGTTGATCATGTCCAGCGGAATGGCGGGAATGGCCTCGTCGCTGGGCACGATGCGTTTCTGCGGGCTCAGCTTGATGGTGCCGCGATCGCGGGACAACATCGGCCGGCCGTCCTTCCAGGTGAGGTAGAGGCGGTCGCCCGGGTAGATCAGGTGCGGGTTGGCGACCTGCGGATTGACGTGCCAGATTTCCGGCCAGAACCAGGGTTTCTCGAGAAATCGGCTGGAGATGCCCCAGAGCGTGTCGCCCTTCTGAACCACATACTCTTCGGGGTGATCCTTGCGCAGTTCGACGGCTTCGGTCCACGCCAACTGGGCAAATGCCGCGAGCAGAACGCCCAGCGACCACAGCCTCAATGTTCTCATGATTCGATTACCCTTATAATTGTTCACAAGGATTGCGGCAGCGGTCCCAGGACCGGAACATCGAGTACCGGTCACAAGGGCCCCGGCATGCAGGAACGAAAGACCGGCGATATCCGGCAGTTCCCAGCCTGGACCACTTGGGCACCAGCCGCCTCACGAGGCAACCCGGCCTGAGTAATCTTAGCAACAACTTTGCGTTTTATACATAAAACATTGCAGTAATTGGATATGGCCCTGCTCAGCATACTGGAATACCCCGACCCGCGATTACGCACAAAGGCGGAGAAGGTCGAGGTCGTGGATGACGCCCTGCGACGCCAGATCGACGACATGTTCGAAACCATGTACGCGGCGCCCGGCATCGGCCTGGCAGCGACGCAGGTGAACTATCACAAGCGCCTGCTGGTCTGCGATGTCTCGGGCGAGCAGTCCGAGCCGCTGGTTTTCATCAATCCGGAGATCCTGGAGAAGGACGGAGAGCAGCAACTGGAGGAGGGCTGCCTGTCGGTACCGGGCGAATACGAACTCGTCAGCCGCGCCGGGCACATCCGCGTGCGCGCGCTGGACCGCAACGGGGCGCCCTTCGAGATGGAGGCCGAGGGACTGCTGGCGGTCTGTATACAGCACGAGATCGACCACCTCGATGGCAAGCTGTTCGTCGACTACCTGTCCGGCCTGAAGCGCCAGCGCATCCGCCGCCGGCTGGAAAAACAGCACCGTCAGCGCGCCTGATCCGCTCACCGGAAATTCCATGCCAACTGCCAGCCCCAGCCTGCTGTTCGCGGGCACGCCCGCTTTCGCCGCCGCCCACCTGGCCCGGCTCCTGGACGCCGGGATGGCGCCGCTGCGGGTGGTCTGCCAGCCCGACCGCGCCAGTGGCCGCGGCCGGAAACTGCAGCCCTGCCCGGTCAAGGAACTGGCCATGGCCGCGGGCATACCGGTCCTGCAGCCGGAGCGGATCCGGCACCCCGAAGCGGTCGCCGACCTGCTCGATGCCCACGCCGACGTGCTGGTGGTGGTGGCCTACGGACAGATCCTGCCACGCAGCCTGCTCGAGGGCTTTCCCGGCGGAGCATACAACGTGCACGCCTCGCTGCTGCCGCGCTGGCGCGGCGCGGCGCCCATCCAGCGCGCCATCGAGGCCGGGGACGCCGAGACCGGCATCACCATCCAGCGCATGGCCGAACGCCTGGACGCTGGCAACGTGGTGCATGCCGCCCGTCTGCCCATCGGCGCCCGGGACACGGCAGCGAGCCTGCACGATGCCCTGGCCGCGCTCGGCGCCAGAGCGCTTGCCGAGTGGCTCCGGACCCTTGATCCCGCCAGCCCGCCGGCAGGCATCACGCAGGACGAACAGCAGGTGACCTATGCGCGCAAGCTGGAGAAATCCGAAGGCCGGGTGGACTGGACCGAGCCGGCAGTGGTGATCGAGCGGCGCATCCGCGCCTTCGACCCCTGGCCGGGGGTACGCAGTTGCAGCGGCGCCGAGGAATTCCGCATCCACCGGGCCGAAGTGCTGGCCGAGCCGGTCGCCGCGGCGCCGGGCACCGTCCTGCAGGCGCCCGGCGACGGCATCCAGGTGGCCTGCGGCGAACAGGTCCTGCGCCTGCAGGAATTACAGTTTCCCGGCGGGCGGTCCCTGCCGGTGCGGGACATCCTCAACGCGAGAGGCGCGCTGTTCCAGCCCGGCGCCCGGCTTGGCTGACCGGGCCGGGGTGACGGGACTGCGCCTGGCCTGCGCCCGCGCGCTGGACGCAACCCTGCGCGGCGCCTCGCTGGACGAAACCCGCAACCGGCATTTCCGGTCCATCCCCGCCGACCAGCAGGCCCTGGCGCGCGAACTGCTCGACGGCACCGTGCGCTTCTTCCACCGGCTCGACTGGCAGCTCGGCGGCTACCTGAAAAAGCCGCTGGACGCGCGCGACGGCGCCGTGCGCGCCCTGCTGCTGCTCGGCCTCTACCAACTGCAGTTCATGCGCACCCCGCCGGCGCGGGTGGTCAACGAGAGCGTGGAGACCTGCCGCGCCCTCAAGCGCCCGGGCCTGGCCGGGCTGGTGAACGCCGTCCTGCGCCGCGCCGCGCGCGAGGCGTCCACCGAGCTGCCGGCCACCGCGCCGGAGACCGCCAGGCAGGCCAGCCCGCAATGGCTGCTCGATGCGCTGCGCAGGGACTGGCCCGACCGCGCCGAAGAGATCCTGCGCGCCTGTAACGACCGCGCGCCGATGGCGATCCGGGTCAACCGGCTCAAGTCCTCCCGCGCCGGCTACCAGGCGCTGCTGCAGGAAGCCGGCATCGACAGCGAAACCCTCGCGGAGTGTCCCTATGGGCTGCAGTTGGCGCACCCCGTCCCCGCCACGGCGCTGCCCGGGTTCGCGGAAGGCCGGGCCAGCGTGCAGGACGCCAGCGCCCAGCAGGCCGCCGAACTGCTCGGCTTGCGGGCCGGGCAACGCGTGCTGGACGCCTGCGCCGCGCCGGGTGGCAAGAGCGCACACCTGCTGGAGCGGTGTCCCGACATCCGCCTGGCCTGCCTCGACGTCGACGGCGAGCGCCTGCGGACCCTGCGCGAGAACCTCGACCGTCTCGGCCTCGCCGCGGCCGAGGTACTGGCCGCCGATGCCGCCGACACCAGCGCCTGGTGGGATGGCGTCGCGTTCGACCGTATCCTGCTCGACGCACCCTGCTCGGCCACCGGTGTCATCCGCCGCCACCCCGACATCCGCCTGCTGCGGCGCGAAAACGATGTTGCTAAACTTGCCGGGAAGCAGCGCAAGCTGCTGCAATCACTATGGAAAGTGCTGACGCCAGGCGGCCACCTGCTTTATGCCACCTGCAGTCTGCTGCGCCAGGAGAACGAGGCCGTCGTGACTGAATTCCTGCGGTCTGCCGGGGATGCCCGCCCACTGCCCCTGGAGATTCCCGGGGCAACACCCTGCGCAGCCGGTTACCAGCGCTTCCCCGCGCCCGGTGGTGGCGACGGCTTTTTTTACTGCCTGCTGGAGAAGGCCTGACGCCGCCTGCCGGCGCCAGGACCGTGATATCCACCATGAACATCATCATCCTCGGTGCCGGCCAGGTGGGGGCGAGTCTCGCCGAGCACCTCGCGCGCGAGGAGGAAAACCGCATCACGGTGGTCGATACCGACGGCAAACGCCTGCGCGAACTGGCCGACCGCCTCGATATCGGCACCGTGGAGGGCTGCGGCTCCTACCCGGACGTCCTGCGCAATGCCGGCGCGGAGGACGCCGACATGCTGATCGCCGTCACCCACAGCGACGAGGTCAACATGATCGCCTGCCAGGTCGCCTACACGCTGTACCGCACCCCCACCAAGATCGCGCGCGTGCGCGGCACCGCCTACCTCACGCGCAGCGGCCTGTTCTGCAACGAGAGCCTGCCGATCGATGTGCTGATCAGCCCCGAGCAGGTCGTCACCGATTACATCCAGCGCCTGATGGAACACCCCGGCGCGCTGCAGGTACTCGACTTCGCCGAGGGCAAGGTGCAGCTGGTGGCGGTGAAGGCCTACGCCGGCGGTCCGCTGGTCGGCAAGGAACTGCGTTTCCTGCGCCAGCACATGCCACGCGTGGAGACCCGGGTCGCCGCCATCTTCCGGCGCGACCGGCCCATCATCCCGCGCGGCTCCACCGTCATCGAGCCCGACGACGAGGTATTCTTCATCGCCGCGAAAACCCACATCCGCGCCGTCATGAGCGAGTTGCGGCGACTGGAACAGGCCTACCGGCGCATCATCATCGCCGGCGGCGGCAATAT
This sequence comes from Pseudomonadales bacterium, assembly GCA_041682035.1. GTDB lineage: Bacteria > Pseudomonadota > Gammaproteobacteria > Pseudomonadales > JBFGWM01 > JBFJWR01. The sequence continues at coordinate 3,039 of JBFKKR010000029.1, read as the reverse complement.
CGGCGAGCGGCTCGCCGCGGCGCTCGAGGGGCGCTACCAGGTCAAGATCATCGAGCGCGACCCGGCCCGCTGCCAGCGCCTCTCCGAGCGGTTGTCGCGCGCGATCGTGCTGGTCGGAGATGCCTCCAACCAGGAGATGCTGCTGGAGGAGAGTATCGAGGAGGCCGACGTCTTCTGCGCCGTCACCAACCAGGACGAGGCCAACATCATGTCCTCGATGCTGGCCAAGCGCCTCGGCGCGCGCAAGGTCATGACACTGATCAACAACCCGGCCTACGTCGACCTGATCCAGGGCGGCGACATCGACATCGCGATCTCGCCGCAGCAGACCACCATCGGCACGCTGCTGACCCACGTGCGGCGCGGCGACGTCGTCAACGTCCACTCGCTGCGGCGCGGCGCGGCCGAGGCGATCGAGGCCATCGCGCACGGCGACCGCCGCACCTCGCAGGTGGTGGGTCGCTCCATCGACGAGATCGAACTGCCCGAGGGCACCACCATCGGCGCGATCGTGCGCGGTGACCAGGTGCTCATCGCCGGGGACGACGTGCAGGTTGAAGCCGATGACCACGTCATCCTTTTCGTGGTCGACAAGCGGCGCATCCCGGATGTCGAGCACATCTTCCAGGTCAGCGCGACGTACATCTAGCCCATGAACTTCGCCGTCGTACTGCGCGTGCTGGGATTGTTGCTGATGATCTTCAGCTTCACCATGATCCCGCCCAGCCTGGTCTCGGTCTTCTACAAGGACGGCGTCACCCAGGCCTTTGTGCTCACCTTCGCGCTGACGCTCTGCGTCGGCCTGCTGGTCTGGTTTCCGGTGCACAACATCCGGCGCGACCTGCGCACGCGGGACGGCTTCGTCGTCGTGGTGATGTTCTGGACCGTTCTCGGACTGTTCGGCGCCATCCCGCTGTACCTCGCGCACTCGGTCGGGCTGAGCGCGGTGGATGCCATCTTCGAGTCCATCTCCGGTCTCACCACAACCGGCGCGACCGTCATCACCGGCATCGACACGCTGCCGAAGTCGATCCTGTTCTATCGCCAGCAGCTGCAGTGGCTGGGCGGCATGGGCATCATCGTGCTGGCGGTGGCGATCCTGCCCATGCTCGGCATCGGCGGCATGCAGCTCTACCGGGCGGAGACTCCCGGGCCGATGAAGGACAGCAAGCTGACGCCACGCATCCGCGAGACGGCGGTGAGCCTCTGGAACATCTACCTCGGACTCACCGTCCTCTGCGCACTGTGCTACTGGCTCGCCGGCATGAACTGGTTCGACGCCGTCTCGCACAGTTTCTCCACCGTCGCCATCGGCGGTTTCTCCACCCATGACGCCAGCATCGGATACTTCCAGAATCACACCATCGAGCTGGTATGCATCTTCTTCATGATGGTCTGCGGCGTGAACTTCTCTCTGCATTACGTCGCCTGGAGTTCGCAGACCGTTTCGCACTACCTGCGCGACCCGGAATTCCGTTTCTACATCTTCTGCCTGACCACTGCCTCCGCGGTGACCGCGACGATGCTCTTCCGCACCGATACCTACGAGGCGCAGGAATCCATCACCCAGGGCGTATTCGAAGTGGTCTCCATCGCCACCACCACCGGCTTCGGCACGGCCGACTTTTCCGCCTGGCCCAGCTTCCTGCCGATCATGCTGTTCCTCGGCGCCTTCGTCGGCGGCTGCGCCGGCTCGACCGGCGGCGGCATGAAGGTGATCCGGGTGCTGCTGCTGTTCAAGCAGGGGCAGCGCGAAATCCGCCGCCTGATCCACCCCAACGCGGTGATACCGGTGAAGGTCGGTGGCAAGGTGGTGCCGGACCGGGTGCTGGAGTCCGTCTGGGGATTCGTCTCGGTGTACATGTCGCTGTTCATCTTCATGACGCTGCTGCTGATGGCGACCGGCCTGGATTTCGTCACGGCCTTTTCCGCGGTGAGTGCCAGCATCAACAACCTCGGCCCCGGCCTGGGCGAGGTCGCCGCGCACTACGGAGACATCAACGCCACCGCCAAGTGGATTCTCTGTTTCGCGATGCTGCTCGGCCGGCTGGAGGTGTTCACGCTGCTGGTGCTGTTCTCGCCGATGTTCTGGCGTTACTAGCAGCACCGTGACCGCGAGGCCCGCCTAGCGGCCGTAGACCTTTTCCATGCCTTCCGGCCGCCGCTTGAAGCGCTTGTATTCCCACTGGTACTGCGCCGGGGCGGTGCGCACCACCTGCTCGATGGTACGGTTGATGGCAGTCGCCGCGGTGACGATGTCGGGGTCATCGTAGCCCGGCGCCATCTCCCGGTAATGCACCTCGAAGCCGGCCCCGTCCGGCAGCCGGATCACGTGTCCGCAGATCACCTCGCAGCCGGTCTCGGCGCGGATCAGCGGCACCAGCTTGCTGGTCAGCGCGGGCACACCGAAGAACGGCGCCCACACGCCACTCTTCACGCTCGGTTCCTGGTCGGGCAGCACGAACGCACAGCCGCCGTTGCGCACCGCGGCGTAGAGAGCCTCGACCCCCTCGCGCGTGTTGGGATAGAGGTCGAAGCCATGACCGAACTGGCGCCGCTGCTCGATGACAAAACGGTCCAGCGCCGCCAGGCCCGGCGGCTTGTAGATCGCGTGGCCGTGGTACTTCGCAGTGAACTGCTGGTTCATCATCTCCCAGTTGGCGAGGTGCGGCATCACCACCACCAGGCCGCGCCCGTCGGCCATGCAGCGGTCGAGCAGCTCGGCGTTGACGACGCGGCGGATCAGCGCGGCGGAGCGCTCCTCAGGCCACAGCCAGACAATGCCGGTCTCCATCATGGTACAGCCGGTCTGCAACACGCTCTCCCGGGCCAGGGCCTCGCGCTCGGCCTCCTCCAGTTCCGGCAGGCAGAGACGCAGGTTGATGCGGGTGATGCGCGCCAGCTCCGAGCCTGTCTTCCAGAACACCGTGCCGAGCGCGCGCCCGAGGCGTTGCGCGGTGGGCAGTGAACAGGACGCGAGCAGCCGGATCAGCCCGATGATCAGCGCGGCCTTCACACGGTCCATGCCGCGCCCCCGGC